>NZ_JBVKCZ010000030.1:0-123856 GCF_055634335.1 Streptomyces sp. NPDC111802 | reverse complement strand
GTAGACGGCCACGCTCGCGATACCGGCGTCCCGGCAGGCCCGGGCCACGCGGACAGCGATTTCGCCACGGTTGGCGATGAGCACCTTGCGCACGATTGAGGCTCCCTCCTTGAAACAAGCCGAGTTTAGGGACTGCCGACACGACACTTCGACCCGTCCCCAGTGGTGAGCTTGCCCACACGGAGCGTGATTCCAGGCTCGCCCGACCTGCGAAATCCCTTGTCGCGCCACGGTACGCAGGTCTCTCCCGGAAAACCCTAGCTCTCCCCTGTGGTCAAGGTCTCTGTCATCACGTGCTGCGGGCCACTCGGTTTCTTTGTGGAATCCCTACGAATGGCCCAATGCATCTTTGCCATCCCCCGAACCCTTGTCCCGGGGTTTACCCGTTAGTAGCGTTCGCGATGTCTCGTACGTACTTGGGGTAACAGCGCGAGCTCGGAAGTGGGTGGGGGTCGGTGGTGCGCAGGCCGGTGGCGTGGGTCGTGGCGGTTGTGCTCTTCGTGGAGGCGCTCGGCATCGCGGGGCTGAACTGGATCCTGGGGACCGTCGTCGACCGTCAGGACATGTCCCTGGCGGGCCTGGATTCCGACGTGATGTCGATGTCCTCGAAGATCGGCGGACTCGTCTTCGCCGCCTACTTCGCGCTGTGCGGCCTGGTCGCCCTGCTGGTCGCGGTGCGCGACCGCGCCCCGGTCGGCCTCGGTCGCATCCTGCTGATCAGCGCGGCCGTGGTGCACGGGCTGCTGGGCGCGTTCGCCTGGGGGTTGGTGGGCTGGACGGCGTTCCTGTTCATGATGGTCGTACTCGCCCTGATAGTGCTGCTCCTCATGACGTACGACGCCCAGGCGGCCCCGGAGGAGCCCGCCGACTCGGTCACCCCTCCGCCGGCGCCCACAACTCCGTGATGCCGATGCCCAGTTGGGCGAGCAGTCGCCGTACCAGCGGCAGGCTGATGCCGATCACATTGCCGTGGTCGCCGTCGATGCCGTCGATGAACGGGGCCGAGCGGCCGTCGAGGGTGAACGCACCGGCGACGTAGAGGGGTTCGCCGGAGGCGACGTAGGCGGCGATCTCCTCGTCGGTCGGCTCGCCGAAGCGGACGATCGTGGAGGCGGTGGCGGAGGTGTACCGGCCGGTGGCGGTGTCGTAGACGCAGTGGCCGGTCTGGAGCGTGCCCGCCCGGCCGCGCATCGACTTCCAGCGGGCGGTGGCCTCCTCGGCGTCGGCCGGCTTGCCCAGGGGCTCGCCGTCCAGGTCGAGGACCGAGTCGCAGCCGATCACGATCGCGCCCTTGACCTCCGGCTTCGCCGCCACGACGGAGGCCTTCGCCTCGGCCAGGGCCAGCGCCAGCTCGGCGGGGGTGGGCGCGCTGACGGCGTCCTCGTCGACGCCGCTCACGATGACCTCGGGGGCCAGCCCCGCCTGGCGGAGCAGATTGAGGCGGGCGGGGGACTGGGAGGCGAGGACGAGCCGGCGGCGGGGCTGATCAGTCATGCGGTCAGCGTATCGGCGCATCCGGCCGGACTCACCTCAGTCCGAGCACGATCATCGTCAGCACCATGGCCAGCGCCATGAGAACGCCCAGCCGCCGCAACATCTCCTGCATGTCGCGCAGTTCTTTGGGCGGCTCGTTCTCGGGGTCGGACCACAGCATGCCTTCCATCGTCCGTCGGGGATTCGGGGCGGCGCCTGAGTACGCATACTCAACTTCTCCCCAAACGGTGCTACGGTTCCATTAGCTAAAGGGATTCCAGTTCCGTTTGGGGGATGCATCATGTTCACCACTTCCTGGACCGCGGCACCTCAGTCACCGAGCGAGGGCTTCACGCCCAACTGGTCCCGCGAGGGCTTCTGGCGTCAGTCGGTGCGGCAGGTCGTACGGCTGTCGGCGGGCGGTGGCCGGGTGCGGGTGCGGCTCTCCCACGCCTATGGCACCTCGCCGGTCTGGGTCGCGGGCGCGAGCGTGGGGCGTACCGCCGACGGGGCCGGCGTACGGCCGGGGTCGCTCACGAGGCTGACCTTCGGGGGCGGCGCGCAGGTCGGGATACCCGCGCGCGGGGAGGTCGTCAGCGATGACGTCCGACTCCCCGTCGCGGCCGGGGATTCGGTGACCGTCACCCTGTACTTCGACGCCGCGACCGGCCCCGCGGCCTTCCACGCCCAGGCCTTCACGGCCGGCTACCGGGGCGCGGGCGACCTGACGGCGGACCTCGGCGGTGAGGGCTTCGACGCGGTGAGCGAGTCCTGGTACTTCCTGACGGCGGTGGAGGTCGACGCCGCCCGCGCGGACGCCGTCGCGCTCTTCGGCGACTCGATCACGGACGGGTTCGGCTCGACGGTGGGCGCGAACCGGCGGTGGTCGGACGCGCTCGCCTGCCGCACGGGGCGGCCCGTGCTCAATGCGGGGATCGGCGGGAACCTGCTGCTCAACGACTCGGCGTGGTACGGCGAGAAGGGCGTCCACCGACTGCGCCGGGACGTCCTCGACCACCCCGGGGTGGACACCCTCGTCGTTCTGCTCGGCCTCAACGACATCGGCTTCAGCGAGACGGACGAGCAGCCGACGTACAAGCCGGCGCCGGTGCTGGAGGCGGCGGAACTCATCGCCGGGCACCGGGAGTTGATACGGCAGGGCAGGGCGGCGGGGCTGCGGGTGATCGGCGCGACCCTGCTGCCGTTCGGGGGCTCGGACCACTGGGGTGAGCGCGCGGCCAAGGTGAGTCACGAGCTGAACGAGTGGATCCGGTGCTCGGGGGAGTACGACGCGGTGGTGGACCTGAACCGGGCGCTGGCCGATCCGGCGGATCCGGACCGGCTGCGGCCGTCGTACGACTTCGGCGATCACCTGCATCCCAATGACGCGGGGTACGAGGTGATGGCCGAAGTCCTGGCAACGACGCTCTAACCGGGCCAGTACGTACGCGCCCATGTCGTCGGCCCCGGCTGCGGCAGCCGTTGCGACGCGACGCGGGCCGGGTCGGACCAGGAGTCGCGGGGGGCCGGTGCGCCGGGCGGCAGGGCTGCCTCGGCCGCGGCGCGGGCGCGGACCACCGCCAGGGCGGCGGCCAGCTCCTCCGGTGTCGGGTTGCCCCGTAGGACCTTGATGTTCATGGCGGCTCCCAGCAGGCCTAGAGGGGGATGTTGCCGTGCTTCTTCGGAGGCAGGGATTCCCGCTTGGTGCGCAGCTGACGCAGGCCGCGGACGATGTGGCCGCGGGTGTCGGACGGCATGATCACCGCGTCGATGTAGCCGCGCTCGGCCGCGACATAGGGGTTGAGGAGGGCGTCCTCGTACTCCTGGATCAGCCGCGCGCGCACCGCGTCCAGGTCCTCCCCGCCGGCCTCGGCCTCGGCGATGGTGCGCCGGTGCAGGATGTTGACCGCGCCCTGGGCGCCCATGACGGCGATCTGGGCGGTGGGCCAGGCGAGGTTGAGGTCGGCACCGAGGTGCTTGGAGCCCATGACGTCGTAGGCGCCGCCGAAGGCCTTGCGGGTGATGACCGTGATCAGCGGGACCGTCGCCTCGGCGTAGGCGTAGATCAGCTTGGCGCCGCGGCGGATGATGCCGGTGTGCTCCTGGTCCACGCCGGGCAGGAAGCCGGGGACGTCGACGAAGGTGATCACCGGGACGTTGAAGGCGTCGCAGGTGCGCACGAAGCGGGCGGCCTTCTCGGACGCGTCGATGTCGAGACAGCCCGCGAACTGCATCGGCTGGTTGGCGACGATGCCGACCGGGCGGCCCTCGACCCGGCCGAAACCGGTGACGATGTTCGGCGCGAACAGCGACTGCGTCTCGAAGAACTCGGCATCGTCCAGGACGTGTTCGATCACCGCGTGCATGTCGTACGGCTGGTTCGCGCTGTCCGGCACGATGGTGTCCAGCTCGCGGTCCTCGTCGGTGAGGGCGAGGTCCGCCTCCTCCGGGAACGCCGGGGGCTCGCTGAGGTTGTTGGACGGCAGGTACGACAGCAGCTGCTTGACGTACTCGATGGCGTCCTTCTCGTCCCCGGCCATGTGGTGCGCCACGCCGGAGGCGGAGTTGTGGGTGCGGGCGCCGCCGAGCTCCTCGAAGCCGACGTCCTCGCCGGTGACCGTCTTGATGACGTCCGGGCCGGTGATGAACATGTGCGAGGTCTGGTCGACCATGACCGTGAAGTCGGTGATGGCCGGCGAGTAGACCGCGCCGCCCGCGCAGGGGCCGACGACCAGGCTGATCTGCGGGATGACACCGGAGGCGTGGGTGTTGCGGCGGAAGATCTCGCCGTACGCGCCCAGCGAGGCCACACCCTCCTGGATGCGGGCGCCGCCGGAGTCGTTGATGCCGATGACCGGGCAGCCGGTCTTCAGCGCGAAGTCCATCACCTTGACGATCTTCTGGCCGTAGACCTCGCCCAGCGCACCGCCGAAGACGGTGAAGTCCTGCGAGAACACGGCGACCGGACGGCCGTCGACGGTGCCGTACCCGGTGACGACACCGTCGCCGTAGGGACGGTTCTTCTCCAGCCCGAAGTTGGTGGAGCGGTGCCGGGCGAACTCGTCGAGCTCGACGAACGACCCCTCGTCGAGCAGCAGCTCGACCCGCTCACGGGCCGTCAACTTGCCCTTGGCGTGCTGCTTTTCGACGGCGCGTGCGGAGCCGGCGTGCGTCGCTTCCTCAATGCGGCGCTGGAGATCCGCGAGCTTGCCCGCGGTGGTGTGGATGTCGATCCCAGGGGTCTCTTGGATCTCGTGACGCTCTTCCGGCTCGGACATCGGGATGGCGCTCCCTGCCTGCTCAAAAGGGGGGACGGTTACTCATCCGTAGAGTAGTGGGGGGCCTACCAATCGGCAGTGCGGCGTTTACCACACCTAGGGTGGCTTGCATGACGCCGCGAGATGCATCAGACGACAGCCGCTGGTCCGACCTGGAGCGCCCGCCGCTCAACGCCGCCGCGCTGCGTCGCGGGCTGCTGCGGGACGGCGGGTTGTGGCGCGCCGTGGAGGTGGTGCAGCAAACCGGCTCCACCAACACCGACCTCGTCGACCTGGCCACCGCGGGCAAGGCCGCCGAGGGCACGGTCCTGGTCGCCGAGGAGCAGACGGCCGGCCGGGGACGGCTGGACCGGAACTGGACGGCACCGCCGCGCTCGGGTCTGTTCTTCTCCGTGCTGCTGAACCCGGCCGAGGTGCCGGTGCCCCGATGGGGCTGGCTGCCGCTGCTCACCGGCGTCGCCGTGGCGACGGGCCTGTCCCGGGCGGCGGGCGTCGACACGGCACTCAAGTGGCCGAACGACCTGCTGGTGACCGTCGGCGGCGAGGAACGCAAGGCAGGCGGCATCCTCGCTGAGCGCGCCGGGGACGCCGGTGTGGTCATCGGCGTCGGCATCAACGTCACCCTGCGCGCGGACGAGCTGCCGGTGCCCCAGGCGGGCTCGCTGGTGCTGGCCGGGGCGGTGAGCACGGACCGGGACCCCCTGCTGCGGGGCATCCTGCGGTCCCTGGAGGACTGGTACGGGCGCTGGCGGGCCGCGGTGGGCGACCCCGTGGTCAGCGGGCTCCAGGAGACGTACGCGGCGGGGTGCGCGACGCTGGGCAGAGACGTACGGGCCGAGCTGCCGGGCGACCGGACGATCACCGGCGAGGCCGTCGCGATCGACGGTGACGGGCGTTTGGTGCTGGCGACGCGGGAGGGGGTGCAGGAGCCCGTGGGTGCGGGCGACATCGTGCATCTGAGGCCGGCCTGAGCGCATCGGGCCCGGCGGACGGGCCGTGAAGACACCGGGCACCGCACCGGTTCCGGCAGGGCACCGTCGGCTTTCTCTTACGGAGTGAGCTGGCGCACACCTGCCGTAAAGTGAAGGCCGGTCGATACTGACCGCGGCAGATCGGAAGGGCAGCAGGCGTGACCGTCGACGACACGGGCTCCGGCGCGGGCGCGGACGGCCGGGTGGACCCCCACGCCGCCGACCCCGGCGAGGATCCGCTCGCGCTGCGTCTGGAACAGCTCATCCTCGGCGCCGAGCGGCGCTACACCCCGTTTCAGGCGGCCCGCAGCGCCGGCGTCTCGATGGAGCTGGCGTCCCGCTTCTGGCGGGCCATGGGCTTCGCCGACATCGGACAGGCCAAGGCGCTGACCGAGGCCGACGTACTGGCGCTGCGGCGGCTGGCCGGTCTCGTCGAGGCGGGGCTGCTCAGCGAGGCCATGGCCGTGCAGGTGGCCCGGTCCACCGGGCAGACCACCGCCCGGCTGGCCGAATGGCAGATCGACTCGTTCCTGGAGGGCCTGACCGAGCCCCCGGAACCCGGCATGACGCGCACCGAGGTGACGTACCCGATCATCGAGCTGCTCCTGCCCGAGCTGGAGGAGTTCCTCGTCTATGTCTGGCGCCGTCAGCTCGCCGCCTCGGCCGGCCGGGTCATCCAGGCCGCCGACGACGAGGAGATGGTCGACCGGCGCCTCGCCGTGGGCTTCGCCGACCTGGTCGGATTCACCCGGCTGACCCGCCGCATGGAGGAGGAGGAACTCGGCGAACTCGTCGAGGCCTTCGAGACCACCGCCGCCGACCTGGTGGCCGCGCGCGGCGGACGGCTGATCAAGACGCTCGGCGACGAGGTGCTGTACGCGGCCGACGACGCGGGGGTCGCCGCCGAGATCGCCCTGCGGCTCATCGAGACGATGGCCAACGACGAGACGATGCCCGAGCTGCGGGTCGGCATCGCGTTCGGCACGGTGACCACCCGGATGGGCGATGTGTTCGGCACGACTGTGAATCTCGCCTCCCGGCTGACGTCCATAGCACCGCGGGACGCCGTGCTCGTCGACAGCGCGCTCGCGCAGGAGCTGATCCGAACGGGTGAAGCGCCGGCGTCGGAGGCCGAGGCGGCGGAGGCCGCGGCCACGGCCGAGAAGGAGGGCGAGGAGCCGCCGGTGTACCGGTTCGCGCTCCAGCCGATGTGGCAGCGGCCGGTGCGAGGGCTTGGTGTGGTCGAGCCCTGGCTCCTGACGCGGAGGGCGCCCGCCGGGGGCGAGTGAGCGCCGCCGGGGTGGCGGTCGCATTCAGTCGTGTGTGGTCAGGGGATCGACGCACAGACCGATGACCGGGACGCACATGGTGTTCTCGTCGTGGTGGGTCGGCTGGGCCGACGGGGGGCTTGTCGTGGGTCGGCCGGGTGCCGGCCGGGCGGAAGGCGGGGGAGTCCGGGGTGCGGCACCGGTCGTTGCCGGTGCGGGGGATGCGGGCGGGGTGTCGACCGATGTGGGGATCCGGGCGCTCGGCGGTGCAGTGGCCGCAGTGGTCCTGATGGGTACGGCGATCGTCGTGGCCGTCGGTGTCGTGCCCAGGCCGCCCATGGCCGAGGTGGCCGTCGGGGTTGCCTTCGGCTGTCTCGTCGGGAAGCTGGCCGCGGCGTTCGTCGCGCCGTCCGCTTCCGTGTTCGTGCCGGGGGCCGGGGCGGGGTCGGACTCCGGTGCGGCGAGGCCGGTGACTCCCGAGTCGGGAGTGAGGCGTACGAGGCTCAGGGCGCCGGCGGCCAGGGCCAGGCCTCCGGCCGCGAGGAGGACCTTGCGGGGACGCGGGCGGCGATGGCGGCCGCGGGCGCCGAAGAGGCGGGTGGTGGCCGCTTCGGGCGCCAGCGGCTCCGTCGCCGCGGCTTCCCGTGCCGTCCCTCGTGCCTTCGGCCCGTCCGCCGTAACGTCCATCGTGACCCCTCCCATGCGCTTGCGCCCCCAATGCGCCGTGGTGTCGCGCACGCTATGCGCTGCCGTGGGCGGTAGGGCGGGAGTTGGGCGGGATGTCACTCGAACGGGGTGTCGGGCCTGGAGTCGGGAACCGCTCGTGGTGGGCCTTTCCCCGGCGGGTTCCGGCTGCGATGATCGGGGCGAGTGTTGTTAACCCGCGTTAACCGGAGGGTGTCATGAGTGAGGAGCGGTACGGGGAGTTCGTGCTGGTACGGCGACACGATGACGGGGGTGCCGGGGGTGCCGGGCATGTCGCGGAGCTGGCCCTCGACCGGCCCAAGGCCATGAACGCCGTCTCGACGGACATGGCCCGCTCGATCGCGGGGGCGTGCGCGGCACTGGGCGCGGACCGGGACGTACGGGTGGTGGTGCTGACCTCGACGCATGAGCGGGCGTTCTGCGTGGGGGCCGATCTGAAGGAGCGGAACTCCTTCAGCGACGCGGAGCTGGTGCGGCAGCGGCCGGTGGCGCGGGGCGCCTACACGGGGGTGCTGGAGCTGCCGGTGCCGACGATCGCGGCCGTGCACGGCTTCGCACTGGGCGGCGGCTTCGAGCTGGCGTTGTCGTGCGATGTGATCGTGGCCGACGGTACGGCCGTGGTGGGGCTGCCCGAGGTGTCCGTCGGGGTGATTCCGGGCGGCGGGGGTACGCAGTTGCTGCCCCGGCGGGTGGGGGCGGCCCGTGCGGCGGAGCTGATCTTCACGGCGCGGCGGGTCGAGGCCGCCGAGGCCCGTGAGCTGGGGCTGGTGGATGTGCTGGTGGAGGACGGGCGCGATCGGGAGGAGGCGCTGGCCCTGGGTGCGCGGATGGCGGCGAACTCGCCGGTGGGACTGCGCGCGGCCAAGCGGGCGTTGCGCGTGGGGCACGGGCTGGAGCTGCGGGCCGGGCTGGAGGTCGAGGACGCGGCGTGGCGGTCGGTGGCGTTCTCGGGGGACCGGGCGGAGGGCGTCGCGGCCTTCAACGAGAAGCGGAAGCCCGAGTGGCCGGGGGAGTGAGGCGGGGCTCGTGGCGCCGGTGACCTCCCCGTTCGCCACGCCAACGTCCCAAATCGGAGCAAACCTCCCTAGCCTGGAGTGATGGGTGAGGACGGACGGCTCGCGGCCGTGGTGGCGCTGGCGCAGGGGATGGCGGCGGCGCACACCCCGCGCGAGTCCTGGCGGGCGGCGGCGCTCGGGGCGTGTCGGGCGCTCGCCGGGAGCTTTGCCGCGCTGTCGGTGTGGGAGCGGGAGCTCGGGCGGTTGCGGGTGCTGGTGAACGTGGGGGAGCGCACCCAGGGGGAGGAGGAGTTCCCGGGCGACGAGGCGTATCCGGTGCATCAGTTCCCGGAGATCACCGAGTTCCTGCACGAGCGGTGGGTCGCCGGGGGCGAGCCCAACGCCTGGGTGGAGACCGCCGAGGGGCCCGCCGCCGGGCATCCCGGGTACATCCATCAGCGGGTCGCCGCCCTGCGGCGCCGTGGGCGGGGGTGCTGTGTGGTCGCGCCGGTCGTGCTGAACGGGCGGGCCTGGGGAGAGCTGTACGTCGCCCGGTCCGCCGGGGCGCCGGTCTTCGACCGGGGGGACGCCGACTTCGCCACCGTGCTCGCCTCCGTCGTGGCCGCCGGACTCGCGCAGATCGAACGGCTGGAGGAGGCCCGGCGGCTGGCGTTCACCGACGCGCTCACCGGGCTCGCGAACCGGCGGGCCGTCGATGTGCGGCTGGAGGAGGCGATCGAGCGGCATCGCCGGGACGGTGTCGTCGTCAGCCTCGTCGTCTGTGACCTCAACGGGCTCAAGCGGGTCAATGACACGCGCGGACATGCCGTGGGGGACCGGCTGCTCGAACGGTTCGGGTCGGTGCTGTCGTTGTGCGGGGCGATGCTGCCGGGGGCGCTCGCGGCGCGGCTCGGCGGGGACGAGTTCTGTCTGCTTGCGGTCGGGTCGCCGGCCGACGAGGTGGTGAAGGCGGCCGACGAACTGTGCCGTCGGGCCGGTGAGTTGGAGCTGGGGGAGGGCGTCGCCTGCGGGGTCGCCTCGACCGCGGACCCCATCGGGGCCGTACGCTCCGCCCGGCGGTTGTTCCGGCTCGCCGACGCGGCGCAGTACCAGGCCAAGGCGTCCCGGGCCGGGCGGCCGGTCGTCGCGGGGCAGGAGGGCCCGGACGATCCGGTGGTGCGGCTCGCCGACGAGCCCTTCGGGGAGGGGACGGCGGAGCGGCGGCGTTTCCGCGGACGCCCGACGTGACGGCACCCACCCCCGCTGTAAGGGGTGTACCCCCCACCCACTAGTGACATCTTCGTCTTCACTGCGTACGCTCCTGAATATGGATATGCACACTGTGATGGTGGGGACGTCCGGGGTCACCGCGTCCGACGTCCTTGCCGTGGCGCGTGGCGGTGCGCGCGTCGAGCTGTCGGCCGAGGCGCTCGCGGCGCTCGCCGCGGCCCGGGAGATCGTGGACGCGCTGGCGGCCAAGCCCGAGCCCGTCTACGGCGTCTCCACCGGGTTCGGTGCCCTGGCGACCCGGCACATCAGCCAGGAGATGCGGGCGCAGCTGCAGCGCAACATCGTCCGCTCGCACGCCGCGGGCATGGGGCCGCGCGTGGAGCGGGAGGTCGTACGGGCGCTGATGTTCCTGCGCCTCAAGACCGTCTGCTCCGGGCACACGGGGGTACGGCCCGAGGTCGCGCAGACCATGGCCGATGTCCTCAACGCCGGGATCACCCCCGTCGTCCACGAGTACGGCTCCCTCGGCTGCTCCGGCGACCTCGCTCCGCTCTCGCACTGCGCCCTGACCCTGATGGGGGAGGGGGACGCCGAGGGCCCGGACGGGGTCGTGCGGCCCGCCGGCGAACTGCTCGCCGCGCACGGCATCGCCCCCGTCGAACTGCGCGAGAAGGAGGGCCTCGCCCTCCTCAACGGCACCGACGGCATGCTCGGCATGCTGATCATGGCACTCGCCGATCTGGACACCCTGTACAAGTCCGCCGACATCACCGCCGCCCTCAGCCTCGAAGCGCTGCTCGGGACGGACAAGGTCCTCGCCCCCGAGCTGCACGCCATCCGCCCGCACCCCGGGCAGGGCGCCTCCGCCGCCAACATGCTGGCCGTGCTGAGCGGTTCGGAGCTGACCGGGCATCACCAGGACGACGCGCCCCGCGTGCAGGACGCGTACTCCGTGCGCTGCGCCCCGCAGGTCGCCGGTGCCGGGCGCGACACCATGGCGCACGCGCGGCTCGTCGCCGAGCGGGAGCTCGCCTCCGCCGTCGACAACCCGGTCGTCCTGCCCGACGGACGCGTCGAGTCCAACGGCAACTTCCACGGGGCGCCCGTCGCCTACGTCCTCGACTTCCTCGCCATCGCCGTCGCCGACCTCGCCTCCATCGCCGAGCGCCGCACCGACCGGCTGCTGGACAAGAACCGCAGCCATGGGCTGCCGCCGTTCCTGGCCGACGACGCGGGTGTCGACTCGGGGCTGATGATCGCCCAGTACACGCAGGCGGCGCTGGTGAGCGAGCTGAAGCGGCTGGCCGTGCCCGCCTCCGCGGACTCCATTCCGTCGTCCGCCATGCAGGAGGACCATGTCTCCATGGGCTGGTCCGCCGCCCGCAAGCTGCGCACGGCCGTGGACAACCTCACGCGGGTCCTCGCCGTCGAGCTGTACGCCGCCACGCGCGCCATAGAGCTGAGGGAGGGCCTCGCCCCGGCCCCGGCCTCGCGGGCGGTCATCGACGCCGTACGGGCCGCCGGTGTCCAGGGCGCGGGACCGGACCGGTTCCTGGCGCCCGACCTCGCCGCGGCCGACGCGTTCGTACGCGGTGGGGAGCTCGTCACGGCGGCGGAGAAGGTCACCGGGCCGCTCCGATGACATGGCAGGGGCCCTGTCGTACGACCGACAGGGCCCCGATACGGCACGTGCGGTTTACTTCAGCTTGGCGGCCTGCGCGTCGATGACGGCGGCCGGGACATCGTACGGCTTGTCCGTGATCATCAGGCCGAGGTTCATCGTGTAGTACGTGGCGATCGTGCTGCCGTGACGCACCACCTCGACGTGTGTGGTGGCCACGTCGCCGTCCTCCGCGTCGCTCTTCGCGGTGAACCCGACCGACTCGTCACCTGCTCCGGACGCCTTCTCCGCGGTGATCCCGGTCAGCTTCTGGTCGGTGCCCTGCATGGTGACCGGGAAGCCCCCGGAGCAGTTCTTCACCGCGTCCGACACGGACTTGAACGTCGTCTCGGCGCCGTCACCGTCGTACGAGGAGAGTCCGACGACCGTCAGGGTCATGTCCATCGCGTCGGTGAGCGAGTCCTCGATCTCGCTCTCCGTGAGGTCCTCAAGGGACTTGGAGGCGTTGTCGGTGGGCTTCTTCTTCTCCTGCGTGACCATGACGGCCGCGCTCGATGCCGAGTCGCCCGGTGCCTGGCCGCCCATGGCGTAGGCCAGCGGTGCGCACCGCTCCTCGCCGCTCTTGACCTGGTCCTTGGACTTCGGCAGCTGCTTGCCGGTGGCGTCCACCTTGTAACCCTCGACATCGCCCTGGGCGATGATCGACTTCTTCAACTCCGTGGCGCTGAGGGCCTTTGCGTCAGAACCGCCGGAGTCACCCCCGCAACCCGTGACAAGGGCGAGCGACAGCGCGCTCACGGCAACCGTGGCGGCTACTCGCACGCCCGATGATCTCTTCATGGGCGGACTATGAAGCCCGGGTGAAGGGAGCGTCAAGTCAATTCAAAATCCGAGGCGTTCACGGCGCATCGAGTAGGCGACGAAGCCCGCGCCCACCCCGAGGAAGACGGTCCCGCCGACGATGTACGGAGTGGTGTCGAAGCTTCCGGTGTCGGCGAGCCGGGTGTCGTCCGCCGTGGTGCCGCCCGTACTCTCGGAGGCGGCCCGCGCCTGCTGGGTGACCTGCGTCGTCGGGGTCGCCGACGGGTCCGTTCTCGCCGGCTCATCGCCCGTCGCGTTCGCGGAGGGTACGAACCACAGGGCGCCAAGCAGGGCCCCCGCGGCGGTGGCGGTCAGCAGCGATCGGCGTGCGGTGGACGACGATCGGTGAGCGGCGGACACGGAATATCGATCCCCTTGTGGTGCTGGCGAATTGGCCGTGTGGGGCGATGTTAGTGAAAGTCGCGGGTCACGGGAAAGTCACGGGAGAAATGAGCCGTACGCTCCGGGCATGAGTACTCCAGAAACATCACGTTTTGTACGGCTTCGCGTGGAACTCGTTCTTGAAGTGGACGACGCGGACGCCGTGACCGAGGCCGCCCAGCGGCGGATTGCCGACGACAGCACCGTGCCCGTCGATGAACGGGCACACGCGGAGAGCGCTGTGACGGAAGACACTGCGGAGGCGGTCGCGTATCTCGTCGATCCGTTCGACCTGGTCAGTGAGGTACCGGGGGTCGAGCTCGCGCAGGCCTCCTGGTCCAGCGAACGCATCGAGTACGACCCGGATTCGCCGGACTGGGATATCGACGAGGATGATGGTGAGGAGGACTTCGACGGCGAAGGGGCCGTGCGGGCCGGCTGAGGCGTCTTGGGGAATTCGTGACCCCGGGCGGCAACCGCCGCCCGGGGTTTCGTCGTCTCATGGTGCGCACTGACCGACATCCGCACCACCCGCCCCGGCGGACGTGGTGTGCCCCACACATACATGGGATGTGGAACGGGACGAACCGGTCGTAGCGTTGAAGATCCTTGACGGGGACTCTTGGGGTTTTGGGGATTCGGGAAAGTATGGAGAAGCGTGTGATGACGAACAGTAGGCGGCGCAAGGGCCTGACGGTCGCGTCCGCACTGCTCGGCGGTGTCCTGGTGCTCTCTGCCTGCTCCGGGGGCGACGACGCCTCCGCGAGCGACGGCGACACCTCGCAGGCCAAGGTCGACGAGGCGGCCGCCAAGAAGACCTCCGAGGCCCAGATCAAGATCACGCCAGAGGACGGCACCGACAACGCCTCCATCAACAGTTCCGCCGCCGTCACCGTGAGCAAGGGCTCGCTCACCGAGGTGACGATGACGACGGCCGAGGGCGCCGCGGTCCAGGGCGAGATATCCGCGGACAAGACCAGCTGGAAGCCCAGCGCCCAGCTGGACCGCTCCACGACCTACAAGATCGCGGTGACCGCGAAGGACTCCAAGGGCCTGGAGGCGCACGAGAACGCCTCCTTCACCACGGTCTCCCCGGACAACAGCTTCCTCGGCTACTTCACGCCGGAGGACGGCTCCACGGTCGGCGTGGGCATGCCGGTCTCGATCAACTTCGACAAGTCGATCAGCGACAAGGCGGCCGTCCAGAAGGGCATCACCGTCTCCAGCACCAGCGGCCAGGAAGTCGTCTGCCACTGGTTCAACGACACCCGCATGGACTGCCGGCCCGACGACTACTGGAAGGAGGGCTCGACCGTCACCATGAAGATGGCCCTGGACGGCGTCGAGGGCTCCGACGGTGTCTACGGCGTCCAGGAGAAGACGGTCACCTTCAAGATCGGCCGCAACCAGGTCTCGTACGTCGACGCGAAGACCAAGCAGATGAAGGTCACGCAGGACGGCAAGACGATCAAGACCATCCCGATCTCCGCCGGCTCCCCGGAGAACAAGACCTACGAAGGCACCATGGTCATGTCCGAGAAGTTCAAGGAGACGCGCATGAACGGCGCGACCGTGGGCTTCACGGACGACGACGGCAAGGGCGAGTACGACATCAAGGACGTGCCGCACGCCATCCGCCTGTCCAGCTCCGGCACCTTCATCCACGGCAACTACTGGGGCGCCAAGTCCATCTTCGGCAGCGTGAACACCAGCCACGGCTGTGTGGGCCTGTCCGACACCAAGGGCGCCAACGACAAGGGCGTCGCGGGCTACTGGTTCTACAACAACTCGATCGTCGGTGACGTCGTGGTCGTCCAGAACACCGGCGACAAGACCATCGCGCCGGACAACGGCCTCAACGGCTGGAACATGGACTGGGCGCAGTGGAAGGCCGGTTCGGCCGTCTGACAGCCGCCTCACAGCCAACTGATGCCGCCCCCAGGGGCGGCATCGGTGTTCCGGGGCAGGTCCCAGCCTTCTCATCCATCTCTTATTTCGGCCTTATCCCTTCATCACGCGCCGTGCCTACCTTGCGGCGCATGTTCTTCACCTACCTGAGGCGCGAGCTGCGCCGCCGCAGAAAGGCGGCCCTCGTCGTCGCCTCCGGACTCGCGCTGGGCATCGCGCTCGTCATCGTGGTCAACTCCGTGTCCTCCGGCATGAGCAAGGCCCAGGACAAGGTCCTGCAGTCGCTGTACGGCCTGGGCACGGACATGACCGTCACCAAGGCCGCCGAGCCCGCGGCGAGCAACTCCGAGCGCCCGCGCTTCCAGTTCGACGCGCAGGACGACGGCTTCGACGAGGAGCAGTCCACCGACCGCGTCATGGTCCAGGGCTTCCAGACACTGTCGGCCTCGACCGTCACCGAGGTCGGCGCGCAGAGCGGTGTCTCCGACGTGGTCGGCGGGTTGAGCCTTCAGGTCATCAAGGTCAGCGGGCAGTTCACGCGGGGCCAGTTCCAGCAGGGCGGCGGCCCGGGGCAGGGCGGCGGCACCGGGCAGCCGCGGGGCGAAGTGCGCGGCGGCGGCGCCGACTTCGACGTCAACAACTACTCCGTGTACGGCGCCGATGTCACCAAGCCCGCGCTCGGCCCGCTGACCTCCTCGAAGATCACCAGTGGCCGTACGTTCAAGACGACGGAGACGAACGCCAAGGTCGTCGTCGCCGACACCTCCTACGCCAAGGAGAAGAAGCTCAAGGTCGGCTCGACCGTCACCGTCAAGGGCACCAAGTTCAAGGTGATCGGCATCGCCACGCCCGACAGCGGGGACGCGGCCGCCAACCTCTACATCCCGCTGAAGCAGGCGCAGACGCTCGCCGACGCGAAGGACAAGGTCACCACGATCTACGTCAAGGCGACCGACTCCCAGCGGATCGACTCCGTCAAGTCGGCCATCCAGAAGAACATCTCCGGTATGACGGTGACGACCTCCGCCGACCTCGCGGACACGGTGTCCGGCTCGCTGTCCACGGCGTCGTCGCTGGCGACGAGTGTCGGCAAGTGGCTGTCGATCGCGGTGCTCGTGGCGGCGTTCCTGGTCGCCGGCCTGCTCACCTCCTCGGCCGTCTCGCGCCGGGTGCGGGAGTTCGGCACGCTGAAGGCGCTGGGCTGGAAGTCGGGGCGGGTGACCCGGCAGGTGGTCGGCGAGGCGATCGTCAACGGGCTGCTCGGCGGGGCACTGGGTATCGCGCTGGGTCTCGGGGGCGCGTATGTGGTCACGGCGATCAGCCCGACGCTGGAGGCACAACTCGGTGGTGGCGGCGGCACCGGCGGCGGCCCGGGTGGCGGTGCCTTCGGCGGCGGCCCCGGTCGGCAGACGGCGAGCACGACGCTCGACGTGGCTCTGACGGCACCGGTCAGCCTTACGACGGTCACGCTCGCGGTGGGCCTCGCGGTGACCGGCGGCCTGATCGCCGGCGCCTTCGGCGGCTGGCGCGCCTCCCGACTCCGCCCGGCGGACGCACTACGACGCGTCGAGTAGCCGACGCCGACGCCGACGCCGACTGCGGCTGCGGCTGCGGCTGGGAGCAGACGGGCAGGCGGTCCGACGCGACGGGGCACCGCTCACTCCGGGGGACCGCGCCGACGGCCCGGCGCCCGCAGCTGGGCAGGCCGCGACGATCTGCGGCTGCGCCGACTGTGGCGGCTCGCGGCTTCGCAGGCGGTGGCCGGCGGCTTGGCACGCGGCGGCCCGCAACTACGCAGGCTGCGCCGGTCTGCGGCTTCGCAGGCGGTGATGGCTCGCGGCTTTGCGGACGGCGAAGGCCTGAAGCCACGCGCTGTGATGGCCCGCAGCTATACGGACTGTGGCGGCTCACGGCTCCGTAGACGGTGGCACGCGGCTTCGTACGCGGCGGACCGCAATTACGCAGGCTGCGACCATCTGCGGCTTCGCCGGCGGTGATAGCTCGCGGTTTCCGCAGGCGGCGAAGGCTCGAAGCTACGGGGCGGCGATAGCCCGAAGCCATACGGGCTGTGGCGGCTCGCGGCTTCGTGGGCTGCGACGACCCGAAGCTACGCAGGCTGCGAGAACCCGAGGCCACCCAGACCACAACGACCCGCGACTACCCGGGCCGCAACAACCCGCAGCGCCGGCACCTGCGTTACCTCGCAGCTGAGGCCAACGGGACCGCATCCCTCAGGTGGCGTCGCAGCTAAGGCCAACGGGACCGCACCCCCCATGCGGCGTCGCAGCCACAGCCAACGGCACCGCAACCCCCCCAGGGGCGCGGGGAACTGCGCGACCAGCCCCCACCCACCCGCAGCCGAACACGACTCGCGCCCCCCACCCCCGCCGAACACCACTCGCACCACCCGCGAACCCCACCCAGGAGCCCACCATGTACGAACTCAGAAACGTCACCAAGCGCTACACCCGAGGCAAGGACACCGTCCACGCCCTCGACGGCGTCGACCTCACCATCGCCGACGGCGACCGTCTCGTCATCCAGGGCCCCACCGGCGGCGGCAAGTCCACCCTCCTCCAGATGCTCGGCGCGCTGGACCGCCCCACCGCCGGTGAAGTCGTGCTCGGCGGCACCGACTTGGCCAAGCTCTCCGAGACCCGGCTCACAAAGGTCCGCAGTGAGAACATCGGCTTCGTCTTCCAGTCCTTCAACCTGATCCCGACCCTCACCGCACAGGAGAACGTCGAGACCGCCCTCGTCCCCCTCGGCGTCAAGGCGAAGGAACGGCGCGAACGTGCCGCCGAGGCCCTGACCTCCGTAGGCCTGGGAGAGCGGCTCGGACACCTGCCGTCCGAGATGTCCGGAGGACAGCAGCAGCGCGTCGCCATCGCCCGCGCACTCGTCAAGGAGCCGAAGGTACTGCTGGCCGACGAACCCACCGGAAACCTCGACGAGTCGATGCGCGACGAGATCATGGACGTACTCGAACGCATGTGGAAGGAACTCGGGTTGACCTTCATCATGGTCACCCACGACTCGGCGATCGCGAAGAAGGCCCCACGGCTGGCCACCATCCGCAAGGGCCGGATCACTGTCAAGGAGAACGCGGGGGCGTAACCCGGCGACTGGGTAACGGAGTTCGCGCCGTCGCGTAACAGTCGGCGGGCGCGCTTCTCATCTCCGACTCAACTATTGAGGCGTCTGATCGCCCCTCGGCATACTGCGTATTCCGGGGGGCCGGCGCGCATGCGTACGGGACCTCCCCCGGCCGGGTGAAGGGGGAAATCTCACCCGGACCTTCTGCAAGGGGGAAACTTGCGCAGACAAGTCAAAAGAGTATGCGCGGCCTCTGTCGCCACAGCGGCCGCCGTCGCCCTCGCCGCGGGCATGACCAGCCCGGCGTCGGCGGAACCGGAGCAGCGCCCGGCCGGCGCCGCCGCCTCGCTCACGTCCCCCCACCGCATCACCCTGATCACGGGTGACCGGATCTCCGTCGACTCCAAGGGCCGCGTGGTCGGCCTGGAGCGGGCGAAGGGGCGCGAGCACATACCCGTACAGATACGCAAGGCCCACGGGCACACCCTGGTGATCCCGGCCGACGCGGCCCGGCTGGTCGCCACCGGCAAGGTCGACCAGCGGCTGTTCGACGTCACCGAGCTGAGCAAGTCCGCCACCCGCACCTCCCAGGCCAAGGGCCCCAAGGTCATCGTCGGCTACCAGGGCGCGGCCGCCGGCGCCAAGGCGGACGTCCGGGACGCGGGCAAGCTCCGTCTGACCCTGAAGTCCCTGAACGCGGACGCGGTGCAGACCACGCACCAGGACGCGGCCGAGCTGTGGGACGCGCTCACCAACGGCGACAAGACGGCCTCCGGCATCGCGCACGTCTGGTTCGACGGCGTCCGCAAGGCCAGTCTCGACAAGTCCGTGCCGCAGATCGGTGCCCCCAAGGCATGGGCGGCCGGATACGACGGCAAGGGCGTCAAGATCGCCGTCCTGGACACCGGCGTCGACGCCACCCACCCGGACCTCAAGGACCAGGTGATCGCGGCCAAGAACTTCAGCCCGGCCGCCGACACCACCGACAAGGTCGGCCACGGCACCCACGTCGCCTCCATCGCGGCGGGCACCGGCGCCAAGTCCGGCGGCAAGTACAAGGGCGTCGCACCGGGCGCCGACATCCTCAACGGCAAGGTCCTCGACGACGAGGGCTTCGGCGACGACTCCAGCATCGTGGCCGGCATGGAGTGGGCGGCCGAGCAGGGCGCCGACGTCATCAACCTCAGCCTCGGCGGGCCGGACACGCCCGAGATCGACCCAATGGAGGCGGCGGTCAACAAACTGTCCGCCGAGAAGGGCGTCCTCTTCGCCATCGCGGCCGGCAACTCCGGCCCGGAGACGGTCGGTTCGCCCGGCAGCGCCGAGGCCGCGCTCACCGTCGGCGCGGTCGACGACAAGGACGCGCTCGCGCCCTGGTCCAGCACCGGCCCGCGGGTCGGCGACGGCGGCATCAAGCCGGACGTGACCGCGCCCGGTGTGGCGATCACGGCCGCGTCCGCCAAGGGCAGCCTCATCGAGCAGGAGGTCGGCGAGAACCCGCCCGGCTATCTGACGATCGAGGGCACGTCCATGGCGACCCCGCATGTCGCGGGCGCCGCGGCGATCCTCAAGCAGCAGCACCCGGACTGGAAGTACACCGAGCTCAAGGGCGCCCTGACCGGCTCCACGAAGGGCGGCAAGTACACGCCGTTCCAGCAGGGTTCGGGCCGGATCCAGGTCGACAAGGCCATCAAGCAGACCGTGATCGCCGACCCGGTGTCGGTGAGCTTCGGCGCCCAGCAGTGGCCGCACACCGACGACAAGCCGGTCACCAAGGAGCTGACGTACCGCAACCTCGGCACGAAGGACGTCACGCTCCAGCTCTCCGCGACGGCCACCAACCCCAAGGGCCAGGCGGCTCCCGCGGGCTTCTTCAAGCTCGGCGCGACCAAGGTGACGGTCCCGGCTGGCGGCAAGGCCGCCGTCGGCCTCACCGTGAACACCAAGCTGGGCGGCACGCTCGACGGCGCCTACTCCGCGTACGTCACGGCGACGGGCGACGGGCAGAACGTCCGTACCGGCGCCGCGGTGCAGCGTGAGGTGGAGTCGTACGACGTCACCGTCAAGCACATCGACAAGGACGGCAAGCCGGCCCCCGAGTACAACACCGCCCTCCTCGGCTACGCGGGCCTGGCGACGAACCGGGGCTTCCAGGTGCCGGTCGTCGAGTCCGGCACCACCAAGATGCGGCTGCCCAAGGGCACGTATCTGATGGACGCCTGGATCGCCAAGGACTGGGTGAGCCTGGAGGGCGGCCTCGACTGGGTGGTCCAGCCGAAGCTGAACATCACCAAGAACACCTCCGTGACGATCGACGCCCGTACGGCGAAGTCGGCCGACATCACCGTCCCGGACGCGCAGGCCAAGCCGGTCCTCGTCGGCAGCAACTACTTCTACGAGGCGGCCGGCATCGGCATCGGCGTCGGTATGGAATCCTTCGCCGACCTGCGCATGGCGCACCTCGGCCCGGAGATCCCGAGCGGTCTGACCCAGACCTGGAGCGGCCAGTGGACCAAGGGCGACAAGGCCGAGTACGACGTGGGCACGACCGCCAAGGTCAAGAAGATCCAGGGCAACAAGGTCCGTCACTTCAAGGCGGGCGAGCTCGCCAAGGTGACGAACCACCTGGGTGCCTCGTCCGCCGACAAGACCGGCGGGCTGCTGCCCCTGGGCGTCTTCCCCGAGGACGTCGTGATCGGCACGCCGATCGAGCAGAAGCTGCCGGGCTCACGGACGCTGTACCTGTCGACGTCCGACAAGATCCAGTGGACGTTCGACTTCGAGCAGTACGGCGGCAAGGACGCGGACGGCTTCCCGATCCCGGACGCGTACTACACGCTGGGCCTTCCGCAGACCTTCAAGGCGGGCCAGAGCTACTCGAAGACCTTCAACACGGCGGTCTTCGGACCGCACGTCAACAAGGACTTCGGCCTGTTCCGTGAGGGCAACGACATCTACGGCCTGCTGCCGCTGTTCGCCGACGGCAACAAGCACGCCGGCTCGTCCGACTTCACGGCGGTGACCACGAGCCTCTACCGCAACGGCACCAAGCTCGCCACCAACGACGATCCGCTGTTCGGCGACAAGATGTTCCGGGTCCCGGCCGCCGACGCCGAGTACAAGCTGACGACCTCGGTCAAGCGCAGCGTCAAGGTCGCGGCCGCCTCCACGCGGGTCGACGCGAGCTGGACCTTCCGCTCCAAGAAGTCGACCGCCGACCGGGTCTCGCTGCCGGCCTCCACGGTCCGCTTCAATGCCGTGACCGGGCTGGACAGCCGGGTCGAGGCCGACAAGAAGGTGACGTTCCCGGTCACCGTCGTCGGTGCGGCCGCGGGCGCCAATCTCAGGTCGCTGCACGTCTACGTGTCGTACGACTACGGCCAGACCTGGAAGAAGCTGGAGGTCAAGGACGGCAGGATCACCGTGCAGAACCCGGCGAAGGGGAAGGGCATCTCCTTCCACGCCAAGGTCGCCGACAAGAAGGGCAACAAGTCGACGATCTCGATCTACAACGCCTACTACGGCAAGTAGGAAGCGCTGAGCGAAAGCCCCGCCGGAGGTGTCGCCTCCGGCGGGGCTTTCCCGTGGCCGACGGGACCCGCTTCGAGTGAATTGGCGGAGGACGAGCGTCCGGTCGGATTTCGTGTTTCCGTGAGGCCATGACGGCTCACACGGTCGAATACATCCGGTACCGCATCCCCGAGCAGAAGTCGGCGGAGTTCCTGGCCGCCTACACCCGCGCGGCGGCCCAGCTCGCCGCGTCGCCCCACTGCGTCGACTACGAACTCGCCCGCTGCGAGGAGGACTTCGAGCACTACGTCCTGCGTATCACCTGGACGTCGACGGAGGATCACATGGAGGGCTTCCGCAAGTCGGAGCTGTTCGCCGACTTCTTCGCGGAGATCCGCCCGTACGTCACGCACATCGAGGAGATGCGCCACTACAAGCCGACGGTGGTCCGCGGCGCGGGCGCGGCCGTGCCGACGCTGTACGCCTGGGCGGGCGGGGCCGAGGCATTCTCCCGTCTGACGTCGGTCTTCTACGACAAGGTGCTCAAGGACGACCTGCTGGCCCCGCTGTTCGCGCACCTGGACCCGGACCACGCCGAGCACGTGGCGATCTGGCTCGGCGAGGT
Organism: Streptomyces sp. NPDC111802; assembly: GCF_055634335.1. Lineage (NCBI taxonomy): Bacteria > Bacillati > Actinomycetota > Actinomycetes > Kitasatosporales > Streptomycetaceae > Streptomyces > Streptomyces sp. NPDC111802. The sequence continues at coordinate 101,934 of NZ_JBVKCZ010000030.1, read as the reverse complement.
CTTCGGCGGCCCGCCCGCCTACTCCGAGACCCAGGGCGGCCACGGCCACATGGTCGCCAAGCATCTGGGCCGCGGGATCACCGAGCCCCAGCGCCGCCGCTGGGTCAACCTCATCCAGGACGCGGCCGACGAGGCGGGCCTGCCGACGGACGCGGAGTTCCGCTCGGCGTTCGTGGCGTATGTGGAGTGGGGGACGCGGCTGGCGGTGTACTTCTCGGGCCCGGACGCGGTGCCGCCGGCGGAGCAGCCGGTGCCGAAGTGGAACTGGGGGTCGGCACCGCCGTATCAGGGATGACGGGGCCTAGGCCGTGTCCGCAAAGTCCCGCCTGCCCCGCGACGCCTGGCACGCTCCCCCACTGCCTTAAGGGCGTGGGAGGTGCCCCCACTCGCCGCACCGGGCGAAGCCCCGAGTACATCCAGTACAAGGGGCTCCGCCCGGCACGCCGAGAGCACGCACCAGACGCCGCGGGGCCCGCCCTCCGGGCGGACGCCGGGACTTTGCGGACACGACCTAGTGCCGCACCGTCTCCGCCAGGAACTCCTCCCACGTACGCTTCCCCACCTCGGCCCCCTCCAGCGTGAGGTTCGCCCCCGCCCGGTACGCGCGGCCCGCCTTGCCGGGGATACGGATCGGCAGGGTGGGGCGGCGGCGCCTTCCGCTGAGGTCCAGATACGGGCGGACCAGGGAGGGGATGTCGTACAGCTTGGGGCCGGTGATGTCGGGGACCAGGCCGGACGGGGTGCCGAGCGTCAACTCGGCCAGGCGGGCGGCCACTTCGCGGGAGTCGACCGGCTGGAGGCGGAGGCCGCCGGGTGACGGGAGGACCGGCAGCCTGGTCATCTGCCGCACCGTCTTCAGCGTCAGCTCGTGGAACTGGGCCGCCCGCAGGGTCGTCCACGGGATCCCGGAGTCGGCCACCGTCCGCTCCGCCGCCAGTTTCATCCGGAGCCAGGCCAACGGGACCCGGTCCGCGCCGACGACGGAGATGTACACGAGGTGGCCGACGCCGGCCCGCGCCGCGGCGCGCACCAGATTGCGGGTCGCCACGTCGTCGCCCTTCGGGCCGCCCGCCAGATGCAGCACCGTCCCGGCGCCCGCCACGGCCGCCTCGACGCCCTCGTCCTTCATCAGGTCGCCGGTGACATGGGCGAGGCCGGGCTCGGGTGCGCGCTCCCGGCGGCTGAGGACGCGTACCTCGTGGCCCGCCGCCCGCAGCAGCGGGACGACGTGGCCGCCCAGGGTGCCCGTACCGCCGGTGACCAGGATCGTCGATGTCATGACCGCTCCGCTCTCATCGTGCTCAGGTGTGCCTGCGCCGGTATGACGCCGGGCGGAGCGCAGATGTGACGGGCGGGCGGGAGCGGATCCGCGGACGGACGCGGGTTCCTCAGTCGCCGCTGCCGTACGGCCTTGTCAGGATCTCCAGGTTGTGGCCGTTCGGGTCATCGAAGTACGTGCCGCGGCCTCCGTCGTTGTGGTTGATCTCGCCGGGCCGGCGGTGGTAGGGGTCGGCCCAGTACGTCAGGCCGGCTTCCCGTATCCGGCCGAAGATCGTGTCGAAGTCGTCCTCCGACACCAGGAACGCGTAGTGCTGCGGGGTGATCGCGCCGTTCGAGTCCACGTAGTCCAGGGTCACACCGTTGGGGATCTCGACCGGGATGAAGGGGCCGTACCGCGGGCTCACCTCCAGGCCCAGGATGTCGGCGAGGAACTGGGCCGACTCCTGCTTGTCGCGCGCGGCGACGATGGTGTGGTTGAGCTGGACGGTCATCGGGGCTGCCTCCTCGTGTGCACGGTTCGGACGTGCTCCGTCGTTCTTCACGCTAGGCAGGGCCGCCGCATGGCACATCGGTCGCAGGGAGGGGGTGGGGCTACTCCTTCGGTACTCCGACCTCGGTCGTCCCGCATTCCGGCCTCGGTCGTCGAGTACCCGGTGAGGGCCCCGGAGCAGTGCGGCTCCGGGGCCCTCGGTCCTCGCGGTGGCCGTGACAGGCCGCCGCGTCAGATCGTCGCCGTGTCAGATCGTCGCCGTGTCGATCACGAACCGGTACCGCACATCGCTGCTGAGCACCCGCTCGTACGCGTCGTTGATCTGGTCCGCGCTGATCAGCTCGATCTCGGCGCCGATGCCGTGCTCCGCGCAGAAGTCGAGCATCTCCTGGGTCTCCCGGATGCCGCCGATGCCGGAGCCGGCGAGGGTCTTACGGCCCATGATCACCGAGAACAGGTTGAGCGCGACGGGCTCCTCGGGGGCGCCGACGTTCACGAACGCGCCGTCCGTCTTGAGGAGGGACAGGAACTGGTCCAGGTTCAGCGGAGCCGACACCGTGGACAGGATCAGGTCGAAGCTGCCGTACAGCTCCTTGAAGGTCTGCGGGTCGCTGGTGGCGTAGTAGTGGTCGGCGCCCAGCTTCAGCCCGTCGTCCTTCTTGCGCAGGGACTGCGACAGCACCGTCACCTCGGCGCCGAGCGTGTGCGCGATCTTCACGGCCATGTGGCCGAGGCCGCCCATGCCGAGGATCGCGACCTTCTTGCCGGGGCCGGCGTTCCAGTGCCTGAGCGGGGAGTAGGTGGTGATGCCGGCGCAGAGCAGCGGCGCGGCGACGTCCAGCGACAGGCCGTCGGGGATGCGTACGACGTACTGCTCGTCGACGACGATCTTCTGCGAGTAGCCGCCGTAGGTGGGCTCGCCGTTCTTGTCGACGGCGTTGTACGTGCCGATCATGCCGCCGCCGGTGCAGTACTGCTCCAGACCGGCCTTGCAGTTCTCGCACTCACGGCAGGAGTCGACCATGCAGCCGACGCCCACCCGGTCGCCGGCCTTGTACTTCGTCACACCCGGGCCGACCTCGGAGACGACGCCGGCGATCTCGTGGCCGGGGACCATCGGGAAGATCGCCTCGCCCCAGCCCTCACGGGCCTGGTGGATGTCGGAGTGGCAGATACCGGCGAACTCGATGTCGATCAGGACGTCGAACTCGCCGACCGCACGGCGCTCGATGGTGGTGCGCTCCAGGGGAGCCTTGGCGGCGGGTGCTGCGTATGCGGCAACGGTGGTCATGCCGGGTTCTCCTTGCGGGGGTTTCGCGCCCGGCTGCCTGCTGGTCCTGCTCGTCCGGGCACGGATCCAGCCTGCCGATTCGGGCGACGACCACCCAGACCTCAGTCGTACGTACGTCCGCTGTGCCTACTACTGGCGGGGACAGGCTGGTATGCGTACGACCGGGAATACTTGAGGCATGGACGAACAGGCCCGATCCATGACAGGACCCGCCGCCGACCCGGCCACCGGGCGCGGGGCCGGGCTGGACCGGCGCGCCGAGCTCAGCGAGTTCCTGCGCACCCGGCGGGCCCGGCTGAAGCCGGAGGACGTGGGGCTCCCGGACTTCGGCCGGCACCGCAGGGTGCCGGGGCTGCGGCGCGAGGAGCTGGCGCAGCTGGCCGGGGTGTCCGTGGCGTACTACACGCGCCTGGAGCAGGGCAACGGGCGCAATGTCTCGGCCGAGGTCCTCGACGCCATCGCGCGGGCGCTGCGCCTGAGCGACGCCGAGCACGCGCACCTCACCCATCTCGCGAAGCCGAAGCAGCACAAGAAGAAGCCCGCGGCCCGCACGGAACAGGTACGCCCGGTGCTACGGCAGCTGCTGGACTCGATCGAGGGCGTCCCGGCGTACATCTCGGGCCGGCGCTCGGACATCCTCGCCTGGAACCGGATGGCGGCGGCGGTCTTCGGCGACTGGGCGGAGCTGCCGGCGAGGGAGCGGAACTGGGCGCGGCTGGTGTTCCTGCGGCCCGAGTACCGCGAGCTGTTCGTGGAGTGGGACCAGAAGGCGTCCGACATGGTCGCCTTCCTGCGCATGGACGCGGGCCGCCACGCGGACGACCCGCAGTTGTCCGCCCTCGTCGGTGAACTCTCCGTCAAGAGCGAGGAGTTCCGACGGCTGTGGGCCAACCACGACGTCAAGGAGAAGGGCTACGGCGTCAAGCGCCTGCGGCATCCCCTGGTGGGCGAGCTGACCCTGAACTTCGAGTCGTTCCGCCTGACCGACGACACGGAACAGACCCTGATCACCTACCACGCGGAACCGGGCTCCCCGTCGGCGGAGGCCCTGCGGCTGCTGGCCAGCTGGGGGACGGACGCGACGAAGGCGGGAACGGGGGCGTCGGCGCCGTCGACGTGACCTGCCTCAGCGGCGGCCATCGCGCCGCGCCGAAGAGCTGCGTGCCGAAAACCCGGACTGGGTCTTCCGCCCCGGCGGCCACTCGGCGGACCTCGACGACATCGGCCACCTCGGTTTCCAGTACGGCCCGGCCGGACAACCGCCGATGGTCAGGGGCATGGACATCGCGCGTACCAGGAACGGCGTCATCATCGAGCTCTACACGTTGGTCACGGAGATCCGTCAACCGTCCTGAGAACCTGCTGCTGAGCCTGACCTCCCAGACACGGAATCGCCTGGAACCCTCGTGCGTTGAGGAGACTGGGTAAGGGATGCCGGTGGTGTGCGAGCCGAGTAGTCCGAGTGATCGAGCTGACAGATATGGGAGGAGCCGGAATGGCTGCGCAGACGCAGAGGGCCGTGCTGGCGGGCGGATGCTTCTGGGGGATGCAGGACCTGATCCGTCGGCTCCCGGGCGTGACGGCGACCCGGGTCGGATACACCGGTGGTGACGTGCCGAACGCGACGTACCGAAACCACGGCACGCACGCGGAGGCCATCGAGATCCTTTTCGACCCCGAGAGGACCGACTTCCGCGCGATCCTGGAGTTCTTCTTCCAGATCCACGACCCGAGCACCAAGAACCGCCAGGGCAATGACATCGGCCTCAGCTACCGCTCGGCGATCTACTACGTGGACGACGAGCAGAAGCGGATCGCCGAGGACACGATCGCGGATGTGGACGCCTCCGGCCTGTGGCCCGGCAAGGTCGTCACCGAGGTGGAGCCGGTCGGCCCCTTCTGGGAGGCCGAGCCCGAGCACCAGGACTACCTGGAGCGTTACCCGGACGGCTACACCTGCCACTTCCCGCGCCCGGGATGGCGACTGCCCACCCGCGCGGAGGGCTGATCACGCGAGTCCATGCGCGGCGGCCTGGGCGAGATGGCGGTGACGCGGACACGCGGCCGGCTCGCGGGCTGCGCTGATCCTCGGCCACGGCGGCCGCCACATCCGTGTGGCAGATCTGACCACCACTGTCATGGCCCGCGCGGGGAGTCCCTCGTACCGGATCCAGGGCATCAACCGCGTGCCGGGGCTGGTCGCGACTGCGGACGTCCCGGCGCCACACCCAGCGCCCTGCCCTGGCAGTACGTCACCTGCCGACTGACCGACGACCTGGTCCAGGTACTGCCGACGCACACCGACTGACAGCGGCCACCGCCCAACGCACGGCCGGGTTCACAGATCCCGTCCGACGTGCCCTCGGCGGCCGCGCCGGTGGGTCGCTCAGTGCGGCAGCGTCGCCGGGCTTCCGCCGTTCGCCTCGTAGCCCGCCACCGCGAGTGCCCGGTAGACGGCGAACTCCGCGGCCGGGTCGGCCGACAGGGTCCACGGCAGGGCGCCGACATGGCCGTCGACGTGTATCAGCTGGTCCATGGCCTCCGCCCAGCGCTCGCCGCGGACCAGGAAGAAGATCAGCAGATGGCGCACGTGCGCCAGCATCGGGTCGTCGGGGCGGGCCGCGTGCACCGCGTACAGCGCGCCGTGGATCGCCTTCGTCACGACCTCGCTCTGGTAGAAGCCGCTGACCAGGTTCACCTCGGGAAGGTGCTCGAACACCGCGAAGAGCGGCATGGCGGCCAGGAGGGAGCCCTGGGGCGCGCGGGCCGCCGCCGCTTCCGCGAAGTCGTACGCCAGCTCGCGCGAGCCGTGCCACTTCTCGCACCAGTAGTGCAGGGCCGCCAGGTGTGCGCCCATGTGGGCCGGGGCGCGGTCCAGGATCCTCAGCCAGAGCTGCTCGAACTCCGGGCGCGGGTAGGCCAGTCCACGGGCCACCGACAGCTCGACGATGTACGGGATCGGGTCACCGGGAGCCAGCAGCGCCGCATCGCCGCACGCCGACCTCGCCTCCTCCATGATGATCCGGAACTCGTCCGTGCCGGGTGTCGCCGTACGCCAGGCCTGCTGTACCAGGAACTCCGCATGCACGGCCGCCCCACCGGCATCCTTGGGCTGCTCCGTCCGCCACACCCGCAGCCACTGGCCGCCCGGCGTCTCACTGACGCCGCCGGGTCGCTGCTGCAGCTCAAGCGCCGCGGCGCCGGCGAAGGCCTGCACACGCTGCCAGCGCAGCTCGCCCTCCGCCTCCGTACCGGCCAGCAGTTGCGAGGCCGCGCGGTAGTCCTGGGTGCGCTGCACCAGGTCCAGGACGTCCAGCAGGTCCTGGTCGGGGCCGGGCATGCGGATGTCCAGCTCCTCCTGCCGTACGAAGCCGTAGTTCGCCGGGTCCGCGGCGTCCGGGTGGCCCGGCGGGACCTGCTCGATCATGCCCCGCCTGCGTCGCATGAACGGCACCAGCACGAAGCCGATCATGAGCGCTGCGATCAGGACCCAGAGAATCTCCATGCCTCCAGCGTTCCAGACGCTCCCGACAATTGGCCAACGAGGTCGGCCGCCCTGTGGAGAAAGGGTTCTGTGGAAAACCGGGTGCCGAGCAGGCGCGACCCCGCCCCGCCGTGCGAGCACGACCTCAGGAAACCCCGTCGTACGGCATCCGCCCCGTTCGCGCACTACGCTCGGTGCCCATGAGCGACAGGCACATCAGTCAGCACTTCGAGACTCTCGCGATCCACGCCGGCAACACCGCCGATCCCCTCACCGGTGCGGTCGTCCCGCCCATCTACCAGGTCTCGACCTACAAGCAGGACGGCGTCGGCGGCCTGCGTGGCGGCTACGAGTACAGCCGTAGCGCCAATCCGACCAGGACCGCCCTGGAGGAGAACCTCGCCGCCCTGGAGGGCGGTCGTCGCGGGCTCGCGTTCGCGTCCGGACTGGCGGCCGAGGACTGCCTGTTGCGTACGCTGCTCAGCCCGGGCGACCACGTGGTGATCCCCAACGACGCGTACGGCGGCACGTTCCGGCTGTTCGCGAAGGTCGTCGCGCGGTGGGGGGTGGAGTGGTCGGTCGCCGACACCAGTGATCCGTCCGCCGTGCGGGCCGCCATCACCCCGAAGACGAAGGTCGTCTGGGTGGAGACCCCCTCCAACCCCCTCCTCGGCATCACCGACATCGCCGCCGTCGCGCAGATCGCCCGGGACGCCGGCGCCAAGCTCGTCGTCGACAACACCTTCGCCACGCCCTACCTCCAGCAGCCGCTGTCGCTGGGCGCTGACGTCGTCGTGCACTCCCTGACCAAGTACATGGGCGGGCACTCGGACGTCGTCGGCGGTGCGCTGATCGTCAGCGACTCGGATCTGGGCGACGAACTGGCCTTCCACCAGAACGCCATGGGTGCCGTCGCCGGGCCCTTCGACTCCTGGCTGGTGCTGCGCGGCACGAAGACGCTGTCGGTGCGCATGGACCGGCACAGCGAGAACGCCACGAAGATCGCCGACATGCTGACCCGGCACGCGCGCGTGACGCGCGTTCTGTACCCGGGTCTGCCCGAGCACCCCGGGCACGAGGTCGCCGCCAAGCAGATGAAGACGTTCGGCGGCATGGTCTCCTTCCAGGTCGCCGGCGGCGAGGAGGCGGCCGTCGAGGTCTGCAACCGCGCCAAGGTGTTCACGCTCGGAGAGTCCCTCGGCGGCGTCGAATCCCTCATCGAGCACCCGGGACGGATGACCCACGCCTCGGTGACCGGCTCGGCCCTGGAAGTGCCCGCCGACCTCGTCCGTCTCTCCGTCGGTATCGAGAACGTCGACGACCTTCTCGAGGACCTTCAGCGGGCGCTCGGCTAGGCCGGGCCCCGGCGGAAGGGCTCACCAGCCCGTCAGCGGTGGAGTCGTCTCGGACGGCGGCTCCACCCACGGGTGGGCCGTCATCGCCCACACCGTGAACGCCACCGTCGCCGCGAACAGCAGCAGCCACATCAGCCGTACGGCGATCCTCCGATGGCGCAGCATGCGGCCACCGCGCCGCACCACCTCCGCGTACAGCTCCGGCGGCACGGGCGGAGGTGTCCGCTCCATGATCCGGCGTGCCGCCGCTTCCCGTTGGGTGCGGTTCATGGCGACGCCACCTTCGCTCCCAGCACCGCCGGAGCGGGCTCCCGGGGCGGATGCAGCAGCGTCGCCGTCGCGCGGTCGCAGATCGTGTGGACGCGCTCCCTGGGCAGACCGAGCAGCGCCGCCACCTGCTCCTCCGCGACCCCCTCGTACAGCCGCAGAACCAGGATCAGCCGTTCCCGCGGGGACAGCCGGGCGAGCGGGCCGTCGGCGTGCGGGCGGGTCCGGCCGAGGACGCCCAGGCCGCCGTACCGGTGCCAAGCGGCCCGGGAGAAGCGAGTGGCCAGATACTGGCGGGCGCGGTCGTACGGGTCCTCGCCACGCAGACGGTCCCAGCACGCGTACGTGTGCGCGAGGGACAGCGCCAGCAGGCGCCTCGCGCGCGGGTTGTCGTCCCGCGGCTCGGCGGTGAGCAGCGTGGCGGCATGCAGCAGCCGCCCGGCCGCGCCCGCGACGAACGCCTCGAACTCCCGGTCCCGGCGGGCGTCCTGGACCGCCCTGCGTCGTCCCACCGCCCCTCCCGCCTGGCCGCGTACTGAGGAACCGGCCCGTTCCCGCACGTGACCGCCGGTCGCGTACAAGGAGGACCCGGTTTCATATGAGGCCAGCGACGGCCCAGGGTCAAGAGTCGGGAGCGGATCACGCGAGCACGCGCGCGTGCCGGTCGCGAGCCGTGGAACGGCGAGCGGAGGGATGGCCACCCTCCAGGACGGTCAGGAGACCGTGTTCGTCTCCGTGCCCGAGATCCCCTGGGCCGCCATGCGGGTGGAGAGCGCGGTGTTGAAGCGGGTGAGCAGCGCGCAGAACGACTCACGCTCCTCGGGCGCCCAGTCGCTTGTCAGCTCGGCCATCAACTGCCGCCGGGACGAGCGCACTTCCTCCAGCCGGGACTGCCCGCGAGGCGACAGCTGCAGCACCACCGCCCGGCCGTCCTCGGGGTGCGAGGTCCGCTTGACGAGCCCCGTGTCGACCAGCGGCGCCACCTGTCGGGTGACCGTCGACGAGTCGATGCCCATGCTCGCCGCGAGCGCCTTGACGCCCATGGGGCCTTCCTTGTCGAGGCGGTTGAGCAGCAGGTATGCGGCGCGGTCCATGGAGTTGCGCACCTGCCCGACCCCACCGAGCCGGGTCTGTTCGGCACGACGGGCGAACACCGCCACCTCGTGCTGAAGCGTGTCGAGCAGACCGCTGTCAGCGACGGTCGTCATGTCCATCGACATGTCAGGTGTTGTGGGCATGGCCGGAGGCTCACTTCATGAAGGGGGTGCTGGGTTGGGGGACAGGGTACGCGGCCCGGACGCGGGGTGTACCGGCGCTGCGCAAACCCATCTCGGTGCTTGGTCACACCAAGGCGTCGCGCCTGTGAACTGCGAGACTTGTGTCATGAGCTACAGCAAGGCTGACTCCTTGCCGCCCGTCACGCTCGACGACGTACGCGGCGCCCAGAAGATGCTGACGGGCGTGGCGCGGGTGACGGCGATGGAGGGCAGCAGGCACCTGTCCCAGCTGGTGGGCGCTCCGGTGCACCTCAAGTGCGAGAACCTCCAGCGGACCGGATCGTTCAAGCTGCGCGGCGCCTACGTCCGTATCGCCGGGCTCCTTCCGGAGGAGCGCGCGGCGGGGGTCGTGGCGGCCAGCGCCGGCAATCACGCGCAGGGTGTCGCGCTGGCGTCGTCGCTGCTCGGGGTGCGCTCGACGGTGTTCATGCCGAAGGGGGCACCGCTGCCGAAGATCAGCGCGACCCAGGACTACGGCGCCGAGGTGCGCCTGCACGGGCAGGTGGTCGACGAGACGCTGGCCGCGGCGCAGGAGCACGCGGCCGAGACGGGCGCGGTGTTCATCCACCCCTTCGACCACCCCGACGTCATCGCAGGTCAGGGCACGGTCGGCCTGGAGATCCTCGAACAGTGCCCGGAGGTGCGCACGATCGTCGTCGGCATCGGCGGCGGCGGGCTCGCGGCCGGCATCGCGATGGCGGTGAAGTCGCTGCGGCCCGATGTGCGGATCGTGGGAGTGCAGGCGGAGGGCGCGGCGGCGTACCCGCCCTCGCTGGCGGCCGGGCGCCCGCTCGCGGTCGACAACCCGGCGACGATGGCCGACGCCATCAAGGTCGGCCGGCCCGGTGACGTGCCGTTCCGGATCATCGGCGACCTGGTGGACGAGGTCCGCACGGTCTCCGAGGACGAGCTGGCCGCGGCACTGCTGCTGTGTCTGGAGCGGGCCAAGCTGGTCGTCGAGCCGGCCGGGGCGAGCCCGGTCGCGGCGCTGCTGAGCGACCCGGACGCCTTCGAGGGCCCGGTCGTCGCGGTGCTGTCCGGTGGGAACGTCGACCCGGTGCTGCTGCAGCGCGTCCTGCGGCACGGCATGGCCGCGCAGGGCCGCTACCTGGCCGTACGGCTGCGGCTGACGGACCGGCCGGGTGCGCTCGCCACGCTTCTCGGGGTGTTGTCAGTGGTGGACGCTAACGTCCTCGATGTGAGCCACGTACGGACCGACCCACGGCTGGGGCTCACGGAGGCGGAGGTCGAGCTGCACCTGGAGACGAAGGGCCGTGCGCACTGCGTCGAGGTCGGCCAGGCCCTGCGCGAGGCGGGCTACACCGTCATCGGCTGAGCCGCGAACGGTCGCGGGGGCGGGCGAAAGCCCAGGTCGGAGGCTCTTTGTCACTCATTCGGGTAACTCCATTGAGAGACGCGATACATCGCGTTATGGTGTGTCTCGTAAATCCGCAGCCGAGCGGAACGAAAAGTGCAAACCTAGGCTTCCCGAAGCTTCCCGACGACGTGGAGACTCATATGCCAGGCGCCATCTATGCCGAAGGCCTGGTGAAGACCTTCGGTGACGTAAAGGCTCTGGACGGTGTCGACCTCGATGTCCCCGAGGGCACCGTCCTGGGTCTGCTCGGGCCGAATGGCGCGGGCAAGACGACGACCGTCCGCTGTCTGACGACCCTGCTGCGGCCGGACAGCGGCTCGGCGGTCGTCGCGGGCATCGACGTCCTCAAGAACCCCGACGCCGTGCGCCGATCCATCGGCCTGTCCGGACAGTTCGCCGCGGTCGACGAGTATCTGACCGGGCGCGAGAACCTCCAGATGGTCGGCCAGCTCTACCAGATGAAGGCGAAGGCGGCGAAGGCCCGCGCGGGCGAGCTGCTGGAGCAGTTCGACCTCGCCGACGCCGCCGACCGGCCCACGAAGACCTACTCCGGAGGCATGCGCCGCCGGCTCGACCTCGCGGCGGCCCTGGTGGTCTCACCGCCCGTGATGTTCATGGACGAGCCGACCACCGGCCTGGACCCGCGCAACCGACAGCTGCTGTGGGAGGTCATCAAACAACTGGTCTCGGGCGGTACGACGCTGCTGCTGACCACCCAGTACCTGGAGGAGGCCGACCACCTGGCCCATGACATCGCCGTGGTGGACCACGGCCGTGTCATCGCCCAGGGCACCTCCGACCAGCTCAAGGCCCGCACCGGCGGCGAGCGCGTCGAGGTCGTGGTGCACCAGCGCGAGGACATACAGGCCGCCTCCGAGGTGCTGCGTGGCTTCGGCAAGGGCGACACCACGGTCGAGGACCACATGCGCAAGCTCACCGTGCCGGTGACCGGCGGTGCCAAGCTCCTCGCCGAGGTCATCCGCGATCTCGACGCCCGTGGCATCGAGATCGACGACATCGGACTGCGCCGGCCCACCCTCGACGATGTGTTCCTGTCCCTGACGGGCCATCTGGCAGAGGCCAAGAACGAGGAGAGCAACGACAAGGAGACCGCGAAGTGAGTGCTGTCACCGACGCCGTGCGGGTCGCGCCGGCCACAAACCCGTTCGGACAGTCCGTCCGGGACTCGATGGTCGTCGCCAAACGCAATCTGATCCGGATGTCCCGGATTCCCGAGATGATCATCTATGGGCTCATCCAGCCCATCATGTTCGTGGTGCTGTTCACCTACGTCTTCGGCGGATCGATGCAGATCGGCAACAGCACCAGTGCCGCCGACTACAAGAACTTCCTGATGGCGGGCATCTTCGCGCAGACCGTCACCTTCGCCACCGCCAGCTCCGGCGCGGGCATCGCCGACGACATGCACAAGGGCCTCATCGACCGCTTCCGCTCCCTGCCCATGGCGCGCGGGGCGGTGCTGACCGGGCGTACCTTCGCCGACCTCGTGCAGACGGCGCTGACCCTGGTCGTGCTTGCCGTGGTCGCCCTGCTGGTCGGCTGGCGGGTGGGGTCGGACGGCAGCACCAACGCGGGCAAGGTGCTGGGCGCCTTCGGCCTGCTGCTCCTGCTCGGCTACGCGTTCACCTGGATCGGCGCCCTGATCGGCATGTCCGTGAGCACCCCCGAGGCGGCCACGTCCAGCGGACTGATCTGGCTCTTCCCGGTCACGTTCATCTCGAACGCGTTCGTGGACACCAGCCATATGACCCCATGGCTGCGGCACATCGCCGAGTGGAACCCGTTCAGTGCCACCGTGCAGGCCTGCAGAGTGCTGTTCGCCAACCCGGGACAGTCGCAGTCGGACGCCTGGCCCATGCAGCACCCGGTGTGGGCCTCACTGATCTACTCGGTCCTGATCATCCTCATCTTCCGCACCCTGGCGGTTCGGAAGTACCGCTCCGCGACCGCATGACAAGACCGGCATGACAAGACCCCCGGCGCCGAGGGGCGGCCGGGGGTTGGTCACGGAAGGGTGGGCCCGCTGGGCCTGCCGGTCCTGGGGTGGGGTCAGCCGTTGTAGGGCTCGGCCTTGAGGATCTTCACCGAGGCCTTCTTGCCGTTGGGCAGTTCGTACTCGGCGTCCTCGCCGACCTTGTGGCCGATCACGCCGGAGCCCAAAGGGGACTGCGGCGAGTAGGTCTCGATGTCGGCGCTCGCGTACTCGCGGGAGGCGAGCAGGAAGGACATGGTGTCGTCCTCGTCACCGTCGAAGGCGATCGTCACGACCATGCCGGGAGCCACCGCACCGTCCGCCGACACCGGCGCCTCGCCGACCTTGGCGTTCTCGAGGAGCTGGGTCAGCTGGCGCACACGGAGCTCCTGCTTGCCCTGCTCCTCCTTGGCCGCGTGGTACCCGCCGTTCTCGCGCAGGTCGCCCTCCTCGCGCGCGGCCGCGATCTTGGCGGCGATCTCCGTGCGCGCAGGACCAGACAGGTACTCCAGCTCGGCCTTGAGCTGGTTGTACGCCTCCTGGGTCAGCCAGGTGACGTTCTCGCTGGTCTGGGTCACAGGTGCTCCTCGTAGGTACTGGGAATACAAAGCATCGCCCTACCCAGAAGGATGTTCCTCCATGGATGGGCGAAACCACGAGCCTAACAATTCAATGGCCGAAGGGGGAGGACATAAGCCATCAGAATCGCATCAACGCAGGTCAGTGCCTACGTATTGCGGACCGATCCGGTCTGTGTCGGCCAAGGTCGGTCGGATTCGGTCGGCCGGATCAGTCGGCGTGGCAGCCGAGCAGCTCGGCCGTCGTCCCCTGGGACGTCGTACGGAGGGTGACGACCTTGTCGATGCGGGTGGCGTCGCCGGCGAAGCGGAAGTCGGCCCGGCCCACCTCGGCGCCGCTCTCCGCCTGGGAGCGCAGTGTGCAGTAGCCGGAGGCGCCGGCGTCCTTGCGGACCTCCAGATGCACCTTCACCGCGTCCTTCGTGGCGTCGAACTCGATCACCTCGGCGCTGATCTTGTTCTGGCCGACGTAGTGATAGGCGAAGTAGCCGATCACTGCCAGCAGCAGCGCCCCGAGGACGGCGCCGACGACCTTGAGCGTGCGGTCGGCGCGGGCGTCCGCGGAGCGGCCGTAGCGGCCCTCGGACAGCCGCGTGCTCGCCGTACTCATGATCGTCCTCTCCGCAGGGCGGGCGGATGTTCCGAAAAGGGGGCCCGCGGCGCGTACCGCGGAATTATCCGCCCCCCGATTCGGTCACTATAGAAGCCGCCGATCGCGCCGGTTCACACCGGGCGCCGACACATGAGGATTGAGTCTTGACTGACCAGCTGCGACTGATGGCCGTGCACGCCCACCCCGACGACGAGTCGAGCAAGGGCGCGGCCACCATGGCGAAGTACGTGTCCGAGGGGGTGGACGTGCTGGTGGTGACCTGCACGGGCGGGGAGCGCGGCTCCATCCTCAATCCCAAGCTTCAGGGCGACAAGTACATCGAGGAGCACATCCACGAGGTACGCAAGAAGGAGATGGACGAGGCCCGCGAGATCCTCGGCGTCAAGCAGGAGTGGCTCGGCTTCGTCGACTCCGGCCTGCCCGAGGGCGACCCGCTGCCGCCTCTTCCCGAGGGCTGCTTCGCCCTGGAGGACGTCGACAAGGCGGCCGGCGAGCTGGTGAAGCAGATCCGTTCCTTCCGTCCCCAGGTGATCACCACCTACGACGAGAACGGCGGCTACCCGCACCCCGACCACATCATGACCCACAAGATCTCGATGGTGGCCTTCGAGGGCGCGGCGGACACCGAGAAGTACCCGGAGGCGGAGTTCGGCCCCGCGTACCAGCCGCGGAAGCTGTACTACAACCAGGGCTTCAACCGCCCCCGCACCGAGGCGCTGCACCAGGCCATGCTGGACCGGGGCCTGGAGTCGCCGTACGGGGACTGGCTCAAGCGCTGGGACGAGTTCGGCATGAAGCAGCGCACGCTCACCACGCATGTCCCGTGCGGCGACTTCTACGAGATCCGCGACAAGGCCCTGATCGCGCACGCCACGCAGATCGACCCCGACGGCGGCTGGTTCCGCGTTCCGCTGGACCTTCAGAGGAAGGTCTGGCCGACCGAGGAGTACGAGCTCGCGAAGTCCCTCGTCGATACCTCCCTCCCCGAGGACGACCTGTTTGCGGGCATCCGCGACAATGCCTGACATGAGCGCAAGCGCAAGCCTGGCAATGACACAGCTCGTCACCCTCGCCAAGGAGGTGGACGAGGACAAGGTCACCCCCGGTGTCCTCGGCTTCATCGTCTTCGCGGTGATGGCTCTGGCGGTGTGGGCCCTGATGAAGTCCATGAACCGCCACATGAGCAGGGTCGACTTCATGGAGGCCCCGGATCCGAAGGCAGACTCCGGGGACTCCGCCGAAGCGAGCGGCGCGGCGAAGCCGAAGCAGGGCTGAGGGGCGAGGGCGCCCAGGGTTCCGGCACCCGTCAGTGCCGGGCCGCTGTGGCCACCCCCATGACCTCCCGTGCGTGGCGGTTCGGCACCATGCCGAGCCGCCAGGCCTGCCATCCCGCCTCCAGGTTCACACCGCGTTCGAGCAGCAGCTGATACGCCTCCACGTAGTCGTCCAGCTTCGCGTCCCGCAGCGGATGGCCGGAGCGGGAGAGCTGGGCCAGTTCCTCCTGAGCGACCGCCGTGCCGACCTCCACGCCGCCGGGAGCGGCGTACGGCAGCAGCGTGCAGCGCAGGAAGCGGGCCCAGTCCTCGCCGCGCCGGTCGCCGTAGGACGCGAACAGGCCGATCGCGTCGTCGCACAACGTCAGCGCCTGTTGCGTACGGGTGTTCCCGGCGTCCACCACCGCCAGCTCCAGGCATGTCCACGCCTCGCCGTGGGCGACGCCGATGCGCTGGAAGTCGGCGCGGGCGTCCATCAGCAGCTGACGGGCGAAGCCGGAGTTCTTCAGCGACCCCGTCTGGGCCGCCCGCTGGTCGCGCGTCACCCGTGCCGAGTGGTGCCGGGCGCACGCCAGGCCGTACACGTCACGCATGCGGGAGAACATCGTCCGCGACCGCTCCAGCTCCCGTACCGCGAGATCCAGATTGCCCGTCTCCTCCAGGGCCTGGCCCAGGTAGTAGAGCGACCAGGCCTCGCCGCGCGCGTCCTCGTTGTCGCGGTGGCGGGCGGCCGCCTGGCGCAGACCGTCCACCGCCGAGGAGGGGTCGCCGGCGACCAGGCGGGCGCGGGCCAGCTGGGTCATGGCCCATGCCTCGCCGCGGGCGTCGCGGGTGCGGCCGTACAGATCCAGGGCCGTCCGCAGCTCCGTCTCCGCCCGTGGCACGTCGCCCATCCGCAGGCCGAGCTGGCCCAGCTGGAAGTTGGCCCAGGCCTCGCCGTGGATCGACTCGCCGGCCCGGTGCAGCGACAGCGACTCGGTCAGCAGGTCCAGGGACTCGGCGATCCGGCCCCGGTCCCGTTCCACCGCCGCCAGCGCGTGCATGGTCCAGGCGCGGTCCGTCGCCAGCTCGGGCGCCGACTGCAGGTCCAGGGCCTCACGGAGTTTCGCGGCCGCCTCGGTGAGGTTGCCCTGGTGGTGGAGGGTGATGCCGAGGGAGCACAGGGCACGGGCCGCGCCCGCGTCGTGCTGGGCCTCCAAGTAGAGCTCGACCACCGAGGTCAGAGTCGTGCGGGCCTTGTCCAGTTCGCCGAGCTGGCGGGCCGCGATGCCGGTGCGCCACTGCACCGAGCGGACCAGCAGCCCCTTGTCGACCGCCTGCGCCAGCTCGCTGATCTCGCCGAGGCGGTAGAGGTCGCCGCGCAGCAGGCAGTAGTCGCACAGGGCGCCTAGGAGGTTCAGCACCGCCGCCTGGTTGGCGTCCTCCGCGTGCCGCAGTGCCGCCGTGATGAAGCTCGACTCGTCGTCCAGCCAGCGCAGCGCGTCGTCCAGCGAGGTGAAGCCGTGCGGGCTGAAGCGGTCCGAGCGGGTCGACATGTTGCCGTCGACCAGGCGCAGGACCGATTCGGCGAGATCGGCGTAGTTCACGATCAGCCGCTCCTGCGCCGCCGTACGCTCCGCGGGCTCCTCCTCGTCCAGGAGGCGGGCCTGGGCGAAGCCGCGGACCAGGTCGTGCAGGCGGTAACGGTTGCCGCGCACATGGTCGACCAGGCCCGACTCGGACAGCGCCACCAGTTGGCGGGTCGCCTCCGCCTCGTCCGTGGCCAGGAGCGAGGCCGCCGCCGCCGCGCCCAGCGAGGCGCGCCCCGCGAGGGCCAGCCTGCGCAGCAGCCGCCGCGCCGCCTCCGACTGGTCCGTGTAGCGCAGCCACAGCACCCGCTCGATCGGCTCCACCGGGCCGTACGCGCCCAGATCGGTGGCCAGTGTGCGCGGTGAACGCGGGCCCAGCGACGAGCCCGCGATGCGCAGCGCCAGCGGCAGCCCGCCGCACAACTGCCGGATCTCGTCGGCGGACTCGGCGTCGTAGGGCCCCGAGGGATCCTGTGCCGCCGCGGTCAGCAGTTCCTCGGCGCCCGCCGCGTCCAGTGCCTCCACCGGGAGCTGGTGCACCCGGGCGGCGAGATCCGCGGGCAGGTCGAGGGGCTCGCGGGCGGTGACCAGGACCAGGCTGTCGGAACGCTCGGGGACGAGGGTGCGGACCTGCTGGGCGTCGGAGGCGTCGTCCAGTACGACCGTGACCGGGAGGCCGGTGAGGTGCTGGTGGTAGAGCTCGCTCAGCCGCTTGACCTGCTGCTGCGCCGATGAGCGCTCACGGAAGAGGAGTTGCTCGCGCGGGGCGCCCAGACGGTTCAGCAGATGCAGCAGCGCGTCTCGCGTCGACAGCGGCGGCTCCTCGGTGGTGTCACCGCGCAGGTCCACCACGCACGCGCCGCGGAACTGGTCCTTCAGGTCGTGCGCGGCGCGGATCGCCAGTGCCGTACGGCCGCTGCCGGGCGCGCCGTGCAGGACGACGACCGTCGGCTTGGTCTCCGTACTCGCTCGGGCCGCCTGCACCCACTGCCGGATGCGGGCCATCTCCTGCCGACGGCCCGCGAACGGGCCCATCGGCTCGGGGAGTTGGCCGAACGACTGCTCCAGCACGCTCCGTCCGCGGGCCGCGGCGCTCTTGTCGGCGCCCCTCAGCCGCGGTGCTGTCTGCTTCGGGCCGGTGGACGCGCTCAGCACCCGCTGCTGATCGAGGAAGGGCCGGATACCGCGTACCTCCAGCGCCGTCAGCCACTGCAGGCGCAGCTGTTCCGGGCCGCCGGGCTGGCCGACGGCGCCCGCGCGGTGGTGCGCGGCGGGCAGATGGGTGCCGGCCACTTTCGCGACGGTGGCCGCCGCGCCGACGACGCCCACGGTGACGCCCGCGCCCATCGCGGTGGTCGCGCCGGTGCCGAGCGCCAGGTCGGACACGACGGCCGCGACCGCGGCGACCCCGGCGACCAACAGCGGCGTGGCGCCGCCCTCGCGCGCGAACCGCTGCCCGAACGTCAGACGGCCGGCGTCCGCCTCGTCCAGCGCGCGCGTATACGCCTCGTACTCCTCGGCCGCCGCCTGCGCCATGGGGTCCAGTGCGCCGCGTGCCCGCGACAGAAGCACCGGCCCGTCGATGCGGCCGCCCGAGCGCCGCACCTCCTCCTCCACGGCCCGAGCCAACAGCCGCTCGGCATCGGCTCGATGGCTGTCCCGCATGGTGACGTCCCCCTCCGGCGGCAATGGCGTTCTTGGTCAAGTGTGCTGCGGTCGGGGCGTTGTGGGGAGAGGGCCGGATGCTCGTGGGCCGTCGTCGGGGTGTGGTGTGTGGGGGTGTGGTGCCTGGAATGGCGGAATGTGTGGCGATCAGGTGGAGTCGCGGCCGAGTATGCGATTGTCGACATATTCGTGTCCGGCACGTGGGCGGACCGCCCCATGTGCTGTCCGGTGTATCGCGGGTACTGCGGCAGGATGGACCCCATGCCGAACCGACTGGCTCACGAGACGTCCCCCTACCTGCTCCAGCACGCGGACAACCCGGTCGACTGGTGGCCGTGGTCGGCCGAGGCCTTCGAGGAGGCCCGCAAGAGCGGCAAACCGGTCCTGCTCAGTGTCGGTTACAGCAGCTGCCACTGGTGTCACGTCATGGCCCACGAGTCCTTCGAGGACCATGAGACCGCCGACTACCTCAACGCCCACTTCGTCAACATCAAGGTCGACCGCGAGGAACGCCCCGACGTGGACGCCGTCTACATGGAGGCGGTGCAGGCGGCCACCGGGCAGGGCGGCTGGCCCATGACCGTGTTCCTCACCCCGGACGCCGAGCCCTTCTACTTCGGCACCTACTTCCCGCCCGCCCCCCGCTCCGGCATGCCGTCCTTCCGGCAGGTACTGGAGGGCGTGCGCAGCGCCTGGACCGACCGGCGGGACGAGGTCGGCGATGTCGCGGGGAAGATCGTGCGGGACCTCGCCGGGCGGGAGATCTCCTACGGCGGGTCCGAGGCGCCCGGCGAGCAGGAGCTCGCGCAGGCGCTGCTCGGGCTGACCCGGGAGTACGACCCGCAGCGCGGCGGATTCGGCGGCGCGCCCAAGTTCCCGCCGTCCATGGTGATCGAGTTCCTGCTGCGGCACCACGCCCGCACCGGGGCCGAGGGCGCCCTGCAGATGGCGCAGGACACCTGCGAGCGGATGGCCCGCGGCGGCATCTATGACCAGCTCGGCGGCGGCTTCGCGCGGTACTCCGTCGACCGGGACTGGATCGTGCCGCACTTCGAGAAGATGCTGTACGACAACGCCCTGCTGTGCCGCGTCTACGCCCACCTCTGGCGCGCCACCGGCTCAGAGTCGGCCCGGCGGGTCGCGCTGGAGACCGCCGACTTCATGGTGCGTGAACTGCGCACCACCGAGGGCGGGTTCGCCTCCGCCCTCGACGCCGACAGCGACGACGGGACCGGCAAGCACGTCGAGGGCGCGTACTACGTGTGGACGCCGCGGCAACTGCGCGAGGTCCTCGGCGACGACGACGCCGAGCTCGCCGCCCGCTACTTCGGCGTCACCGAGGAGGGCACCTTCGAGCACGGCGCCTCAGTGCTCCAGCTCCCGCGGCAGGACGGGCTGTCCGACGCCGGGAAGATCACCTCGATCCGTGAGCGCCTGCTCCGGCAGCGCGCCACACGCCCCGCCCCCGACCGTGACGACAAGATCGTCGCCGCCTGGAACGGCCTGGCCGTCGCCGCCCTCGCCGAGACCGGCGCCTACTTCGACCGCCCCGACCTGGTGGACGCGGCCCTCGGCGCAGCCGACCTCCTCGTCCGGCTGCACCTCGACGACCACGCCCGTCTCGCCCGCACCAGCAAGGACGGCCGGGTCGGCGCCAACGCGGGCGTGCTGGAGGACTACGCCGACGTCGCCGAGGGCTTCCTGGCGCTCGCCTCCGTCACCGGCGAGGGCGTCTGGCTGGACTTCGCCGGGTTCCTGCTCGACCACGTACTCGCCCGCTTCGTCGACGAGGAGTCCGGTGCCCTCTACGACACCGCCGCCGACGCCGAGCGGCTCATCCGCCGTCCGCAGGACCCCACCGACAACGCCGCCCCCTCCGGCTGGAGCGCGGCGGCCGGCGCCCTGCTGAGCTACGCCGCCCAGACCGGTTCCGAACCCCACCGCACCGCCGCCGAACGGGCGCTGGGTGTCGTCAAGGCCCTCGGCCCGCGCGTCCCCCGTTTCATCGGCTGGGGTCTGGCGGTGGCCGAGGCCAACCTCGACGGGCCCCGCGAGATCGCGATCGTGGGAGCGGGCCCCGACGACAGGGCGACAAGGGCCTTGCACCGTACGGCACTTCTGGGCACCGCCCCCGGTGCCGTCGTGGCGGTGGGGACTGCGGACAGTGACGAACTGCCGCTGCTCGCCGACCGTTCTCTCGTCGGCGGTGAACCGGCGGCGTACGTCTGCCGTAACTTCACCTGTGACGCCCCGACGACCGATCCGGAGCGACTGCGCGCGGCTCTGCGGAGCTGACGAGGCGAAACGGAAGCGGAGGGCGTCGTTTCGCACGTCCAAATTGGGTGTGTGTTCGGATAGTTCGCGCTTTCCACCGCACCGTTCCGAAACAAGCTATTTATCGGAAGAGCCCTCGCGCTTCACAGTTCCCCCCTAATCTCTCCACAGTGACGCGACGGGTGTGACTCACCGTCGCGACAGGGGGCATTGGGGATCTGGGGGGATCTGTTGCTGACGTCTGTCTTCATAGCCGTCGTTTCGCTGGCCTTGTTCTGGATGGCGGCTTTCACCTTGTGGTGGCAAATGCACGCGTGGCGTACGCCCGAGGTGCTCGCCTCCACCCGGTTCAGCAGACCGGACGGCGGCGAGCACCGGTCGTTCTCGCTGCTGTTGCCGGCCCGGCACGAACAAGCCGTGCTGGACCACACCATCCAGCGACTGCTGGAGTCCACACACACCGACTTCGAGATCATCGTGATCGTCGGGCACGACGACCCGGAGACCACGGCGGTGGCCGAGAAGGCCGCGGCACGTGATCCGCGCGTCCGCGTCGTCGTCGACACCCACGAGAAGAAGAACAAGCCGAAGGCCATGAACACGGCGCTGCCGCACTGCCGCGGCGATGTCGTCGGGGTCTTCGACGCCGAGGACCAGGTCCACCCCGAGCTGCTCGCCCATGTGGACCATGCCTTCCGCACCACCGGCGCGGACGTGGTCCAGGGCGGGGTTCAGCTGATCAACTTCCACTCCAGCTGGTACAGCCTGCGCAACTGCCTGGAGTACTTCTTCTGGTTCCGCTCCCGGCTGCATCTGCACGCGCAGAAGGGGTTCATCCCGCTCGGCGGCAACACCGTCTTCGTACGCACCGACGTGCTGCGGGAAGCCGACGGCTGGGACCCCAACTGCCTCGCCGAGGACTGCGACCTGGGCGTACGGCTGTCCAGCGTCGGCAAGAAGGTCGTCGTCGCCTACGACTCCGACATGGTGACCAAGGAGGAGACGCCCGGCAGCCTGATGTCGCTGCTCAAGCAGCGCACCCGCTGGAACCAGGGCTTCCTTCAGGTCTACCGGAAGAAGGACTGGAAGCAACTACCCACCTTCGGACAGCGGTTGCTCGCCCGCTACACGCTCACCACGCCGTTCCTGCAGGCCTTCACCGGCCTGATCATCCCGCTGAACGTGGCCATCGCGCTCTTCCTCGACGTGCCGGTGAGCGTCGCCTTCATCACCTTCCTGCCGGCCGTCACCGCGCTCGTCACCTTCGTCTTCGAGGTCGTCGGACTGCACGACTTCGGCAAGCAGTACGGGCTTCGCGTCCGCTTCGTCCACTACGTGAAGCTGGTCGTGGGCGGCCCCTTCTACCAGGTGCTCCTCGCCGGAGCCGCCCTCCGCGCCGTATGGCGTGAGCAGCGCGGCCAGAACGACTGGGAGTTGACCAGCCACGTCGGCGCGCATCTCACCGACGCCGACGTGACCCGCGACCTCCGAGAGGACGTCCCTGCGTGACCTCCACCCTTCCCGTGGTGACCACTCCGAAGGTCCCCACGCAGAGACAGCCTGTCCCTGAAACGCGTTCGACCGGTCGAACGGCCCCGCCGAGCCGGCTCCGTTCCTCCCGGTCCGACCTGATCCTGTGCGGTGCGCTCCTGTTGGCGATCCTCGTCGTACAGGGCTGGAACATCGCCGACTACCCCACCCTCAGCGACGACGAGGGCACCTATCTCGCCCAGGCCTGGGCCGTCCAGGAGGGCCGGGGTCTCGCCCACTACACGTACTGGTACGACCACCCGCCCCTCGGCTGGATCCAGCTCGCCCTGCTCACCTGGATACCCGCCGCGCTCAGCCCCGAGTCGATGACCGTCGGCACCATGCGCGCCGCGATGCTCGTCATCAGCGCGATCAGCGCGGTCCTCGTCTATGTGCTGGGACGGCGGCTGTCCCTGCCGCGCTGGGCGGCCGGGCTCGGCATGGTCCTGTTCGGGCTGTCGCCGCTGTCGGTCGTCCTCCAGCGGGAGATCTTCCTCGACAACCTCGCGGTGATGTGGACGCTGCTCGCGTTCGCCCTCGCCGCCTCGCCGAGCCGTCACCTCTGGCACCACTTCGGAGCCGGGATCGCGGCCGCCACGGCCGTGCTGACCAAGGAGACGATGCTCTTCGTCCTGCCCGCGGTCCTCATCACCATGTGGCGGCACAGCCACCGCGACACCCGTAAGTTCGCCCTGACCGGCGCCGTCACGGCATGCGCGCTGATCGGTCTGTCGTATCCCCTGTTCGCCCTGCTGAAGGGCGAGTTGTTCCCGGGCGGCGGGCATGTCTCGCTGTGGGACGGCATCAAGTACCAGATGACCCGGCCCGGTTCGGGCTTCATCCTCGACCAGGGCTCCGGCTCCTACGGCGTCCTGCAGTCATGGCTCTACTACGACCGCGTCCTCATCATCGGCGGCCTCGCCGGCGCGCTGCTCCTGCTGTGCACCTGGCGCTGGTCGGTCACCGCCCGCGCCCTCGCCGGACCGTCGTTCGCGGTGGCGATCCTCGCCCTGGTGGCGATGCGCCCCAGCGGCTACCTGCCCGCGATGTACGCCATCCAGGCACTGCCCTTCCTCGCCCTCGTCCTCGCCGGAGGTACCGCCTCCGTCGCCCACGCCGTGCTGCGGCGCCGGCGGTCCGAGGCCGAGCACCGGTATCTGACGGGCGGACGGTACGCCCTGGCGGCCGTGCTCGCGATCGCCGCCGGCGCCTATGTCGTCCCGCGCTGGTACGACGGTGACCGCACGGCCGTGACCGCCGACGCCAACGCGCCCTACCAGGCCGCCTCGAAGTGGCTGGCCGACGAGGTGGAGGAGCCCGAGGACACCCGTGTCCTCGTCGACGACGCGCTGTGGCTGGACCTGGTGCACGCCGGGTACGAGCCCGGACGCGGCGTCATCTGGTTCTACAAGGCCGACCTCGACCCGGCCGTGACCAAGACGATGCCGCGCGGCTGGAAGGACCTCGACTACGTGGTCGCCTCGCCGACGGTCCGGCGCGACGCGGTCGACCTGCCCAACGTCAAGGCCGCCATCGAGCACTCGAAGCCGGTCGCCGTCTTCGGCACCGGCGAGGACCGTATCGAGATCCGCCAGATCCAGACAGCCTCCGGAGGCGTTCGATGAGCCAGGAACACACCGCCCCCGAGCAGCTGGGCGATCCGGCCGTGGAGGCCGCCGAGGTGGCCGAGCCGGGCGCCGTCACCATCGTCGTACCGACCTTCAACGAGTCGGCGAACGTACGGCAGTTGCTGCACCAGATCACCGAGTCGGTGCCGTCCCGGCTGCCCTGCGAGGTCGTCTTCGTGGACGACTCCACCGACGACACCCCGCAGGTCATCAAGGAGGCGGCGCAGGACTGCCCGTTCCCCGTCACCGTCATCCACCGCGACGACCCGGTCGGCGGGCTCGGCGGCGCGGTGGTCGAGGGGATGAAGGCGGCCGGGTCGGACTGGATCGTCGTCATGGACGGCGACTGCCAGCACCCGCCGTCCCTCGTCCCGGAGCTGGTCGCCACCGGCGAGCGCGCGAACGCGGGACTCGTGGTCGCCTCCCGGTACATCAAGGGCGGCAGCCGGGCCGGGCTCGCGGGCAGCTACCGGGTGGCGGTGTCGCGGATGGCGACCTGGCTGACCAAGTCCCTCTTCCCGCGCCGGCTGCACGGCATCAGCGACCCGATGAGCGGCTTCTTCGCCATCCGCCGCAGCGACATCGCCGCGGAGGCACTGAAGCCGCTCGGCTACAAGATCCTGCTGGAGCTGGCCGTGCGCAGCCGCCCGCGCGCGGTCACCGAGGTGCCGTTCGTCTTCCAGGAGCGGTTCGCGGGCGAGTCCAAGTCCACGGCGGCGGAGGGGCGGCGCTTCCTGCGGCACCTCGCCGGGCTGCGTACGGCCGACCCGCTGTCCCGCATGGTGGTGTTCGGGCTGATCGGGCTGACCGGCTTCGTGCCGAACCTGGCCGCGCTGTGGCTGATGACCGAGGCGGGGCTGCACTATCTGCCCGCGGAGATCGTCGCCAACCAGTTCGGCGTGGCCTGGAACTTCCTGCTCATCGAGAAGCTGCTGTTCCGCGACCGGCGCATCCACCGCCACTGGGCCGACCGCACCGTACGGTTCGCGCTGCTCGCCAACGCCGACCTGGTGCTGCGCATCCCGCTGATCGCGCTGCTCGTCGGGCAGTTCGGGCTGGCCGTGCTGCCCGCGACCGCGCTGGCCCTGGTCATCACCTTCGTCCTGCGCTTCGTCGGTACCGAGGCGCTGGTCTATCTGCCGAGCCGTCGTTCAGGTCGGCGGCCCGGGAGTCGCACCGCAAGGAGAGCCGTGTGAACAAAAGCAGTTGGGTCAAGCACCGAAGAAGGACCGCACTGGTCGGGGTGGGCGCCCTGACCACCGGTCTGCTCCTCACCTCGCCCCAGTCCGCCTCCGCCGCCAACCTCATCAAGAACCCCGGCTTCGAGACCGCCGGCAGCGACGACATGCCCTACTGCTGGAAGAAGTCCGGCTGGGGCGACAACGACTACACCTTCGAGACGGTGGCCGACGCCCACTCCGGCGGCAAGGCCATGAAGGTCACGCTCACCCGCCGCGTCGACGGCGACCGCAAGGCGCTCATCACCGAGTCCGCCGCGTGCGCGCCGGTCGTCACGCCGGGCAAGCAGTACGACCTGGGGCTCTGGTACAAGTCGACCACCCCCGACACCTCGATCACCCTGTTCCGGCACGACACCACGGCGGGCTGGCAGTACTGGACCGACCTCAAGACGCTTCAGATGGCGGCAGGTTGGACCGAGGCCACGGTCCGCACGCCCGAGGTGCCCGCCGGCACCGACCGGATCGCCTGGGGCGTCTCCGTCTACGGCACCGGCTCCGTCACCTCCGACGACTACACGATGGACCAGGTCGCCGACCCCGTCCCCGACCCGGTGTGCACGGGCACGGCGGAGCAGTGCGCCAACGGCCGCTGGGACGTGCTGCCCACCCGGAACCCGGTCCGCTCCATGCACTCCGTCGTCCTCAACAACGGCAAGGTGCTGCTGATCGCCGGCTCCGGCAACAGCGAGCAGATGTTCGAGGCGGGCACGTTCACCAGCGCGGTCTACGACCCGCAGAACGGCACGTACAAGCAGATCCCCACGCCCAAGGACATGTTCTGCGCCGGCCACGTCCAGCTCGACGACGGACGTGTGCTCGTGATGAGCGGCAACAAGGCGTATCCGGTGCCGGGAGGACACGGCTACGAGGGCTACAAGGACTCGTACGTCTTCGACCCGGTCACCGAGACGTACAGCAGGACGAACGACATGAACGACGGCCACTGGTACCCGTCGGCCACCGTCCTCGGCAACGGTGACGTGATCTCCTTCGGCGGTCTGAAGGAGGACTCGTCCGGCTCGGTCACCGCCGAGCTGTGGTCGGACGCCGAGCAGAAGTGGCTGGAGCTCTGGAAGGTCAACCAGACCTGGTCGTACTGGGGCCTGTACCCGTCGATGATCCTCATGCAGGACGGCCGCCTCTTCTACTCCGGCAGCCATGTCTTCGGCAACAACATCCCGGGCACCGGCTCGGCGATCTACGACTACGGCGCCAACACGGTCACGCAGGTCCCCGGTCTGCGGAACAAGGACGAGCGCGACCAGTCCGCGAGCGTGCTGCTGCCCCCGGCCCAGGACCAGAAGGTCCTCACCATCGGCGGCGGCAACATCGACTCCAACCCGGACGCCAACCGCCTCACCGACGTCATCGACCTCAAGCAGCCCAACCCGTCCTACGTCGCCGGCCCGCCGCTCCCGCAGGGCACCGTCGACGTCGGCGGCGGCAAGGTCCCGCAGACCGGCAACCAGGGCAAGATGTACGTCTCCGCCGTCCTGCTGCCCGACGGCAAGGTCCTGGAGACCGGCGGCGCGCTGCACAACCGGGCCGACCCGGTGTACGAGTCGTCGATCTACGACCCGGCGACCAACACCTTCGACCCGGTGGCGGCCGACCCGGAGGAGCGCGGCTACCACTCCTCGGCCTTCCTCCTGCCCGACGGCCGGGTGATGGCGACGGGCGACAACCCGGGCAACGGCAGCTGGAACCACGACGTGTCGATCTACACCCCGCCCTATCTCCTCAAGGGCGAGCGCCCGACGATCACTTCGGTCATCGACAGGGAGTGGACATACGGCGACACCCAGCGGATCACCGTCGACCGGCCCATCGCCAAGGCCGAGCTGATCCGCCCGGCCGCCGTCACCCACTCCTCCGACCCCAACCAGCGGTTCGTCGACCTGCCGCTGTCGGTGGACGGCAACAACGTCGACCTGAACGTCACGAGCAACCCCGACCTGGCCCCGCCCGGCTGGTACATGCTCTTCGCGGTCGACGCGAACGGAGTGCCGTCGGTGGCCAAGTGGGTCCACCTCCAGGGCCCGGGGGCCCTGAGCGCCACGGACGCCTCGGCGCACGTCCACGACTTCGCCGACAACCTCACGGGCAAGGTTACGGGCCCCGGCAAGAAGCGCACCTCGCAGAAGGTCAGCCCGACCGTCTCCGGCTGCGACCGCCACTACGGCTCCGTCAACGTCTGCGTCCCGACGGACTTCCCGCCGACCGTGAAGGCGACGACGAAGTCCCGCTGCGACTGGCTGAAGAAGAACGACTACGGCCGGCTGAAGGTCAACGGCAAGGACGACCCGCTGCGGCTGGACCCGAACCGGGACGGAATCGCGTGCGGGAAGGGTGATGTGAGCAGGCGTTAGTCTCAGCTCGCGTAGTCGGCGAGGGCGCGCTCCACGATGGCCACCAGCTGTTCGTGGTGCGCGCCCTTCCAGTACGCCCGCCCGCACTGGGTGCACTGCGCGAACACGTCGTACGACCGCTGCGTCCCGCCCTCCAACTGGTCCGCGACCTCCTCCTTGGTGGCCTCCTTGAGCAGGCCGTTGCAGGCGGTGCAGCGGGTCCAGGGGCGCAGCTCGGGGCGGAACCGGTCGAGGATGTCGCGGAGTTGGTCGTCGGGGCGGGTGCTGTAGACATAGGCGCCGGCCCACAGCTCGCGGCGGCGCAGCAGACCTCGGTCACGGCTCAGCATGACCCGCTGCTCGGCGGCCGAGCGGGCGGCGAGCGCCGGGTCGCCGATGTCCGTCGACTCGTAGTCCGTGTCCACGCCGAGCAGCCGCATCCGCCGGGCCAGGGTGCCGAGGTGGACGTCGAGCAGGAAGCGCAGGGGAGCGCCGGGCACCCGCTGGGGGCGCTCGACGGGCCGTACGGTCACGGACTCGCCCGCCGTCGGGACGTACGACACCGGCCTCTCCCGGCCGTCCACGACCAGGGTGCCGACCTCGGTCAGCGGGGTGCCGAGGGACTCGACGACATGGCCGAGGGTCGAGACGCCGTCGGTGGTGACCCGGGCGGCACCGGCCTCGCGTCGTCCGTTGGGCAGGAACACACGTAGCTCGGGCGCGAACCGCACGTGGATCTCGGGACCGTTCACCCGGCCAGGATGCCACGGCCCAGGGCGCGCGCCTCAGGTGTTTTTCGCGGGAAGTCCGTGCTCGATGACCTCCAGGGCACGGTCGAGGAGCTCGTGGAGGTCGTCCTGGAAGTCGTTCTCGGCCCAGTACAGGGTGATCTCCGCGAGGCCGCCGATGAGGGACATCGTGAAGACCCGCACCTCGAAGCTGTCCCGTGCCATGCCGGTGCGCTCGGCGATGGCCTCGCTGAGCATCCGGCCGGTGACCGACATGCTCTCCAGCATCCGGGAGCGCACCGCGGGGACCTGGACGAGCAGGTGCGAGCGCAGCCGGACGACCTCGGACTCCTCCTCCAGTCCGGCGCCGATGGCCAGCTTCATGACGTACCGCAGGGACTCCATCCACGGCTCGTCCGCCGGCCGCTTGCGCAGTTCCTCCAGCAGGATCGGGTCGTACTCGTCCGTGAGGACGATGTCCTCCTTGGTCGGGAAGTACCGGAAGACGGTGGACGGCGACACCTCGGCGCGCTCGGCGATCTGCTCGACCGTGGTGGCGTCGTAGCCCTGCTCCTTGATCAGGGCATACGTCGCGGTGCGGATCGCCATCCGGGTCTTGATCTTCTTCCGCTCACGAAGTCCCAGCTGAGGGCGGTCGGGGAGGGGGAGGGGACGTGCGGGTGTCATGAGGCTCATTGTCGGGCATCGGCCCGCTCGGCAGCCATGTCCGGGGTGTGGGGGACCTCCGCGGCGGGAGTGCCGGGCAGGAACGCCGCCGCCAGCAGCGCGGAGACGAGGGCCGCGATGCCGCACACCAGCAGGACGACGGCCATGCCGTGGACGTACGCGCTGTTCGCGGAGGCCATCAGTTCCGTCGAGCCCGCCCGCTGGGCGACCATGTGCGCCGCGACCACGGACTCCCCGGCGGTGTCGGCGGCCCGCGCGGACAGCCCGGTGACGTCGAGCCGGTCCCGGAACGTGCTCGCGAGCAGGCTGCCGAGCAGGGCGATGCCGATCGCGCCGCCGACCTGACGCAGGGTCATCAGCAGCCCGGAGCCGCTGCCGGCGCGGTCGCGGGGGAGGGTGCCCAGGGCGCTGTTCATCGCGGGGATGAGCGAGAAGCCGAAGCCGAGTCCGGTGATCGAGAGCCACAGCGCGGTGAAGCCGTAGCCCGAGTCGACCGTCGTACGGCTGCCGAGGATCGCGGCGAAGGCCAGCACCACCAGGCCCGCGCTCACCGTGGCCCGCGCACCGAACCGGGCGACGACCGGCGGGGCCGTCCGTGAGGCGACCAGGAGACCGCCCATCATCGGCAGCAGCCGGATGCCGGTGCCGAGGGCGTCGTGGCCGAGGACCGCCTGGAGGTACGGCGGCAGGACGAACAGCAGGCCGGACAGGACGAACATCACCAGGGTCGCGGCGATCGTGTTGAAGAGGAAGCCGCGGTGGGCGAGCAGGGTCATGTCGAGCATGGGGCGCTCGATCCCGCCGTTCGCGCAGCACCAGCGCGGCGATCAGGACGACCGAGGCGCCGAGCATGGCCAGTACCAGCGGGTCGCCCCAGCCGCGCGTGGGTGCCTCGATGATCGCGTAGATCAGTGCGCCGAGGCCGGTCGCGGTGAGCGCGGTGGAGAGGGTGTCGACCTTGGGAGAGGCGGGATCCTTGGTCTCCGGGAGCAGGAGGACGCAGGCGGCGATGCCGATCGCGGCCATCGGGACGTTGACCAGGAAGACCGATCCCCACCAGAAGTGGTTCAGCAGCCAGCCGCCGATGATGGGGCCGAGCGGCAGGCCGAGCGCGGAGGCGGCGGAGATGACGCCGACGGCCTTGGTGCGCTCGTCGGGGCCGAAGAGCGAGGGCAGCACGGAGAGCGCGAGTGGGGTGACCAGCGCGGCTCCGACGCCCATCACCGCACGCGCGGCGATCACCGCGTTCACGTCGCCGGCCAGCGCGCCGACCAGCGAGCCGACGAGGAAGATCCCGAGCCCCGCGATCAGCATCAGCCGCCGTCCGAACCGGTCGCCGAGCAGGCCCGCGGGCAGCATCAGCGCGGCGAAGACGACGACGTACGCGTCCGCCATCCACTGCTGCTGGCCTGTGGTGGCGCCGAGATCGGCGGCCATCGTCGGCAGCGCCACGTTGAGGATCGTCATGTCGAAGCCGAGTGTGAGCATGCTCGCGACGAGGGCGCCGAGCGCCCACCAGCGACGTGCATCTGTAGTGACAGTAACCATGAAATGAGAGTAACTCTCAAAAAGCTGTGACTGTCAATGGGGCTGTCATGTTCTGGAGCGTTCTGGAGCGCGAAAAAGGGCCACGGCTCGGAAGCCGTGGCCCTCGACGGGTTGTGTGGTGGGCTACGCGTGCTGGTACGCCACCAGTGAGATCCCCACGTAGTGGACGACGAACGCCGCCAGCGTGAAGGAGTGGAACACCTCGTGGAAGCCGAACCAGCGCGGTGACGGGTTCGGGCGCTTGATGCCGTAGATCACGCCGCCGGCGCTGTAGAGGACGCCGCCGACGATCACCAGGACCAGCACCGCGATGCCGCCGGAGCGCATGAAGTCGGGCAGGAAGAAGACGGCCGCCCAGCCCATCGCGATGTAGCAGGGCGTGTACAGCCAGCGCGGGGCGCCCACCCAGAAGGCCCGGAAGACGATGCCGGCCAGCGCGGCCGCCCAGATGCCCCACAGCAGCCACTGGCCCTTGGCTCCCGGCAGGAGCAGCATCGTCAGCGGTGTGTACGTGCCCGCGATGATCAGGAAGATGTTGGCGTGATCCAGCCGGCGCAGGATGCCGTCCATGCGCGGGCTCCAGTTGCCCCGGTGGTACAGCGCGCTCACGCCGAACAGCAGACAGGCGGTGAGGGCGTAGATCCCGCAGGCGAGTCTGCCCCGGGGGGAGTCCGCGAAGGCCGTGAGCGCCAGGCCGGCGATGAGTACCGCCGGGAACATGCCGAGATGCAGCCAGCCCCGGAGTCTGGGCTTGATCTCCTCCGTGAGCTGCTGGGCGTGGTGCGCGAGCTGGTGTGGCAAGGAGGGCGCCTCGGAACCGCGGTCGGCGGCCGGCGGATCCGTTGGCGCGTCGGGGACGGGCGCAGTCATGCGGGGCATCGTACCTACGGAACCGTAAGTTACGCGTCAGAGCGGACGGATGAGCGCCGGTAAGTGGCCATCGTCTCACGGGTACCCGGCAGGGGCGCACCAGGGGTGAAGTCATGGTGACGCATCGAAAACATCTCGATGAGTGGCGATGCTCACGCCGCTCACCTGTGACGCCCTCTGGACATATGGGCGGACGCGTCGGATGATCAAATGAGTGCGGTCGGCACCGGATGAGCGCGGAGATCGAAAGCGGATCCCGCCCGCGAAGCATCCGGGTCGTGGCCCCCACGGGGCACACAAGGGCATATTCAGGACAAAATCCCTCACTTAGGAGCAACCGTGGCGCGCGACATCGCGGCTCCCCCCGTCGTCCCCACCAACCACCAGGAGCTGATCTCGTGGGTCAACGAGATCGCTGAACTGACGCAGCCGGACAGCGTGGTCTGGTGTGACGGATCCGAGGCCGAGTACGACCGGCTGAGCGAGGAGCTGGTCGCGAAGGGCACCTTCAAGAAGCTGGACCCGATCAAGCGCCCCAACTCGTACTACGCGGCCTCCGACCCGACCGACGTCGCGCGCGTCGAGGACCGGACCTTCATCTGCTCCGAGAAGGAGGAGGACGCGGGCCCGACGAACCACTGGATGGACCCCGCCGAGATGCGTGAGGTCTTCGCCGGTGAGAAGGGCGTCTTCCGCGGCTCGATGCGCGGCCGGACCATGTACGTCGTCCCGTTCTGCATGGGCCCGCTCGGCTCGAAGCTCTCCGCGATCGGCGTGGAGATCACCGACTCCGCCTATGTCGCCGTCTCGATGCGCACCATGACCCGCATGGGCCAGGCCGTCCTGGACGAGCTCGGCGACGACGGCTTCTTCGTGAAGGCCGTGCACTCCGTCGGCGCCCCGCTGGAGGAGGGCCAGGAGGACGTCCCCTGGCCCTGCAACCGGACCAAGTACATCTCCCACTTCCCGGAGAGCCGCGAGATCTGGTCCTACGGCTCCGGCTACGGCGGGAACGCCCTGCTCGGCAAGAAGTGCTACGCCCTGCGCATCGCCTCCGTCATGGCCCGTGACGAGGGCTGGCTCGCCGAGCACATGCTGATCCTCAAACTGACCCCGCCGCAGGGCGAGTCGAAGTACGTCGCCGCCGCCTTCCCGAGCGCCTGCGGCAAGACCAACCTCGCCATGCTGGAGCCCACCATCTCCGGCTGGACGGTCGAGACGATCGGCGACGACATCG
Source organism: Streptomyces sp. NPDC111802 (assembly GCF_055634335.1). NCBI lineage: Bacteria > Bacillati > Actinomycetota > Actinomycetes > Kitasatosporales > Streptomycetaceae > Streptomyces > Streptomyces sp. NPDC111802. The sequence continues at coordinate 69,329 of NZ_JBVKCZ010000030.1, read as the reverse complement.
CCTGGATGCGCTTCGGCGAGGACGGCCGGCTCTACGCCATCAACCCCGAGGCCGGCTTCTTCGGCGTCGCGCCCGGCACCGGTGAGCACACCAACGCCAACGCGATGAAGACGCTGTGGGGCAACTCGGTCTTCACCAACGTCGCCCTCACCGACGACAACGACATCTGGTGGGAGGGCATGACGGAGGAGACTCCGGCCCACCTGACCGACTGGAAGGGCAACGACTGGACGCCGGGCAGCGAGACCCCGGCCGCCCACCCCAACGCCCGCTTCACCGTGCCCGCCTCGCAGTGCCCGATCATCGCGCCCGAGTGGGAGGACCCCAAGGGCGTGCCGATCTCGGCGATCCTCTTCGGCGGCCGCCGCGCCACCGCCGTACCGCTCGTGACGGAGTCCTTCGACTGGAACCACGGCGTGTTCCTCGGGGCCAACGTGGCCAGCGAGAAGACCGCCGCCGCCGAGGGCAAGGTCGGCGAGCTGCGCCGCGACCCGTTCGCGATGCTGCCGTTCTGCGGCTACAACATGGGCGACTACATGGGCCACTGGGTCGACGTCGCCAAGGGCAAGGACCAGGCGAAGCTTCCGAAGATCTACTACGTCAACTGGTTCCGCAAGAACGACGAGGGCAAGTTCGTCTGGCCCGGCTTCGGTGAGAACAGCCGCGTCCTGAAGTGGATCGTCGAGCGCCTCGAGGGCAAGGCCGAGGGCGTCAAGACGCCGATCGGCATCCTGCCGGCCAAGGGCGCGCTGGACACCAACGGCCTCGAACTGGCCGACTCCGACCTCGACTTCCTGCTCACCGTCGACAAGGAGGTCTGGCGCGAGGAGGCCGCGCTCGTCCCCGACCACCTCAACACCTTCGGCGACCACACGCCCAAGGAGCTGTGGGACGAGTACCACGCTCTGGTGCAGCGCCTGGGCTGAGAACAGCCCCCCAAGACGCCGCGGCCGGCTCCGATCGTGCCCTGACCAGCAACATCGTCACGGTCGGCCGCGGTGACAGCACCCCGGACCGGCGAGGTTCCGTACAACGGCGTACGGGGCTGTGGGCCTGTCGTGGTCATCCCGTCCGCCCCGATGGGAAGGCCGCGGCAGGCCCTCGCCTGTATTCGCTCACCTGTATTCGCTCGCCCGTACGGTCGCGCCGCCTTGATCGCGGCGTCTTCACCGCTGTTACATGGTCTCCACAGGAGCGTCACTGATCCCAGTGGGCGCTCAATTCAGCCTGTGGGGGGCACAGTTGAATACAGCACACCGTCCCAGACGTCTCGCGGCCACGCTGCTCGCCGCCGCACTCGCCGGGGCCGGCCTGACCGTCGCCGCCGCGCCCGCGGCCCACGCGGCGGCCTCCGAGGCCGTGGCCAAGCTGCCGATCAGCTCGTACTCGGCGCTGGCGGTGGACTCCGCGCACCAACGGGTCTACGTCGCCGACAGCAACATGGGCAGCTACCAGAACCCGGGTCTGATCGCCGTCTACAACTTCCAGGGCGAGCGGATCACCACGATCAGCACCACGCAGCACATCTCCGGCCTGGCCCTGAACGCCGACGGCTCCACGCTCTACGTCGGCGGACGCGAGGTGATCTGGCGCTACGACACCAGCACCTACACCTCCAACGGCCTGTACGTCTCCACCGACACCTGCGGCCGCAGCCTCGCCTACTCGGGCGGGCAGGTGTACTACACGACGCCGTACTCGTACTACACCGCGCAGTGCGACACCACGCTGACCTACCTGGACTCCTACGCCCCGGCCGGCAACACCGTGGCGCGCACCAACTGGCAGGACTACGGCAAGCTCCAGCTGGAGGCCGGTCCCGGTGACCGGATGCTGATGGGCCAGCCGCTCAACTCCTCGGCCACCGACCCGTTCCTGACGGTGTACGACGCCGGCGGCGGCTCCCTGGTCCGCAACGCCGCCCGCCGTTTCGCCGACGCCGACGGCAAGGGCGCCCTGAACCTGAAGGACATGGCGTTCTCCGCCGACGGCAGCAAGGTCGCCGTGGCCGACGCGAGCGCGGGCACCCGGCTGCTGAACACGAGCGACCTGTCCGACGCGGCCGACGGCTACCAGGCCCTGCCCGCCGGTGCCTCCGCGAGCGCGGTCGCCTTCGGCGGCGACGGCAAGTACATCGCGCGCGGCGCCGCGGCCACCGGCTCGACGCCGGACCTGCTGGTGCAGCCCGCCGACCCGGCCGACGCCACCGCCCCGCTGGAGTTCGCCTTCGAGGGCAGCCTCGACGGCGACCGGGTCGCGCCGCGCGGCCTGGAGTGGGCGGCGGACGGCTCCCGGCTGTTCGCGGTCACCACCAACGCGGCCGGCAACCAGTACTGGCTGCACATCATCCAGCCCCCGGCCGTCCAGTACGACGCCCGCTTCACCCGCGGTCTGACCCACAGCCCCGCCCAGGCCGTGGCCGGTGAGCCGCTCGCCGTGCGCGGCAAGCTGGAGCAGGACGGCCCGGCGCCCACCGAGCCCCTGAAGGTCAGGGCGACCCGCACGGATGCGAACGGCACCCACGAGCTGGGCACCTTCACGGTCAAGGAAGACGGCACGTTCTCCGTCCTCGACGAGCCCGACCTCGTCGGCGACGCCACCTACAAGGTCTCCTACCTCGGCGACCTGACCCACCGCCCCGCCGAGGACATCACCACCATGGTGTCCGTCGGCAAGGCGCCCACCTCGATCGCGCTCACCGCGCCCGAGGAGGGCTCGCTGAGCACGGGTGTCGAGATCACCGGTACGTTCACCGCGCAGGGCAAGGCCCTGCCGGACCGGGCGGTCCTCAAGGTCACCCGGACCGACCGGCTCGGCACCGGCACGCTGTCGTCGGTGACGGTCGCCGCCGACGGCACCTTCACGATCAACGACCTGCCGCGCACCCGGGGCGACGCGGACTACACGGTCAGCTGGCCGGGCGACGACCTGCACAGCGCGTCGTCCGCCTCGGCGACGGTGTACGTCAGACGGTAGATCCGCCCGCGGTCCCGTCCCGGTCCTCCAGATACCGGGTGTGCGACTCCTGGCGGCGGGCCTCCGCCTCGCGCAGGCCCGCCGCCAGCTGCTCGGCGTCCTTCTTCAACAGGCCGAGCTGCCGCTCCAGATGCAGTTCCGGGGAGTCGGTGCCGGGCGACATCCGCGTCCACCACCGCGTCCGTACGAAACTGTCGACGGCCTCGGGCAGATCGCGCCGCACGATCCGGGAGAGCACGTGCACGCCCTCCGGATCGTGCGCCAGCAGCTCGGCCACCCAGCCCTTTTCGAGCAACGCGGCCAGCAGCTCGGTCAGTTCACGCAGCCGGGCGGCGGCCGTGACCGACAGCTCGATGTCCGTCAGATAGCCGCGCAGCTTCTCGAAGTCGCCCCGCACCTCGTCCAGTTGGGCCGAGGGGTCCGGGAAGTCGGGCAGCGCGGGCCGCTCCGGCGGGGCGATCAGCGCGCCCGCGCCGTACAGTCCGGCGACCACGACGGGCCAGTACGGACCCGCCACCCCGGTGAAGGTCAGCACGACTCCGGCCAGCCCGCACGCGCTCCCGGCGATGTTCTTGCGGGACTCCAGGTATGCCAGCGCCCTGCCCGGAGCCGTTCTACTGGTAGCCACGGATCTCCTCGAAGGCGCCGTCCAAAGAGCCCTCCTGGGCGTCGAAGAGGCGGCCGCCGGTCAGCTCGGCGATGGACTCCAGCTCGGACTTGCTGGAGTCGCCGAAGAGGATGGGGAAGACGGGCGTCGCCCGCCGCTCGCGGTCCAGGCCGAGGTACCAGGCGTGGAAGTCGGCCGAATCGGCGCCCGCGGTGTTCTCGCCGTCCGTCATCAGCACGATCGACGTGAACGTGTCCCGGTCGGCGCCCAGATGCTCGTACGCCGCCTCCAGTGAGGTGTAGATGGCGGTGTCGCCCTCGGCGGTGAGCGCGTCGGTGTCCTCGCGGATGCCTGCGAGCCCGGCCTTCGGGTCGGCCGGATCCACGACATGCGTGGCCACGCTCTTCACAGCCGACCCGAACGGCATCAGTGTGACCTCCTCGCGCTCGCGGAAGTCACCGGTGAGGTCGGTGAGCGCCTTCTTCAGCTGCGCCAGGCGGTCGCCCTTCATCGAGCCCGAGGTGTCGAGGACGTAGACCGTCCTGGACGGGCGGCGCAGCTCGTTCTCGTACGCGTCGAGCAGTCCGTCGGCGACGGAACGGCTGCCCGGGAAGGGCAGTTCGCGCCGCCGGCCGGTGTCGAGGCCGGGCGCCGGATCGACGGAGGGGACGACCGGGCGGCGATGGGTGCGCTCGGTGATCATCCGCTGGACGTCCTCGGTGCGCAGCGCCTCGGTGAGGCGGCGGACGTCGTCGCGGGTCGCGGCGCTCGTCGACGCGAGGGAGGACAGCGGGTAGTCGGCGGTGACGACGCCGTCCTTCGGGCGGATCACCGTCAGGCCCGGGATGCCCTTGAGGACGGACTCGTAGTTGAGCAGCGCGTCCACGTTCCCGCGCCGCCGGTACGCCGTCGCCAGCCAGCCCGACGAACCCGACGTCAGCTTCTGCCCCGTGAAGAACTCCTTCAGCCGGGCCGTGGCCTTCGTGACGTCCGCGTCGGTGAGCGCGGACTGGGCGCCGGAGAGGGCCGAGGCGACCGAGACGAGGGTGGCGAAGCCGGAGTTGGAGCGGGCCGGGTCGGTCATGCCGTAGGTCAGCTTTCCGTCCTGGACGGCCTGCTCGATCTGCGACCAGGTGACGTCGCCCGGCTTCCAGCCCAGCGAGCCGAGGGCCGTCGTCCTGACCCCGACGGCGACGGGGCTCGACATGACGGGAGTCTCCGAGACGACCTTCCTCGCCACCTCGGGCCGCAGCCGCAGATAGTCGTTGGAGGACAGCCACAGCGCGTCGTACTGCCCGTCCGCCTTCCCCTTCGCCAGCAGCTCCACGGCGTCGAGGGTGCCCATGTAGGTGGGCCGCACCTCGATGCCGGTGTCCTCGGCGATCCGGTCGAGGACCGGGGCCATGTCGCTGAGCTCGCTGGAGGCGAGGACCCGGAGAGTGCCGGGCTGTGGGCCGTCCTGAGGCTTGTCGCCCGCCTTCTGCGACGTACAGGAGGTCAGCAGGGCCACCGCGGCGAGCGCGGCGGCGAGAAGCCGTGCTCTCATCCGAGACCGCCCTCCAACGCGCCCTGTGTGCGGCTGCGCTCCAAGTAGCCGCTCGCGTGCTGCAGTTCGGCCGTCAGGTTCTCCACCGTGGCCGCCATCGCCTCGGTCGCCTGGACCTTGTAGCTGTCGATGGCGTCGAGCGTGCGGTAGATCTGCTGGAAGGCGCCGCGGAGGGTCTCCGCTCCCACCGCCGGGTCGGCGGCGATGCGCTGGATCTCGCCGCTCTGCGTGGCGAGCATCTCGGCGTTGCCGCGAATGAGGTCCTCGGTGGTCCCGCGCAGGGCGTTGACCTGCTCGATGACCTTCTTCTGGTTGTCGAGCGCGGAGGCCAGCATCACGGAGATGCGCAGCGCCGAGACGGTCGTGGTCGCGGCCCGGTCGACGCCCTTGATGAGTTCCTCGTTGTTACGCCGTACGACGTCCATGGCGAGGTAGCCCTGCGCGCACACCGCGAGCTGGGTCAGCAGGTCCTGGTGCTTCTGCCGGACCGGGAAGAGGATGTCGGCCCGCAGACCGTCGGCCTGCTGGGGATCCGCGACCTGGCCGATGTGCTGCTCCACGGCCGTGTCCAGGGCTTCCGTCAGCACGACGTACTCCTGGAGCTTGCCCATGGTCTCCCAGAGCCGTACCCGCTCGGTCTGCAGGGCGGCGTTGTCCCGCCGCAGCTCGTCCTGTCCGCCCCGCAGCGACCCGACGATCTTGTTCAGGGTCCCCTGCGCGGAGGCGTACTTGGCGACGTGGTCGCGCAGCTTGTTGCCGCCGGGCAGCCTGGAGAGGAACTTGCGCCCCTTGGAGGCGGGCAGGTCCCGCGGGTCCAAGTCCTCGACCACCCTCCGCAGCTCGACGAGCGAGCCCGCGACCTGCGACTGGGCGTCCCCGCCCTGGTCGGGCAGGCTGCGGATGGTCCGCTCCAGCATGCGGTTGGACTGGGCGGCGGCGGTACGCATCTCGCCGGCGCCCAGGGCGGTGATCTCGCCGACCTTGCCGGCGAACTCGGGGGAGCGGGCGTCGAGCGCCGCGAGCCCCTCGACGTAGGCGCCGGCCTTGTTCGCCATGTCGGTACGGACGCCGTCGTCGACCGGGACGAGTCCGCCGGCCTTCTCGCGCGGCACGGCGGCCACGGGCTCGGGCGGGGTGAGGACGAAGGTGTCGTCGTTGCTGCTCATGTGCTGTGCCCCCCTTATCCGCGCGCCCGTCGCGCCAGCTCGTGCAGCACCTCGGAGGTGGGCACGGCCGCCTGGTGGACGCCGGTCAGTTCCTGCTTGAGGTAGGTGGTGTCCGAGGCGAACTCACTGGCCTCGCCCTGCGGACGGAACCCGTGCCGGGCCTCCAGCTCGCGCAACTTCGGGTCCGAGGAGAGCAGTTCGGCGACGGCCTTGCCGTTCTCGGTCAGCGGGACGACGGTGTGGTCGCTGTTGACCGTGGTGTCCGGGTAGAGGACGACCAGGTCGTCGGGCTGCTGCCCCTGAGCCAGCAGCGAGGCGACCTGGGACTCGTAGACCACGACGAGCGGGTTGCCGGCACCGCTGACGAAGTCCCGGAAGAGCGCGTCGCTGCCGGACTGCTGGGCGCCCTGCACGCTGATCAGCTTGTGCAGCAGCGGGGCGGCCCGGTCGATCCCGGCGTCGTCGGCGACGACCTTGCCGCCGTTCTCGACGTAGGAGGCGGCGGCCAGATAGAGGGCGCCGGAGTTGGAGGTCTCGGGGTCGGTGCTGGACAGGTAGAGCGTGCCCGTCAACTCGCCGTACTTCTGGGCGCCCTTGAGCTGCTGCCAGGTGCGGTCGTCGCGGGCGGCGTCCAGATACGCGGTCATCTTCAGGGTGCCGCGGTGGGGCTCGTCCAGCGTGGCGAGGCCGTTCGCCGCGAGCACCGCGGCGGCGTTCTTGTGCGCCACGACCACGAGGGGCGAGTAGAAGGGGCGGGGGAGTGTCCCCGTCACCTTGTACTTCGCCGCCAGCGCGACGGCCGGCGCCTGGCTCGACGGGAGCGCGAGGTCGTACCCCTTGAGGTCCAGCCCCTCCATGGCCCAGGACCCGGAGGTCTCGGCCTTCACGGTGTAGCCCTTGGCGGCGAGGGCCTTCACCACGTCGGGATCGGCGAAGAACTCGGCCTTCTCCGACCCGATCACCGCCTGCACGGTCTTCGTTGCCGTGCCGTCCTCACTACTGCGGCCCGCGACGACGGCGACCACCACGCCACCGATCAGCAACACCGCGAGGATGATTCCTGCGATTCGTCTCACGCCGGGGAGAGTGCTCCCGGAATCCAACGTTCCCTGTCAATGGCGGTGAACGGGAGGTGTCGCACCGGTCCCGGTACAACACGCCCTGTGTTTCAGGGGCGCGGACTGAGGCAACCCGGTCCGCGCGTCGCTGCGGGTGCACGCGGACCGGGGCCGTTCAGGGGGGTCAGCCGACGCCGGTGAGTTCCTGCGGCTCGGCCTGCGCGGCGGAGTGCGCGTCCATCCGCTCGGCGGCCAGAATCGCCGCGGCGGTGTCCGCCCGGGAGGCGGCGACGACCAGCGCCCGCCCAGCGAGGGCGTGCGCACGCCGATGCAGTGCCGCGAGCTTCGCCTGAGGGCCGGAGGCCGCCGCGCGGGCGGGCCTGTGTCCCTCCCGCAGCCGGGCCACCTGGTCCGCGAGCCGGTCGGCCGCGATGTCCAGGTCCTCCGAGGGCGCCGTCGCGCGCAGCTCGTCCGTGACGGCGAGCAGCGCGGCGAGGTGGCCGGCGAGCTGGATGTCCAACTCCTCCTCGCGGGAGCGGTGGGGGAAGTCGGTGGTGTTGCCGGCCATCGTGCTGTGGACCGACTTGGTTCGGATCGGTTCGTACATGGGGATGGCCTCCTGTGCGCTGACAGGAAACCATCCTAGCTTAGATTCTGTCTAAAGTTGAGCGGTTCGCAAAAGCGGACGGCCTGTACACGCTGTGTCACGGCTGGCCGTATCCGTCGAGGAACCGCGCGATCCGTCCCACCGCGTCCCGCAGATCCGTGACCGTCGGCAGGGTCACCACCCGGAAGTGATCCGACTCGGGCCAGTTGAACCCGCTGCCCTGCACGACCATGATCTTCTCGCGCCGCAGCAGGTCCAGGACCATCTGCCGGTCGTCCTTGATCTTGAACACCTTGGGGTCGAGGCGCGGGAAGAGATACAGCGCCCCCTTCGGCCGCACGCAGGTCACGCCGGGGATCTGGGTCAGCAGCTCGTACGCGACATCCATCTGCTCCTTCAGCCGCCCGCCGGGCAGCACCAGGTCATTGATGGTCTGCCGCCCGCTCAGCGCGGCCACGACCCCGTGCTGACCGGGCATGTTCGCGCACAGCCGCATGTTCGCGAGGATGGTGAGGCCCTCGATGTAGGAGTCGGCGTGGGCGCGGGGGCCCGAGATCGACATCCAGCCCACCCGGTACCCGGCGACGCGGTACGCCTTCGACATGCCGTTGAAGGTGAGGGTGAGCAGGTCGGGGGCGACGGCCGCGGTCGGGGTGTGGGTGGCGTCGTCGTAGAGGATCTTGTCGTAGATCTCGTCGGAGCAGACGAGGAGGTTGTGCCGCCGGGCGATGTCCGTCAGCCCCCGGAGCATGGCCTTGTCGTACACGGCCCCCGTCGGGTTGTTGGGGTTGATGATGACGATGGCCTTGGTGCGGTCGGTGACCTTGCGCTCGATGTCGGCGAGGTCGGGCATCCAGTCGGACTGCTCGTCGCACCGGTAGTGCACGGCGGTGCCGCCGGACAGCGACACGGCGGCGGTCCACAGCGGATAGTCGGGCGCCGGGACCAGTACCTCGTCCCCGTCGTCGAGGAGTCCCTGCATCGCCATGACGATCAGTTCGGAGACGCCGTTGCCGATGAAGACGTGCTCGACGTCGGTCTCGATGCCGAGGGTCTGGTTGTGCATGACGACGGCCCGGCGTGCGGCCAGCAGGCCCTTCGCGTCGCCGTAGCCATGGGCCGACGACACGTTGCGGAGGATGTCCTCCAGGATCTCGGGCGGACACTCGAAGCCGAACGCCGCCGGGTTGCCGGTGTTCAGCTTGAGGATCCGATGCCCCGCCGACTCGAGTCGCATCGCCTCCTCGAGCACCGGGCCCCGGATCTCGTAACAGACGTTGGCGAGCTTGGTCGACTGGATCACCTGCATGTCCAGGAGCTTACGGCCCGGTAACGCCCCTTGGGCCGTGTTTTCCGACACGTGAGACGTGAGGGTTTGGACCGTTATCGTCGGTAACTGTCCCATGGGCCTCTCCCGTCTCTACAATGCGCGGTCATGTCCAGGCCGTCTGAGCACGAAAACGGGATGTACGGAGCGAACGGCGTGCATCACTCCGCAGCCGCTCCCGCCGCCCCGGGTGCGCGCCGGGAGGAGGCTCCCCCGAACGTGTATCACCCGCATGCCGAGCCGTCTCCGGTGTACGAGGCGTACATCGACCCCGCCGTCGCCCACGGCTGGCAGAACGCCTACGACGAGACGACCGAGCTGCCTCCGGTGGTCGACGGGGCGGACGCGATCCCTGTGGACGGCGGGGTCGACGGCGTCGACCGTGCCGGCGGCTACGACTACGTCTACGAGGACGGCTACGACTACACCGAGGACCCCGGCGAGCGGCGCGGCCACCGCCGAGCCCGGCGCAAGCCCGCCCTCTGGCGTTCGCCGCGCTTCGCGATGGCCGCGGGTGCGGTGGGGGCGGTGTCGTTGGCGGCGCTGATAGCCGGGTTCTCGCTGTCCGGGTCCTCTTCGGAGGGGGGCACGCAGACCGGGGACCGGACGGGTACGACGTCCGGAGACGCGGTGATGCCCGAAGAGCCCTCCGTGGGTACGTCGGCAGGCGCCCGCGGGTCCGACGACGCCGGCTCCTCGCGAAGCCCTTCCCCGGGCGGCTCGGCGAGCCCGACCGCGTCGGACGGCGCCGGCTCCGACGGCAAGACCGTCGAGCCCTCGGGCGACCCGACCTCCACCGCTGAGGCGCCCTCCACGCCCACCACCACCGCGACCGCGCCGGGCAACTCGGACAGCAAGCCCGGACGAGGACAGGGCAGCACCAAGAAGCCCGGTTGAAGGCCGGGCGGTCAGTAGCGCGCACGTCGACTGTGGCGATCTCATCGCCCTCTCGTGAACGTCCTGCGCCGCCCGGCCGGAGTGCCTCATCCGCCGTGATAGAGAAACCCCTACGGCCCGGACTCACGGGTAACCAACTCCTTGTCCGCACCCCCCTCTTGCGTGACAATGCGCATGACAAAAGTGCGGGTGGCCGGAGATTTTCCGGTCACCTTCCTCGTATGAGGGGACCCCCACATGAGAAAACCTCTCGGCGCCGCCCTCCTCGCCCTGGCGATAGCCGGGGCCGGCGCCGCACCCGCGGCCGCGGCTCCCGTGGAGACGGCCCAGTCCTTCGGCAAGGGTGCCGACACCCAATCGGTCACCTCGGTGGTCCGGGACGCCGTCACCTCCACCACGGCGAGCCTCGACCAGGTCCTGAACCCCAAGGCCAGGGCCGTCAACTTCGCGGGTACCGTCTCGCTCAGCAACTGCTCCGGCTCGGTCGTCCGTTTCCCGGCCTCGGAGGACAACGACCCGGCGCTGGTGATGTCCAACGGCCACTGTCTGGAGACCGGCATGCCGGGACCCGGTGAGGTCGTCGTCGACCGGGCCTCCAGCCGGACGTTCGGTCTGCTCAACGCCAACGGCAGCCGGATCGCCACGCTGCGCGCCAGCAAGATCGCCTACGGCACGATGACCGACACGGATGTGTCGATCTATCAGCTCACCACCACGTACGGGCAGATCAAGAGCTCGTACGGGATCAACGCGCTGACCGTGGCCGACACCCACCCGGTCGCCGGCACGGCCATCACGGTCGCCTCCGGCTACTGGAAGCGGCTGTACAGCTGCAACATCGACGGGTTCGCCTACCGCCTCAAGGAAGGCGACTGGACCTTCAAGGACTCGGTCCGCTACACGTCCGCCTGTAACACCATCGGCGGCACCTCCGGCTCCCCCGTCATCGACCAGGCCACCAACAAGGTCGTCGCCGTCAACAACACCGGCAACGAGGACGGCCAGCGCTGCACGGTCAACAACCCGTGCGAGGTCGACGAGAGCGGCAACGTCACCGTTCGCCAGGGCATCAACTACGCCCAGGAGACCTACCAGATCCCCGCCTGCTTCGGCGTCGACAACAAGCTCGACCTGAGCGCGAGCGGGTGCGTGCTGCCCAAGCCGTAGCCACCCATCGTGCGGCGGGTGGTCCTCAGGTCACCGAGGGATCACTTTGGTGTCCTGCGGACCGCCCGCCCCGCCAGTACGTCCGTCCTGCGCCCGTCCTCGATCACGAAACGGCCGTCGACGAGGACGTACGGAATGCCGGTGGGGAGCCTCCTCGGTTCCTCGAACGTCGAGCCCGCCGCCACCGTCCGCGCGTCGAACAGCACCAGGTCCGCCCGGTAGCCCTCGCGGACCAGGCCCCGGTCCGGCAGCCGCAGCCGCGCCGCCGGGCGCGCGGTCAGATGGGCCACGCACTCCTCCAGGGACAGCACCCCCAACTCCCGCACGTAGTGGCCGAGGTAGTGCGGAAACGTGCCGTACGCCCTCGGATGCGGCTTCGTGCCCCGCAGGATGCCGTCCGAGCCGCCCGTGTGGACGCGGTGCCGCATGATCGTGCGGACGTTCTCCTCGTGGCCGACGTGCTGGAGGATCGTCGAGCCCAGCCGGTCCGCCAGGAGCAGCCGGCGCGCGGTCGCCCAGGGGGCCTCGCCCCGCGCGTGGGCCGACTGCTGGATCGTACGGCCGACGAAGTCCCCGAGCGCCGGGTCGCTCACGCCCGAGATCTCGATCGTGTCCCACTCGATGGGCACCCCGTGGCAGCCGTCGGCGCCGATGACCTCCATGTGGTGGCGGATCCGTTCGGCGGTGTCGTCGTCCGACAGACGGGCCAGGATCGCCTCGGGGCCGCCCTCGCTCGCCCAGCTCGGCAGCATGGCGACGAGGGTCGTGCAGCCGGGGGTGTAGGGGTAGGTGTCCAGGCTGATGTCGGCCCCCTCGGCGAGCGCCTTGTCCAGCAGGGACAGCAGCTCCGGCGCCCGGCCCTTGTTCACGCCGAAGTTCATGGTGGCGTGGGCGAGATGGAGCGCGCAGCCCGCCTCCCTCGTCAGCGCCACCATCTCCTCGTACGCCTGGAGCGCCCCGGCTCCGTAGGAGCGGTGGTGCGGGCAGTAGTAGCCGCCGTACGACGCCACCACCCGGCACAGCTCCGTGAGTTCCGTGTCCTTGGCGTACATGCCCGGCGTGTACGTCAGCCCGGACGACAGGCCGACCGCGCCCTGCTCCAGGCCCTCCGCGACCAACTGCCGCATCCGGTCGAGCTCGTCCGGCGTCGCCTCCCGGTCCTCCCAGCCCACGGCGAGCGCGCGGACCGTGCCCTGGGGAACGAGATACGCCGCGTTGACCGCGATGCCGCGGCCTTCGAAGCCGGCGTCGAGGCGGTCCAGGTACTCACCGACCGTCCGCCAGTCGAAGTCGATGTCGTCGCCGGAGCCGTTCCAGCCGGTGATCGCCCGGCGCACCTCCGCCAGCGTGCGGTCGTCGACGGGGGCGTACGACAGACCGTCCTGGCCGATGACTTCGAGGGTGACCCCCTGTGCGGCCTTCGCGCTGTGGTCGGGGTCCCGGAGCAGCGCCAGGTCGCTGTGGGCGTGCATGTCGATGAAGCCGGGGGCGAGGACGAGGCCCTCCGCGTCCAGCTCCCGCCGTGCCTCGGGGCGTTGGCAGCCGGCCGCGGCCGCCTCCTGGACGATCGACACGATCCTGCCGCCGTCCACGACGACATCGGCGCGGTAGGACGGACCGCCGCTGCCGTCCACGACCTCCGCGTCCCGGATGACGAGCTCTTCCACGACCGCCACCTCCCCTGTCTCTAGTGTCTCTAATGTCTCTAGAAGAACGTCCGGATGTAGTCGACGACCGTCCCGTCCGCCTCGGCGACCGGGATCAGCTGCCACTTGTCGAAGGACGTGCACGGGTGGGACAGCCCCATCCCGAGCCAGTCCCCGACCTCCAGGTCCGCCTCCCCGGTCGTCGTCAGCCACGCGTGCTGGTCGGACAGGGCGGTCACCGAGATGCCGGTGGCCGGGCGCTCGGCACCGTCGCGGCGGACCACCTGGGCGAACGGCAGATCGAGGTCGTACGCCGCGTCCCGCTTGCCCGCGTTGACGAAGGCCTGCTCGGGGGTGGGGCGGGAGACGACCTGGGCCCAGAGCCGGAAGGCGGGTTCGAGGGCGCCCTCCTGCGGGACCCGGTTGAAGGGGGTCAGCTTGCGGTAGTGGCCGTCGTCGTGCGAGACATACGCACCGGAGCGGAGCAGCTTCAGTACGGGGGCGGAGAGTTCGGGGATCTCGGCGAACACGTCCGCCACGGCGTCGAACCACGCGCTGCCGCCCGCGCTGACGACGATCTCGTCCAGCCCCGCGAACCGGCCCGCCTTGTCGAACTCCACGGCCAGCGTGACCAGTCGGCGCAGCCAGGCGTGCACGCGCTCGGGACTGGCCTGCGGCACCTCCCCCTCGTACCCCGCGACGCCGACCAGCCGCAGTGTGGACACGGCGGCCACCGCGTCCGCGACCGCGACGCACTCCGCCTCCGTACGGACACCGGTACGGGCCCCTTCGCCGGCCGCCGGCTCGATGACGACGTCCAGCGGGCGGGTGGCCCCGGCGGCCCGGAGGGCGGCGTCCATCTGCTGGACTCCGCGCACGGAGTCGACGTAACAGATGAGACGGAAGGACGGGTCGGCGGCGAGCTCGGCGGCGATCCAGCGCAGGGCGGCCGCGTCCACCAGTTCGTTCGCGAGGAAGATCCGCTCGGTGCCGTACGCCCGCGCCACCCGCACCTGGTGCGGCACGGCGAGCGTGATGCCCCACGCCCCGTGCTCGATCTGCCGCTGGAACAGCTGGGGCGCCATGGAGGTCTTGCCGTGCGGGGCGAAGGCGAGGCCGTGGCGGGCGGCGTACGTCTCCATGAGGTCGAGGTTGTGCTCCAGGCGCTCGGCGGAGAGCGCGAGCACGGGGGTGGCGAAGCCGCCGGTGAAGAGGTTGCGGCGCTGGGCCGTCAGCTCGGCGACGGTGAGGCCGTCGGCGTCCGGGGGGAGGCCCTTGAAGCGGTGGTCGACGCGTTCCTCGGCCAGGCGGGCGAGCGCCTCGTTGCTCATGGAACCTCCCTGATCTGTGGCGTTGCATCTTCTGCAACACTCATTGCGTATATCGCTGAGCGCTGTCTAACATCTCGGCCAACCGCGGGTCAACGGAGCCGCCGATCCACCCGCACAAGGCCTGGAGCTACGACGATCGTGACCATCACCGGACCCCGCAATGCCCCCGACGTCGTGGACGTCGTCGCGCTCGGCGAGTCCATGGTCACGTTCCTGCCCACTCGCCCCGGGCGCCTCGCCGATGTGCCGTCCTTCGAGCGGGGGATCGGGGGCGCCGAGTCCAACGTCGTGTGCGGGCTCGCCGCCGCGGGGCACGCGGTGCGGTGGGTGAGCCGGGTGGGGGCCGACGGGTTCGGCGACCATCTGGTCGAGGCGATCGGGGGGTACGGCGTGGACGTCTCGGCCGTGGGACGGGACGCGGCCCGCCCGACGGGCGTGTACTTCCGCACGGCCGGCGACCGGGCGACCGAGGCCCACGAGGTGGCGTACTACCGGGCGGGGTCGGCGGCCTCGGCGATGTCCGTGGAGAACGTGGACCTGGGGGCGCTGCGTTCGGGGCGGGTGCTGCATCTGTCGGGGATCACGGCGGCGTTGTCGCAGGACTGTCTCGCCCTGATGCGGGAGCTGACCGCTCCGCGTGCCGGACACCCTCTCGTGTCCTTCGACGTGAATAACCGATCGGGGCTGTGGCGTGACGCCGACGGTCCGCGGGTGCTGCTGGAACTGGCGCGTGGTGCCGATGTCGTGTTCGTGGGGGAGGACGAGGCGGAGGAGGCCTGGGGGATCACTGGAGGACCGGACGCGGTGCGTGACGCGTTGCCCGAGCCGCATGTGCTGGTGGTGAAGCAAGGGGGAGCGGGGGCCACCGCATTCGTTTCGGGCGCGGGTTCGTCGTGGCTGGTCGCGCAGTTCCCCGCGCCCCTTGGCGACACCCACCCCCGGCCGGCCCCCACGCGGGGCACTTTCGAACCTGCCGTCGCTGTTGACGTCGTGGCGAGCACCGGCGCAGGTGACGCCTTCGCCGCCGGCTTCCTCTCCGCCACCCTCCGCGGCCTGCCCGTACGGGCTTGCCTCCGCCACGGCCACCTCTGGGCCGCCGCCACCCTCACCGCCCCCGGCGACCTGGCCCCACCCCCCTCCCACGACACCGCCGACCGCCTGGCCGCCCTCGACGCCGCCGGGTGGGAGAAACTTCGACTCGGCCCCGGCTGGACGCAAGCCACTAAGCGGGCCGACGAGGAGGTACGTACGCCATGAGCCAGACCGTCGACCGCGCGCTGAGCATCCTGCCACTGCTCGCCGAGGGCCCCGCCGACCTCGGCCAGGTCGCCGACCGCCTCGGCGTCCACAAGTCCACCGCCCTGCGGCTGCTGCGGACCCTGCACGAGCACGGTCTCGTCTACCGCCAGTCCGACCAGCGCTACCGCCTCGGCGCCCGCCTCATCGCCCTCGCGCAGGAGGCGATGGAGAACCTCGACATCCGCGAGATCGCCCACCCCCACCTCGCCCGGCTCAACGAGCAGTGCGGGCACACCGTCCACCTCGCCGTGTACGAGGAGGACGAGGTGCTGTACATCGACAAGGTCGAGAGCCGGTACCCGGTGCGGATGTACTCCCGGATCGGGAAACCGGTGGCCATCACCGTCGCCGCCGTCGCGAAGCTGCTCCTCGCCGATCTGCCCGACCACGAGCGCCGCGTCCTCGCCGAGAAGCTCGACTACCCCATGTACACGGCCCGTTCGACACCGAACCCGGATGCCTTCCTCAGGGAACTGGCCAAGGTGCGCGAACAGGGCTGGGCCACCGACCTCGGTGGTCACGAGGAGTCCATCAACTGCGTCGCCGCACCGATCCGCGGTGCCGACGGCCGCGTCGTCGCCGCGATGTCGGTCTCCGCGCCGAACGTCGTCGTCACCGCCGACGAACTCCTCACCCTGCTCCCGCTGGTGCGCCGTACGGCGGACGACATCAGCGGCGAGTACTCCGGCAGAACCTCAGCGAAGGGCACCGTATGACCGACAAGATCGCACTCACCCCGAAGACCCACACCACCCCGCCCGCCAAGTTCTCGCACGGCGTGAAGAAGGGGAACATCCTCCAGGTGGCCGGGCAGGTCGGCTTCCTCCCCGCGGTGGAGGGGCAGCCCCCGACGCCCGCCGGACCGACCCTGCGTGAGCAGACCCTCCAGACCCTCGCCAACGTCAAGGCGATCCTGGAGGAGGGCGGCGCCTCCTGGGACGACGTGATGATGATCCGCGTCTATCTGACGGACGTCGCGCACTTCGCCGAGATGAACGAGATCTACAACACCTACTTCGAGGAGCAGGGGCTGACCCAGCCGCCCGCCGCCCGTACGACCGTGTACGTCGGTCTGCCGGCGGGGCTGCTCATCGAGATCGACGCGCTGGCCGTACTCGGCTGACGCCTGCTCAACTCCCGCACGCCGCATACGGCATGGTGTCCAGCTTCCCCTGGGACGCCATGCCGCGATCCCCCCTGCCCGAAAGCAGTATGTACTTACCCCGAGGACCCCCTGATGCCCCCTCTGTCCCTCCCGCTCGCCGCATCGGCCCCTGCCGAGACCCCACCCCACACCGGCGGACTGCTCCTGCTCATCGACGGTACGGCCGGACTGCTCACCGTCGCCGCCATCGGCATCGCGCTTCTGCTCTTCCTCATCATCAAGGTGCGACTGCAGCCGTTCGTGGCTCTGCTCGCCGTCTCCATAGCCGTCGGCCTGATGGCCGGTCTGTCGGTCACCGAACTCTTCGGCACCGTCCAGCGGTCGGACGCCGTGTCCACCATCGAGTCCGGCATGGGCGGCATCCTCGGCCATGTCGCGATCATCATCGGCCTGGGCACCATGCTCGGCGCCATCCTCGAAGTCAGCGGCGGGGCGGAGGTGTTGGCCTCACGTCTGCTGCACCTCTTCGGCGAGCGGCGAGCCCCCCTCGCCATGGGCCTGACCGGCCTGATCTTCGGCATACCGGTCTTCTTCGACGTCGGTATCTTCGTCCTCGCGCCGATCGTGTACGCAGCCGCCAAGCGCTCCGGCAAGTCCGTCCTGCTCTACTGCCTGCCGCTGCTGGCCGGCCTGTCGATGACCCACGCCTTCCTGCCCCCGCACCCCGGTCCGGTCGCGGCGGCCGGCCTGCTCCATGTCGAGCTGGGCTGGGTCATCCTCATGGGCATCGTCTGCGGTATCCCGGCGGTGCTGGCCGCGTGGGTGTTCTCGGCCTGGATCGGCAAGCGCATCTTCGTCGCCGTGCCGCAGGACATGGTCGAGGCGGCGGCCGAGGCGAAGCTCGCGGTCATCAACGAGCAGCGCAACGCCGGGGTGGAGCCCCGGGAGACACCCGTCCCGCTCGGCACGGTCCTCGGCATCATCGGTACGCCGCTGGTGCTGATCCTGGCCGCGACGTTCTCCTCGATCGCGCTGGACCCCTCCACCACCCGCTCGGTGATCGAGTTCTTCGGCCACCCGTTCGTGGCCCTGACGATCGCCCTGCTCCTGGCCTACTACCTGCTGGGCATCCGTCGCGGCTGGTCCCGCAAGTCCCTTGAGACGGTGTCGACATCGTCACTCAAGCCGGTCGGCAACATCCTCCTGGTCGTCGGCGCGGGCGGTGTCTTCGGCGCCGTCCTCAAGGCCAGCGGCGTCGCCCAGGCCCTCTCCGACACCTTCAACGACGTCGGCCTGCCGGTGCTCGTCCTGTCGTACCTGATCTCGCTGGTCCTGCGAGTGGCCCAGGGCTCGGCGACGGTCGCCATCGTCACGACGGCCGGCATCGTCGCCCCCCTCCTCACCGAGGGCGATCACTCCCAGGCCTTCATCGCCCTGGTCATCATGGCCATCTCGGCAGGCTCGATCTTCGCCTCGCACGTCAATGACGGCGGCTTCTGGATCGTCGCCAAGTACTTCGGCATCAGCGAGCGGGACACGTTGAAGACGTGGACCGTGCTGGAGAGTGTGCTGTCGGTGGCGGGTTTCGTGGTGGCTGGGGTGTTGAGCGTCTTCGTATAACGATGCGGGGGCTGGTTGTGCGGGACACAGGGTTGTCGACCATACTGCTCGGCTGTGGAGCAGCGCATAGGTTCAGGCAGCCAGCCCCTGGAGGGCGCCGGGTTCGACCCGGCCTTCATCCCCGGGCTCACCTCGCCCGCGTCGAAGAAGGAGGACGCGGCCGAGGACGGCGACTTCGAGGAGACGGTCCTCGAGGACGCCGAGGAGCCCGAGGCGAAGGCCGATGAGGAGACCGGCGACGAGGCCGACGTCGAGGCCGACGTCGAGGACGACGGCGAGGACGACGGCGAGGACGACGTCGAGGACTACGGCGACGATGACGAGGCGCCGGTCGGCGGGCCCGTCTTCGAGGCCGCCGATCGCCGGGCCCGGATCGTCGCCGACCACAAGGGCGTACGGCTCTGCCTGGACGACCAGGAGTGCGACTTCCGCTGGGACGAGATCGGCGCCGTGGAGACCGAGTCCCCGCGCTTCGGGAAGCGGTACACCGTCACGGTGCACACTCCTGACCGCCGCTGGTACCCGATCGAGATCGAGGCGACGGCCAGGAGCCGCTTCAAGGAGTGGGACGAGCAGTTGGACGCGGTCCTCGACGCCTACTTCGAAGAGGGCACCGAAGGCGCCGAACCCGCCGAGGACGCCGACGCCGTGTGACTAGCCGCAGTACTGGGCCTCCTTGCCGATGGACCGGTACATGCAGTCCGAGTTCTCCAGCAACTGCAGCACCGCATCCCGGTTCCGGGCCGTCTCCCGCTCGATCACCTCGTCGGGCGGGTAGAACCCGCCGCCCCCGGAGCTCGGGTACATCTCGAAGGTGTACGAGAAGATCTTCTGGTTGCCCCACAGCCAGTCGTCGATCGAACCGTCGGTGATGTACAGATCGCTGGACTGCTCCGGCGTGTAGCCGTTGCTCGCGGCCATCTTCTGCCCGACCGCGGCGAACGCGTTGCGGTCGTCGGCGGTCATCCCGGTCGCGGTGTCCGAGTACGTGTACCCGAACGGCCACAGCACCAGCTCGCTGTAGGTGTGGAAGTCGATCCCGGCCGTGATCTGCTGCTTGCCGCCGACGACCCGGCCGCGCACGAAGTTCGCGACCACCTTCACCTCGGGTGCCGACTCGGCGGACGCGCCCCGGTATGTCTCCGAGGACGTCGATCCCGAGGAGCCGCCGCAACAGCCCCACCGGTAGTTCCAGTTCCGGTTGAGGTCGGTCCCGACGGCCGACGAACCGGAGTTGGGCTGCCGGTTCTTGCGCCACGACCGGTACGAGCCGGAGGCGATGTCGTACTCGCCGCCGTCCGGGTTGAGGTCGGGCACGATCCAGATCTCCCGGTTGTTCACCATGCTGGTGACCCGGGAGTCGCTGCCGTAGTCGGAGGTCAGCTCGCGCAGCAGATACAGCGCCATCTCGACGGTGAGGTGCTCGCGGGCGTGCTGGTGATGGGTGAACAGGACCTCCGGCTCGGCCTCGTCGGTGCCGACGTTGTCGCTGATCTTGATGGCGACGATGTTCCGGCCCTGGTACGACGTGCCGATGACACGCTGGCTCGCGATGGAGGAGTTGGCCGAGACGATCGAGTTGATCTCGCTCGTCATCTCCGCGTAGTTGTGATAGCGCGAGTCACCGGACGGGAAGTCGTAGAGGCGTACGTCGTCCTCGCCGGCGGACCGGTCGGGGACGGCGCCGAGCGGGGTGACGTCGTAGCCGAGCGCCCTCAGCTTCTTGATCTGGTCCGCCCGGCCGGAGACCACGACGCCGTGGTCGTCGCTGGCGTCCACGGTCACGCCGGACTGCTGAAGTGCCGTGCGGTCCTTGGCGGTCGCGTGCAGGCGGACCTCGTACTGCCGGATGTCGTCGGCCGAGGAGACCGCCTTGGCGGGGCTGCCGGCGCTGTCCGCGTTGGCGGACACGTTCGCCGAGAGCGGCGCCGCGAGGGCCAGGGCGAGCAGCGTGGCGAGGGCGGCGGTCCGTCTGCCGCTCCCGGCGCCTGAGCCGCGTATGCGAAGTCGCATGAATTCTCCTTGTGGGAGTGGGGGGTGGGGTTCAGTGCGACGTACTCGTGCGGGTGTGGCGCTCATCGTGCGGCGGTGGCATGGACAGGTCAAGGGCGAGCAGGGTGCGGATTGCGTGAACCATCCGAAAATCGGCCGCGCAGTGTACGCGTGCGGGCTCTGGGCGGAGTGGTCCCGGGGGAAGTCCACCCTCGGGTGTGATCCGGGTGTGCGGGGCGGCGCGGGGCGGGGGGAGTGTGGTGATCCGCGCAAGGGGGAGCGGCGGGAGCGACGGAGTGGCGGGGACCGGCGCACCCTCCGCCTCCCCGGCCTTCCGCGCCCGCCCTCTTGTCGGCCCGGCCTCTTTGCGGTTTCTTGATCTGCATGGCGGACACCACAGGCAACCCCACGTCCACTGAGGCATCCTCCGGCAGTAACCCCCCACCCGGTACGTCCCGTTGGCGGTACATCGGGCCCGGCATCGTCGTCGCCGCCACCGGTGTCGGGGCCGGTGATCTCGTCGCCACCCTCATCGCGGGCAGCAACTTCGGCTACACCCTGCTCTGGGCCGCGATCATCGGCTGCCTGGTGAAGATCTCCCTCGCCGAGGCGGCCGGGCGCTGGCATCTGTCGACCGGGCGCACCCTCTTCGACGGCTGGGCCAGCCTCGGCCGCTGGACCACGTACTTCTTCGGCGTCTACGTCGTGATCTGGGGCTTCGTCTACGGCGCGGCCGCGATGTCGTCCAGCGCGCTGCCGCTGCAGGCGCTGTTCCCGGACGTCATGGACCTTCAGTGGTGGGCCATCGCCTGCGGTCTGGTCGGCCTGGTCTTCGTCTGGTTCAACAAGTACGCCGTCTTCGAGAAGGTCATGACGGTCCTGGTCGGCGTCATGTTCGTGGTGACGGTGTACCTCGCCATCCGGGTCACGCCGAACCTCGGCGACGCCTTCGCCGGTCTGCTGCCCGTCCTGCCCGACGAGAAGGACTCGATCCTCAACACCCTCGGTCTGATCGGCGGTGTCGGCGGCACCATCACCCTTGCCGCGTACGGCTACTGGGTCAACGCCAAGGGCTGGACGAACACCGGCTGGATGAAGATCATGCGGCTCGACAACCGGGTCGCCTACGCCACCACCGGCATCTTCGTGATCGCGATGCTCTTCGTCGGCGCGGAACTGCTGCACTCGGCGAACGTGGCCATCGCCAGTGGCGACAAGGGCCTGCTGCAGCTGAGCGACATCCTGGAGGCGGAGTACGGCACCGCGACGGCCAAGTTCTTCCTGATCGGCTTCTTCGCCACCTCCTTCACCTCCCTCATCGGCGTCTGGCACGGCGTGAGCCTGATGTTCGCCGACTTCGTCGCCCGCTTCCGGGGTCAGGGCGAGCAGAAGGGCGAGGAGGTCGCCTCCGGCGCACGCGAACGCTCCTGGGCGTTCCGCGCGTACCTGCTGTGGCTGACCTTCCCGCCCATCGTCCTGCTCTTCCAGGGCGAACCCTTCCGCCTGATCATCATCTACGGCGTCCTGGGCGCGGCCTTCCTGCCGTTCCTCGCCGGCACCCTGATGTGGCTCCTCAACTCCTCGCGCACACCGAGCCAGTGGCGCAACGGGCCGGTGAGCAACGCTGTGCTCGTGATCGCGGGCCTGCTGTTCCTGGTGCTGTGCGCGAAGCAGATCTGGGACCAGCCGTGGTCGGAGTTCTTCTAACGGAACTGCTCCCATTGCCGGCTGAGGGCGATCTCCCGTAGCTGCTTCTCGGTCAGTGCGGGCGTCTCGCGCGTCGGGGCGTCGTGCTGGGTGCCGGCGTTGAAGGCGCTGATGACGACGCGGAAGCCGTTGGTGCGCAGGGTGTCGACGGTCCACATCACGGCGCCTTCGACACCCTTGTCTCCGCCGCTCTCACGGAAGTTGACCCGCGTCCCGTCCGACAGGGTCTCGGAGCCGTCCCCGAAGAGCTCGTCCGCCACGTCGCCCATGCCGTGCTGGACGTCGATCTGGACGTAGCTCCTGCCCTTGCCGTCGTCGAGGACGAGGTACGAGTAGTCGTTGCCCTTCTCGACGACCTCGGCATCCTTGGGGAGCAGCGGCACGAGGGTGCCGAGGATCGCCTCGACGCTCTGCTCGGCCGGTGCGTCCTCGCCCGGCGTGGCCGCGACCGTCGGCTTCCCGGTGTCCTCGGGAATGAACTCGACGTACTTGCGCCAGATCTGTGCCGTCACCAACGCCTTCAACTGGCCGGCGGACAGCGGCGGTTCACTCCGGCTGATCGGCGCGTCCTTCTCGGCGGCGGCGTTCCACTCGCTGACGGAGACATGCTGTCCGGTCGGGGTGATGAGGTCGGCCGACCACAGCTTGGTGTCGACGCGCCGGTCGGGATACTCGTACCCCTGGAACAGCTTGAGCAGCGAGCCGTCGGGCAGCCGGGTGGAGCGGCAACTGTCGTGCGGGATCAGCGCCTTGTCCGGACAGTCGGTCGTCTCACGGGCCTGGTCGCTGCCGGGCTCGACCCGGTTCAGGCTGACGCCGACGGCCCCGGGGCCCTTGCCGTCGTCGTACACGAGGTGGACGTACGGCCGCAGCATCGAGTCCTCGGTGCCCCGTGCCTGCTGCTCGCTGACCTTTCCCTCGGGGAGCAGATCTTCGAGTGTGGCGATGAGTTCGCGGCCCGTCAGGGGAACGGCGGGTGGCGTGCCCGAAGGCTGCTCGGCCACGCTGGAACTCGACGGCAGCGGCTCGGGCGTGCCGCCCCAGGGCACCAGCAGGGCCCCGCTCACCCCGACCAGCGCGATCCCGGCCGCGCCCCCGGCCACCGCCGCCCGGCGCCTGAGCCGCAGCCGCCGCCCGCGTGCCTGACCGGCGGCGGCGAGCGCGGCGCGGTCGGCGTCGAAGCCGCTGCCGATGTCATGCAGGGCGTCACTGAGCCGCCCTTCGAATCGATCCTCGTGGTGCTCAACGGACATGGCGGAACCACCGTCTTCCGAAACTGAAAGGGGTCAGGGACGTGCGTCAGGGCGTGGCGTACTCGCCGAGCTCCTCGCCCAGCAGCTCGCGCAGCCGCCCGAGCGCCCGGGTGCACCGCGTCCGCACCGCCGCGGAACTGGCGTTCAGCGCGGTGGCGGTCTCCTCCACGGACCGGTCCTCCCAGTACCGCAGGACGACCACGGCCCGGTCCTTGGCGGGCAGCCGGGCGAGCGCCTGGAGCAGGGTCAGCCGCAGCGGTACGTCACCGGCCCCGCCCTCGGCCGCCCGGTCCGGCAGCACGTCCGTGGCCCGCTCGGTGCTGCTGCGCCGCCGCTGATGGGCGAGGAAGGTGCGGGTGAGGACGGTCTGCGCGTACCCGGCGGGATTCCCCACCCGCGACACCCGCCCCCAGCGGACGTACAGCCGGCCCAGCGTCTCCTGCACCAGGTCCTCGGCGAGATGAGTGTCCCCGGCGGTCAGCAGACAGGCCGACCGGTACAGATGGCCGGCCCTGGCCACCGCGAACTGCGCGTACTCGTCCGCGTGGGCCTGTCTCATGCGTTCCCCCTGTCGCCCTGCGCCTGCTGCCGCCGAGGGCCTCACTTCATTGATGCGGCGGGGCAGGGAGAATGTTTCATCGCAAGCCCGAGAAGTTCACCGCGGGCACAGAAACCGAGGACGAGGACCCGACGGATGACCGAGCAGCCACCACCACCCGTCCCGGGCTTCGGCCCACCCCCACCGCAGTACGCGCCCGCGCCGCCCGCGCAACCGCCGTACGCCTCCGCGCCGCCCGCCTACGCCCCGCCCCCGCCCCAGCCCGCCCCGGTTCCGGCCGGCCCGGAGTTCCTGGCCGTCGACAAGCGCAACGCGGTCGTCGTCGACGCCTCCGGTGTCGTCTTCGAGCTGTCCGGCCTCACGATGGAGTTCCGCTGGCCCGAGATCCGCGGCGTCCACTACAAGGCGAGTCCCGACGGCAAGGCGCTGATGGTCGCCGTGGTGCACATGGACGGCCGGTTCTACGAGTGTGTGGTGGAGGCCAAGCCCCGGGCGAGGCTGCGGGAGTGGTTCCCGCAGCTCGCCTGGGTGCTCGGCCATTACCGTCCGACGGGGTGAGGCCCACGGCGCCTACGGCAGGGCGTGCACATGCGGGCCCACCGCGTTCGACCACGCGTTCCCGGCCGTGGCGTCCCAGTTCGTCGACCAGGTCATCGCGCCCCGCAGGTCGGGATAGGTCCGCGAGGGCCTGAAGGAACCGCACCCCGTGCCCTTGGTCAGACAGTCCAGGGCGCTGTTCACGACGGACGGCGCCACGTACCCGCTGCCCGCGCCGCGTGTCGAGGCCGGGAGCCCGAGCCCGACCTGGGACGGGGCGAGGCCGCCCTCCAACTGGATACAGGCCAGGGCGGTCAGGAAGTCCACCGAGCCCTGGCTGTAGACCTTGCCGTCACAGCCCAGCATCGAACCGCTGTTGTAGTACTGCATGTTGACGACCGTCAGGATGTCCTTGATGTTCAGGGCCGTCTGGAAGTAGGAGTTCGACGTCGACTGCATGTCGATGGTCTGCGGCGCCATCGTGATGATCAGCGACGAGCCGGCCTTCGCCGCCAGGGAGCGCAGCGCCTGCGTCATGTACGTCGCGTTGAGGCCGTTCTCCAGGTCGATGTCGACACCGTCGAAGCCGTACTCCTGCATCAGCGCGTACACCGAGTTCGCGAAGTTCGCCGCCGACGCCGAGTCGTTCACGCTCACCGTGCCGCGCTCGCCGCCCACCGAGACGATGACCTTCTTCCCGGCGGCCTGCTTCGCCCTGATGTCCGCCTTGAACTGGTCGACGGTGTAGCCGCCAAGACCGGCCGAGTCCAGGTTGAAGGTGACCGCGCCCGGCGTCGAGGCCGCGTCCGCGAAGGCGACCGCGATGATGTCGTACGGGGACTGGACGTCGGCGAGCTTCTGCACGGTGGCGCCGTTGTTGAAGTTCTGCCAGTAGCCGGTCACCGCGTGCTTGGGCAGCGCCGGACCCACCGGGACCGCCGTGGTCGTCCCGGTCACCGCCGCCGACTTCGGCGACTCGCCGGCCGTGTTGGTCGCGGTGACCTGGAAGGAGTACGACGTCGAGGCCGCGAGCCCGGTCACGGTCGCCGAAGTGCCGGTCACCGCGGTCACCTTCGTACCGTCGCGGTAGACGTTGTAGCCGCTCGCGCCGGAGACGGCGGTCCAGGCCAGGGAGATGGACGACGAGGCCCTGCCCGACACCGTGAGCCCGCTCGGTGCGCCCGGGATCGTGGGGGAGGGATCGGTGCCACCGCCGCCGTCGGGGCCGTACACGGACACGTCGTCCGCGTAGTACGCCGCCTGTCCGTACCAGCCGTGCGTGTACACCGTCACGGAGGTCGTCGAGGCGCCGGTGGTGAAGGTGGTCGACAGCTGCTTCCAGCTCGCCGAGTCCGGCGTCCAGGTCGACACGTCCGTCGTGCCGGTGCCCGTCACGCCCAGGTAGGTGTAGCCGCCCTGGACCCAGGCGCTCAGCGTGTACGTCGAGTTGGGCTGCACCGCCACGGCCTGGGTGCACCGGGCGTTGTCCTGCCCGGCCGGGGTCGCCTTCAGGGCCGTCGCGCCGCCGTGCACCGGGGAGGAGACGGTCGTGCCGCTGTTGGCGGAACAGGTCCAGTTGGTCAGGCCCGACTCGAAGCCGGCGTTCCTGGCGTTGTTGACGTCCGCCGCGGACGCGTGGCCCGCGCTGAGGAAGGTGAGGGCGAGGGCGGAGGTGACGGCTGCCGCCCAGAGGCGTGCCGGTCGGCCGCGACGCCCCTGTCGTCTGTGTATGAACATGTCAACCAAGTTGGTCCAGACCAATCCGGCTGTCAA
Source organism: Streptomyces sp. NPDC111802 (assembly GCF_055634335.1). NCBI lineage: Bacteria > Bacillati > Actinomycetota > Actinomycetes > Kitasatosporales > Streptomycetaceae > Streptomyces > Streptomyces sp. NPDC111802. The sequence goes on along the minus strand of NZ_JBVKCZ010000030.1, from coordinate 43,156 downwards.
GGGATTCCGGCTGTCAAGAGATTCCGGTCATGGAGAATCGGTGTGCACAACCTGCCCCGTTTTGGCGTGACTTGTGCGAGCAGAGTTCCTTCCCGGCTACAGAAACGCTGTTCTCCGGTCATCGAGCCGTGGATACAGTGCTGAGATAGTCACGCAATGAAGTCATCTCGGTGCACCGGAGTAACACGGACGCACCGAAACCGGGCGGGAAACGGGGAGCGACGCGTGTCAACTGCCATTGCCGTGACCAGCGCCGACATGGCGCTGCCGGCACAGGACGAGCGAACCGTGCCCGCCATCGTGCTTCAGGACCTCGACCGGGAGCCGCTGGAGCGGTCGTTGGCGGGCATACAGACGCTGATCGAGCAGCACGGGCATGTGATCGTCGTCTGCTCGCAGGCCGCTTCCCGGGGCGTACAGCAGCGGCTGCACACCGTACGGTCCCTGCTGGAGAGCGACCGTATCGCCGTGTTCCGGCCCGAACTGCCCCCGCTCGGCCTCGCCGTCCTCGCCCGCCAGCTGCGCCAGCTGGCCTCCTGCGACCTCAGCCCCGGCATCCTCGCCTCGGCCGGCCGGCTGCTCACCCACTACATCCACGCCGGAGCGCTCCTCGGCTCCGTCACCAAGCTCGACCGCGTCCCCGTCGACCTCAAGTCGCACGCCAAGTCCTGGATGCCCGGCAGCCAGTTCGGCGTCCTCGCCCACCCGGGGCCGCAGCTCGTCCGCATCGCCCCGGGCGTCACCCTCCCCGGCCCGGAGTTCGGCACCTCGATGCTGGTCGCCCAGGGACAGCTGCAGTCCGACTGGGTCACCGCCACCCTGGCCAAGTCCTGGAACGCGCAAGGTCTGCGCGAGGTGGTCCTGCCCGCCGAGTCGGCGACCTGGTGGGGGACGGCCAAGCTGATCGAGTTCTGCGCCTATCTGCCCGATCTGTCGGTGCTCTACCAGCTCGTCACCTCCGTACGGCAGAACTCCTGTCACTGGTGCGGTATCGACGTCATCGGCGACCGCTGCGTCTTCTGCTCCGCCGTCCCGCCCACCCACGAGCAGCCGGCCCGCGCAGGCTGACCGGACCCGGCCGCCGAGGCCGCCCCGACTCCGACCGCCCCCGACCGATTCCCCCAATGAGGTTGCACGGCTCATGAACTCCCGTCAGCGCCGCGGCGTGATACTCCTGCTCCTGTCGGTCGTCTGCGCCCTCGGTGCCTTCGCCGGCGTCCTGTCCGTCATCAGCGACGTGAAGTCCAAGGTCGGGCCGGAGGTCACCGCCTACCAGCTCAAGAGGGACGTCGCCCCCTACACACCGCTCAGCGCGGGCCAGTTCGAGAAGATCGAGATGCCCGAGCGGTGGCTGTCGAAGAACGCGGTCACCGATCTCCGCGAGATCCGGGGCAAGATCGCCGTCACGACCCTCAAGTCGGGCTCCCTGCTCCAGAGCGACATGATCGTCGACCAGCCCGCTCTCCAGACCGGCGAGCAGGAGCTCGCCATCATGATCGACGCGGCGACCGGTGTGGCCGGCAAGATCACCGCGGGCTCCAAGGTCAATGTGTACGCCACCTTCGAGGGCGCACGCGACTCGGATCCGGACCAGTCCCGGCTCATCGTGGAGAACGCCCGGGTCATCGACGTGGGCGAGCTGACCTCGCTGAAGCCCGACGAGGACGACCAGGGCCGGCAGCCCACCGAAGCCGTGCCGATCACCTTCGCCCTCGAACCGATCGACGCCCAGCGCCTCACCTACGCCGAGTCGTTCGCCGACGAGGTCCGGCTCGCCCTGGTGGCACCCGGCGCCGACTCCGACATCCCCGCGACGAACCGCACGTACGAACTCGCCAAGGACAAGTGAGAGGCCCCCATGCCCACGAGGATCCTCCCGGCCGTCGGCGACGCGGACGCGGTCCGGTCCCTCACGACGCTGCTCAGCCAGCTCCCCGACGCCGAGCCGATCGCCCCGGTGACCGACTCCACCCAACTCGTCGACACCCTCGCCCGCCTGGCCGCCGAGTCCATCGACGAACTGCCCGAGGTCGTCGTCGTCCACGAGCGCATCGGCCCCGTCCCGGCCCTGGAACTCATCCGCGAGGTCGCCCTGCGCTTCCCGGCGGTCGGCGTCATCCTCGTCACCTCCGACGCCGGCCCCGGCCTCTTCCAGGCCGCCATGGACTATGGCGCGCGAGGTCTGGTGGCCCTGCCCCTGAGCTACGAGGAGCTGGCCAGCCGGGTCAACGTGGTGGCCCAGTGGTCCATGGGCGTACGGCGGCATCTGGGCGCCGGCGGCGATGTGTTCAGCGGCGTCGGCGGCACCGTGGTCACTGTGAGCGGCGCCAAGGGAGGCGTGGGGGCGACCCTCACGGCCATCCAGCTGGCCCTCGCGGCCCAGGCCTCGGGCCGCAGCGCCGCCCTGCTCGACATGGACCTCCAGACCGGTGACATCGCGTCCTACCTCGACATCCAGTTCCGCCGCTCGGTCGTCGACCTCGCCGCCATCAACGACATCTCGCCGCGCGTGCTGGCGGACGCGGTGTTCCGGCACGACACGGGCGTGGCGCTGCTGCTCGCGCCCGGCGACGGCGAACGCGGCGAGGAGGTCACCGACCGGGCCGCCCGCCACATCGTCAGTGCCCTGCGCTCCCGCTACGAGGTCGTCGTCATCGACTGCGGCGCCCAGCTGTCGGGCGCGAGCGCGGCCGCCGTGGAGATGGCCGACACCGCCCTGCTCGTCACCACCCCGGACGTGGTCGCCGTACGCGGCGCCAAACGCACCGTACGGATGTGGGACCGCCTGCAGATCCGCAAGGCGGAGGAGACCACGATCGTCGTCAACCGCCACACACGCGGTACGGAGATCCAGCCCGCCCTGATCCAGCGCATCACCGGCACGGGCATCGCCGCCACCGCGATCCCCGCCAACTTCAAGGAACTCCAGGGCGCGGTCGACGCCGGCCGGGTGCATGAGCTGGACGCCAAGAGCACGGTCAAGCAGGCCCTTTGGGCGCTCGCGGGCGAACTGGGGCTGGTCAAGGGCACCGAGGGGGCCGTACAGCAGCGCCGCAACGGCAGGGCGCGGGGCGCGGACCGGGCGGCACTGACCTTCCGCAGGCGGAAGGAAATAGGGCGGTGAGGGGGCGGTTCAGGGACGACCGGGGTCAGGTGACCGTCGAGTTCCTCGGGATGATGCCGCTGATCATCCTGACGCTGGTGCTGCTGTGGCAGTGCGTGCTGGTGGGGTACACGTTCACGCTCGCGGGGAATGCTGCGGACGAGGCGGTGCGGGCGGGGACGGCGTCGGAGGGACAGTCGGCCTGCCAGGAGGCAGGGCTGGAGCACCTTCCCGACGCATGGCAGGGGGATGCCGGAGTGCAGTGCGGCGCGAGCGGCGGTTTCGTCACGGCTGATGTGACCCTCCGGGTGCCCGTCCTCTTCCCCGGCTCGATCGGCTTCCCGTTCACCGTCGAGGGCCACGCGGGGGCCGTGCAGGAGGAGAAGGACTGAGATGCCGTACCGGCTCTTCTTCCGTCGTGAAGGCCGCGACCGCGGCCAGGTCGCCATCGAGTACCTCGGGTTCATCCCGATCCTGATCCTCGTCGCCATGGCGGGCGTACAGATCGGGCTGATCGCCTACACCGCCCAGCAGGCGGGCACGGCGGCCAGGGCCGGGGCGCGCGCCGCGTCGCTCGACCCCGGCGCCGCGCAGGAAGGGTGCCGGACCGCGGTCAGCAACTGGCTCGCCGACGGAACCGCATGCTCGGAGGCGCCCGGCGGCGACCAGGTCACCGTCACCGCCACCGTCCAGATCCCGTCGATCGTCCCCGGCTGGAACTTCGACGCCGCCCAGAAGACCGCGACCATGCCGCTCGACCACTGAACGAGGATCCACATGAGCCTGAGGTCACGCATCAACTCCCCCGAGGAGCACGGCAGCCGGGGCGAGGACGGCCACCTGGTCTCCTCCTACCGGGCCAAGCTGCTGGAGGAGATCGACCTCGCGGAGATGAGCTCGCTGGCCGCGGCCGAGCGCCGGGCCCGCCTGGAGCGGGTCCTCGGGCACATCATCAGCCGTGAGGGCCCGGTGCTGTCGACGGTCGAGCGCTCGCAGCTGATCCGCCGGGTCGTCGACGAGGCGCTCGGTCTCGGCATCCTGGAGCCGCTCCTCGAGGACGCCTCCATCACGGAAATCATGGTCAACGGGCCCGACGCGATCTTCGTCGAACGAGGCGGCCGCGTCGAGCAGTTGCCGCTCCGCTTCCCCTCCCACGACCAGCTGATGCAGACCATCGAGCGGATCGTCTCGACGGTGAACCGACGGGTGGACGAGTTCAACCCGATGGTGGACGCCCGGCTGCCCTCAGGCGAGCGTGTGAACGTCATCATCCCGCCGCTGTCCCTGACCGGCGCGACCCTGACGATCCGCCGCTTCCCGCACTCCTTCACCCTGCACGAGATGACCGGCCTCGGCTCGCTCGACGAGCCCATGGTGTATCTGCTCGCCGGGCTGGTGCAGGCGAAGTTCAACATCATCGTCTCGGGCGCGACGGGCACGGGGAAGACCACGCTGCTCAATGCCCTTTCGGGGTTGATCCCCGAGACCGAGCGCATCATCACCATCGAGGACTCCGCCGAACTCCAGCTCCAGCAGGGGCATGTGATCCGTCTGGAGTCCCGCCCGCCGAACGTCGAGGGCAAGGGCCAGGTCACCATCCGCGACCTGGTCCGCAACTCCCTGCGGATGCGCCCCGACCGGATCGTCGTCGGTGAGGTCCGCGGCGGCGAGTCCCTGGACATGCTCCAGGCGATGTCGACCGGCCACGACGGCTCGCTGGCCACCGTGCACGCCAACAGCGCGGAGGACGCCCTGATGCGCCTGAAGACCCTGGCGTCCATGTCCGACGTCACGGTCCCCTTCGAGGCCCTGCACGACCAGATCAACAGCGCGGTCGACGTGCTCATCCAGCTGACCCGGTTCCCGGACGGCGCCCGCCGGATCACCGAGATCGCGATCCTGGACAGCCACGGGGCGGAGCCGTACCGCCTGGCGACCGTCGCCCGCTTCAACGCCCAGCCCATGACACCCGACGGCCGCGTCCACGGTGCCTTCGCGTACTACCCGCTCCCACGCCGCACCGCCGACCGCCTCTACATGGCGAGCCAGCCGATACCCCAGGCCTTCGGCGTCGCCCAGACCCCGCTCGAACTCGCGACCCGAGAAGCCAGGTAGGACCCGCCCATGGACCTCCAGACCCGCATCACGCTCACCACCGGCATCGCGCTGCTGACCTGCGCGCTCGCCGTGCTGGGCGTCCACGCATACGCCGCAGGGCGGGCCCGGCGCCAGGCCCTGGTCGAGCGCCTGACCGCCACCGGCCAGCTCACCGGGGCCGGCGGCCGACGCCGCCGCTTCGTCGACCTGGACCGCCGACTGCGCCGTACGAAACTGGGCAAACAGCTCGAACTGCGGCTGGTGGCAACGGGCCTGGACGTCACGCCGGGCGAGTTCTTCGTCTACATGCTGGCGACGGTGGCGGGCCTGTGGCTGATCGGCCAGGCGTCACTGGCCCCCTTCTTCGGCCCGATCGCGGGCCTGCTGGGCGTCTGGGCCGCGGTCCAGTTCCTCAACTGGCAGCGCCAGAAGCGCATCGAGAGGTTCATCAACCAACTCCCCGAAATGGCCCGCATCCTGGCGAACGCGGCGCACGCGGGCCTGGCCATGCGCACGGCCATCGGCCTGGCGGCCGAGGAGCTGGAGGCCCCGGCCGGCGAGGAACTGGCCAAGGTCTCCAACCAGCTGGCGCTGGGCGCCTCGATGGACGACGCCCTGGGCGAACTCGCCGAACGCCTCCCGTCCCGCGAACTGGTCGTCCTGGTGACCACGCTGGTCCTCTCCAACCGGGCCGGCGGCCAGGTGGTGAGCGCGCTGCGGAACCTCACGGAGACGCTGGAGGAGCGCAAGGAGACCCGGCGCGAGGTCCGCACCCAGCTCTCCCAGGTGAGCATGACGTCGTACGCGGTCCCGGTGCTCGGCATCGGGTCGCTGTTCCTGATGAACGGGGTGAAGGACGGCGCCCTCGACCGCATGACGGGCTCGCCGCTGGGCCAGGCCGCTGTGCTCACCGCGTTCGGACTGTACGCGGTCGGCTTCATCCTGATCCGCCGGCTTTCCCGGATCGACGTCTGAGGGCGGGGGACGGCTGATGGAACTCGGAATCGGACTTCTGCTCGCGACGGTCATGGCGCTGAGCGTCTGGGGCGTCTTCGCCGGCATCCGCATGTACCGGGCGGAGACCAGACTGCCCAGCGATCTCGCGCTCGCCCTGGAGGTCGGCGCCACCCGCACCGGCGCCGTGGACTCGCTCATCGACCGCATGGGCATGCGCTACGCCCCCGCCGTACTGCGCCTCATGGGCCCGAAGCTGGTGGCCAAGTACCGCCGCAGGATCGACCTCGCGGGCAACCCCGGCGGCCTGACCATCGACCGCTACGCGGCCAGGCGCGCGGTGTACGGCTTCCTGGGCGCGGTCGGCTTCCTGGTGTTCCTGCTGCGGGGGCAGTTCCTGGTGGCGTTGCTGCTGCTGGCGTTCGGCGCCTTCTGGACGGAGGTCGGCATCTGGTCGGCGATCCGGATCAGGAAGGACGAGATCGAGCGCACCCTGCCGGACTTCCTGGACGTCCTCGCGGTCGTGGTCAGCGCGGGCCTCGGCTTCCGCCAGGCCCTGGACCGGGTCGCCTCGAAATACGAGGGACCCTGGGCGGACGAACTCCGCATCACCCTGCGCCAGATGGACCTCGGCATGAGCCGCCGCCAGGCCTTCGCCGAGCTCCGCAGACGCAACGACTCCGAACAGGTGGCGATGTTCGTGACGGCCCTCCAGCAGGGCGAGGAACTGGGCGCGCCGATCGTCGACACGCTGGTGGCGCTGGCGAAGGACATGCGGCGTACGGATGCGCAGAACGCGCGGCGGAAGGCGGCGCGGGCGGTCCCCAGGGCCACGCTGATGATCACGACGTTCATGGTTCCGGCGACGATGATCCTGCTGGGGGCGGGACTGCTGCTGGGGTCGGGGACGGACTTCGGTTCGCTGACGGGGGAGTAGGGGGGAGGGGCCGTGGCAGGCATGCCGTTGAGGGTGAGATCGGGGGCCGGGGGCGCGAGGTTCGGCCTCGGGCTGCTGCGCGGCCGGCGCCCCGCCGCGGACAGCTCCGGGGAGCCGGACCGGTCCGCGCGGATCCCGCTCCAGGTCAACGCCCTCCAGGCGATGTGCCGCCAGGTCTTCGGCTTCCGGCTCGCCATGATCGCCCTCTCGGCACCCGGGGCCCTGCTGGGCGCGGCGCCCGGCCTGGGCACCCGGCTGGTGGGCGCCGCGGTCGTCGTCACGTTCATGGGCTCCTACGCCCTGTTCCGCGACTGGGAACGCTTCGGCCCCCTCCTCCTGCGTCACCCCACCCTCCTGGCGGCGGACACCCTCTTCACATCCCTGCTGCTGATCTCCGCGGGCCCGGACACCACCCTGGCCTACGTCAGCGTCTGCACCCCGCTGCTCGCCGGGATCGTCTACGGCTACCGGGGCGCCGCGGTCTTCGCGAGCGTGCAGTCCCTGATCCTGCTGCTGGCCTACGCGATCAACACCGACGCCCGCTCGGCGGGCCTGGCGGACAAGCTCCTGCTGCCGGGCCTCTGCGTCATCACCGGCGCGCTCGGCTCGTCCCTGCGCAACCTCATGCTCCGCTTCGGCACGGCGACCGAGGCCCTCACCACGGTCCAGGCGCGCCTGGCGGTCACGCAGGCGGTGAGTGCGGAACGGGCCCGGCTGGCCCGCGAGATGCACGACTCGGTGGCGAAGACACTGCACGGCGTGGCGCTGGCGGCCGACGGCCTCGCGGTCTCGGCCGCGGCGACCCCGCTGGACGCGGCCCGCATCGGACAGCAGGCGGAACTGGTCTCCCGCTCGGCCCGCAGAGCGGCGGCGGAGTCCCGGGAACTCCTGGCGGACCTGCGCCGCGAGTCCGACCCGGACCGATTGACGGACGTGACACCCGAACTGGCCGAGCAGACCAGGGACTTCACCGCGCGGACGGGCGTATCGGCGACCTACGACACCACGGGCGACGCCCCCGCGCCTCCCGTTCCGCCCGCCGTGGCCCGCCAGCTCCTCACCATCACGGCCGAGGCCATGGAGAACGCCCACCGCCACGCGAACGCGACCCGGGTCGACGTACGGGCGGGCGTCCGGGGCGAGGTGCTGTGCCTGACGGTCCGGGACGACGGGCAGGGCCTGCCGCCCGGCACCACCCTCGACGACCTGCGCCGAACCGGCCACTTCGGCCTGCTCGGCATGGCCGAACGAGCCGCGTCGATAGGCGCCCGCATCCACTTCGGCAAGGGCACCCACGCCCGTGGCACGGAGGTCCGCCTGGAACTGCCCCTGGCGGCCCTGACGACGACGAAGGCGACCCCATGAACACGTCGGAATCACCCCCGCCCGCCACGCCGCCCCTACGGCTGGTCGTGGCCGACGACAACCCGGTGGTCCGGGCGGGCCTGACGGCCCTCCTCTCCACGCACGCGGACATACGGGTCGTGGCCGAGGCGGCCAACGGCCACGAGGCCCAGGAGGCGGCCCGCCGCCACCGCCCCGACGTGATCCTCCTGGACGTACGAATGCCGGGCATGGACGGCATCGCGGCACTCCCACTCCTCGTGCGTATCGCCCCGGTGCTGATGCTGACGTACAGCGGGGAGTCGGAGACGGTCCGCGAGGCGCTGCGCCGGGGGGCCGCCGGCTATCTGGTGCACGGCGAGTTCACGACGGACGAACTGCTGGAAGCCGTACGGGATGTCAGGCGCGGCAGGCCACGGCTGACGCCCACGGCGGCGGCTGCGGCTGCGGTGTCATCATCGCTCGCGCTAGCAAACGATGAACTCCCAACTGTTACAGGGAATTCCGCAGAATCGCTTTCGCAAGTGCAATCGGCTGTGGGACAGTCTTCGTCGTATCGGTCGCTGTTCCGGCTGAGCAGGAGGGAGGCGGAGATCATGGACCTCATCGCGGCGGGCATGAACAATCAGCAGATCGCCGCCGCCTGCTTCATCAGCGAGAAGACGGTCAAGAACCACATCAACCGGATCTTCGCCAAACTCCACAGCACGAGCCGTGCGCAGGCCGCCGCCAAGTGGCTGGGCACGGCGCCGGGTTCACACCCGGGACGGAGCTGAGCGGCGATGACACAGCGATGGTTTTCGGCCGGGGCCCGCGATTGGGCCCAGGGACCCTCTGGTGTTCGGGGTATGCACGCCTACGTTTCTCCCGATACTTCTCACAGGACTTGCGAGCCCAGAGGGGAACACCATGAGCAACTGGATCAACACCACCGTCGAGTACCTGCGTTCCCGCGCCGTACGGGACGACAAGGGGCAGACGGCGGTGGAGTATCTGGGCATCATCGCGGTGGTGGTGGCGATTGTGCTGGCCATTACGGGGACGGACATCGGGCAGACGATCTTCAACGCGATCACGGACAAGATCACAGAAGTCACCGGCGGTTGACGAGGCCCCGAAGGCACAACGACGCAGGGCAGGCCTTCCCCATCTACATCACGGTGGTGGCGGGTCTGCTCTTTCTCGCGTTCGCGTACCTTGCGGTCGGCCAGGCCGCGGCCAATCGGAACGGCGCCCAGACAGCCGCCGACGCGGCGGCGCTGGCGGCGGCGCAGGAGACCCGGGACCAGTTGGCGGGGGACTGGTTGGAGGTCGTGGCGGACCCGGCGAAATGGCAGGACATCCTCGACGGCGACACCGCGGTGTTCGACGGTTGCTGGCGGGCGGACGAACTCGCGGCCCAGAACGACGCCGAGGTCCAAGGCTGCGGAGCGGCGGAGCCGTTGGGCTACAAGGTCGATGTCAAGACCAACAAGCCCGTCGGCGACTCCATCGTCCCCGGCACACAGGACAAGCGCTCGACGGCGACAGCCACCGCCGTGATCGAGCCTCTGTGCACGTTCGATCTCCCCGGCGAGGACGCTGACGACGGTGACGGCAACGACACCCTGCCACTGCCGCAACTCACCTGCGAGGACAAGAACTGGGACCCGGACCCGGAGGACCCGATCACCCTCCCGCACCCCGAGGACCTCTTCGACGTCCATCTGGCCGACTGACAAGCGAACGACGAATGACGAAGGAAGCAGAGGCATGAGCATTCGGTTCACCACGAAGGCCCGTAGGGGGATGGTCGCGATGACCATCGCGGCCGGACTGGCCCTCGGTGCGGCCGGCTGCGGCAGTGGAGGCGACGACAAGAAGCCGGAGGCTTCGCCGTCCGCGTCCAGGACCGGCGGATCCGATCCGAGTGCTCAGGAGGGGCAGCCGGGTGATCCCTTGGCCGAGTTGAAGGGCCCCAACGGCCTTGTGCTCCAGATCACCTCCGCCTCCCGGGACGCGGGTGGATTCATCACGGTCAGCGGCGAACTGAACAACGACGGCGACAAGACACTGGCGATCCCCGCGCAGTTGAGCGGCAACGAGACCGAGATCATCAGGAACGGCCGGTCGCTGGGCGGAGCCACACTGGTCGATTCCAAGGGCAAGAAGCGCTACTACGTCCTTCGGGACACCGACGGCCGCCCGCTCACCACAACGGGCATCTCATCCATCAAGTCGGGCGAGACCATCCCGGTGTTCATGCAGTTCCCGGCCCCGCCCACGGACACGGCCGACGTGTCCCTCCAACTGCCCATGTTCGCGCCGGCCGACATCACGATCTCCGGGTGAGGCCCAAATGACCCGCACCCCCCGCCTCGCCCTCACCCTCACCGCCGCCACGATCATGGTCGCCGCCAACGTCCTCGGCGCCACCACGGCCGACGCCGCCGACGACCCCAGCGTCCCGCCCGGCACCGAGGCCACCGCGGCCGCTCCCGTCGAGGTGGACGCCAACGACCCCGACCTGAAGCTCCCGGAAGGCGCCACCCTCGCCGAACCCAAGGTCCTGGACATCAAGCAGGTCGTCGAGGACCAGAGCGGTGAGGAACGCCGGGAGGACACCAACGCGGACGTGAAGTTCGCGCTCCAGGCCGAGGTGCTGTTCCCCAAGGACAGCGCGAAGCTGACCGGCGAGGCGAAGGCCCGTATCGCCTCGATCGCGGAGGAGATCAAGACCCAGAACGCCACGCGGATCCGCGTCTTCGGCTTCACCGACAACCTGGGCTCCTCGGCCCACGGCGACGTCCTGTCCAGGCAGCGCGCCAACGCCGTACAGGGAGTCCTGGACTCGGAGCTGAACGACTCGACGGTCACCTACGAGGTCCGGGGCTACGGCGAGCAGTACCCGATCTCCTCGAACGCGACGGAGGCGGGCCGCAAGAAGAACCGACGGGTGGAGGTCTCGTTCCCGCGCACGGAGGGCTGACCCGGCGGCGACGGGGGACCCCACCAGGACCTCACCCCACGTCCACCGTCACCCGCACCCCGACCCGCACCCCCCACCCGGCCATCGCCCCCGCCTCCGCCTCCAGCACATGCCGGGAGCGCGGCCGGGGCAGCCCGAGCCGCCCCGGCCGCATGGTGCGTACGGCGATGACGTTCAGCCGACGGTCGAGATAGGCGACGTCGATGGGCATGCGCATCCGGAACGTGTGCACGCCGCCGGCCGGCGTGAGCAGCATCGCCCCGTCGACGGCATCCCGCCCCAGCAGCCCCTTCGTACGCGCCCGGTACGACGAGGCGACCTCCAGGGGAACCGACACATCGCCCCGCTCGCCGTGCACGACCAGCGCCCCGTGCCCGTCACGCCATCGTCGCGCCATCCTCGGCCGCCTCCCGCCACTGCAGAATTCCCGGTTGTCCGGCCAGTGTTACCCGGGTAGGAAAGGCCTCATGACTGGACTTGGCGCGGTGTTCCGTCCCCAACTCGCCCCCGAGCGGCTTCGCAGCGTCGCCCGACTCGCCGACGAGGCGGGCCTGGAGGAGCTCTGGCTCTGGGAGGACTGCTTCCGCGAGGGAGGGATCTCCACCGCGGCGGCCGCCCTCGCCTGGACCGAGCGCGTCAAGGTCGGCATCGGGCTGCTGCCCGTGCCGCTGCGCAACGTCGCGATCACCGCCATGGAGGTCGCCAGTCTGTACCGGATGTTCCCGGGGCGGCCGATCCTCGCCGTGGGGCACGGTGTGCAGGACTGGATGGGTCAGGTCGGAGCGCGGGCCGAGTCGCCGATGACCCTGTTGCGGGAGCATCTCGACGCGCTGCGGGCCCTGTTGCGCGGGGAGCTGGTGACCGTCGAGGGGCGGTACGTCAAGCTCGACGACGTCGCCCTGGACTGGCCGCCCGCCGAGCCGGTGCCCGTCATCGCCGGCGCCACCGGACCCCGCTCGCTGCGGCTGGCCGGTGCCTCCGCCGACGGGACGCTGCTCACCGCCTCGACCCCGCCCGAGGGCGTGCGCAGGGCGCGGCAGCTCATCGACGAGGGGCGGGAGTCGGCGGGACGTGCCGGTGGCGAGCCGCATGAGGTCGTCGTCTATCTGCTCACCGCCACCGGGGCCGACGGGCCCGCCCGGCTAAAGGCCGAGCTGGCGGCCGAGGGGGTCGCCTCCGTGCCCGATCTCGGGGTCGCCGGGGACGCCGGAGCCGTGGCGAAGGCCGTGCAGCGGCTCGCGGACGCCGGTGCCGACACCGTGGTGCTCCAGCCGACGGGGGACGAGCCCGACCCGGAGGCGTTCGTGCGGTTCGTGGCGGAGGAAGTGCGGCCGCTGGTGCCGTAGCGCGTCGGTCGGCGAGGCGGCGGCGAGGGGGCGTTGTCCGTGCCCGCTGCCACACTCCGACGCATGAGCGTTGACCCGAGCATCGACACGGTGGACGTAGGCATCCGCGAGGTCCTGGACGCTGACCTGGAGGCCTTCCTCGCCTACGAGCACGACCCGGAGGCCCTCCGGCGGTCGAGGTTCACACCCCGGCCGCGGGACGCGTTCATGAAGCACTGGCGGACCAGCGTGCTCGGTGACGAGACCTGTCTCGTGCGGACCGTCACGGTCGGGGACGAGGTGGCCGGCAACGTCGTCTCCTGGTGGGACGGCGACCGCCGCTTCCTCGGCTACTGGCTGGGGCGGCCGTACTGGGGCCGGGGCGTCGGCACCAGGGCCCTCGCCCTCTTCCTCGGCACGGAGCGGACCCGCCCCCTGTACGCCGACCCCTTGCACGCCAACACCGCCTCGGTACGCCTCCTCGAACACCACGGCTTCCAGCGGGCCGGCACCCTCCACCACGGCGAGGACGAGCATGTGCTGCTCGTGCTCCCCGGTCAGCCCGGCCGGTGATCCCCCATCGCCCCGTCGATCAGCTCGCGCACGATGTCCATATGGCCCGCGTGCCGTGCCGTCTCCTCGATCATGTGGACGAGTACCCACCGCAGCGACACCTCGGCGTCCCGCCACGAGGGCTGCCCCAGGTCCGTCAGCGACCGTTCGGCGATCACGCGGTCGGCGGCGGCCCGCGCACGGCCGTAGAACTCGATGATCTGCTGTGTCGTCTCGCCCTGGTCCGCCCGCATGTCCTCGTCGCTGTACGGGTCGAACCACAGCGGCTCCACCTCGCCGCCGAAGGCCGAGACGAACCAGCCGTACTCCACCGAGCCGAGGTGCTTGACCAGCCCCAGCAGGCTGGTGCCCGTCGGGGTCATCGGGCGGCGCAACTGCTCGTCGTCCAGGCCCTCCAGCTTCCACACCACCGCGTCCCGGTGCCGGTCGAGGCTCTCCCGGAGCGTTGTCTTCTCATCCGCCGTGTACGTCGAGTTCGTCATGGCGCCGGAAACTAGCAGCGGCCACTGACAGCGCCCTGCGATCATGACCGGATGGGACAGGACAGCAGGTCGTTCGAGGAGCTGGTCGCCGAGGGCGCCGCCGTCCCCACCGAGGGCTGGGACTTCTCCTGGTTCGAGGGGCGGGCCACCGAGGCGCGGCCCTCATGGGGGTACGCGAAGTCCCTGGGCCGGCGGCTGGCCGGGGCCGGCTCCGCGCTCGACATCCAGACGGGGGGAGGGGAAGTCCTGCACTTCGCCCTCGCCGAGGCCCCGAAGGCCCCGCCGCTCACCGTCGCCACCGAGGGCTGGCCGCCCAATGTCACCAAGGCCACGGCCCTGCTCCGCCCGTGCGGCGTCCCGGTCGTCGCCTCGCTGGACGACGCCCCGCTGCCCTTCGCGGACGGTGCCTTCGACCTGGTGTCCAGCAGGCATCCGGTGGAGCCGCACTGGCAGGAGATCGCCCGCGTCCTCCAGCCCGGCGGCACCTACTTCGCCCAGCACGTCGGGCCCCACAGCGTCTTCGAGCTCGTCGAGTACTTCCTCGGACCCCAGCCCGCCGAGGTCCGCGACGGCCGCCACCCCGACCGCGAACGTGCCGACGCCGAGGCCGCGGCGCTGGAGATCGTCGATCTGCGCGCCGAGGAACTGCGCATGGAGTTCCACGACATCGCCGCCGTCGTCCACTTCCTGCGCAAGGTGGTGTGGATGGTCCCCGGCTTCACCGTCGAGGCGTACCGTCCCCGACTCCGCGCTCTGCACGAGCGGATCGGGTCCGAGGGCCCGTTCGTCGCGCACAGCACCCGCCACCTCTTCGAGGCCCGCAAGCCCGCCTCCTGAGCCGGCGCCGGAAGTTCCCAAGCCGACCGGTGCAAACCGTGCATCCATGCGCGAAAGCCTCCGGCCCCCTGCGCATCCAAGGGACCCTCACCTTTTCCACATTGTTATGGCGGCCGACTCGCTTCGCCTTCACCCCTCACGTAAGTTCAGACCAAGGTAATTCGCGTACGCAAAGCCGTGCGGCGGCACCGCGCGGTGGAGGGGGCTGCGCGGTGCCATGCGACGGAACGGCCCCCTGTTGGACGCGCGTCGCACCGAAACCGCTTCCACTCCGCGTGCTCCCGTGCGCCGTCAAGCGCACGTTCGCGGTCGGGGTCACCCGGGTGGGGGACGTGCGGACAAGTCGCCAGGCAGGCCTCAAGGGACGCCAAATCCTCCGGATCCGGTTGTATCTCACCCGTTTCCCCTGGGAATCCGCCCTTGGCCCGCCATGAATCCGCCATGAAAGAGCCGTTTCGTGGCCACCGGCCCGTCGCCGAGCGATTTCGGAGAGTAGTTGTGGCACGCCGATGCACGCAGCATCACTTACGAAGGGTTATGGTGGAAACCCCCCCTCGGGCCGGTCCGTCTCCCCCCCACGGACCGGCCCGTTTTTTCTGCCCGCATCGAGGGGGCTTCCTGCCGCCGGTGGCCCCACCCAAGGGGCGCGGGGAACTGCGCGACCAGCCCCCACCGACCCGCGGCCACCCACGCCCCCAGGCGCCCCCCACCCTCCTGGCGCCCCCCACCCGAGGCACACGGCCCAAGCCCCGCAGGGGTACGCTTCGCCGGAGGGGACCGCCATACGGAGGGGCTGACGAAGACGTGAACCTGCGCGACAAGCTGCGCGGCCTGCTGGTCAGGTTGTACGCACGCCGGGTCGAGGGCCACCTGGACCACGCTCAGGTGCCCAAGCACATCGGCGTCATCATGGATGGCAACCGGCGCTGGGCGAAGGCCTCGGGTTCCACCACCGTGCACGGTCACCGGGCGGGTGCCGAGAAGATCGAGGAGTTCCTCGGCTGGTGCTCCGAGACCGACGTCGAGGTCGTCACCCTCTGGCTGCTGTCGACCGACAACTTCGACCGGCCCCAGGACGAGCTCGGCCCGCTCCTCGGGATCATCGAGGACGTCGTACGGACCCTCGCCGCGGACGGCCGCTGGCGCGTGCACCACGTCGGCACCCCCGACCTGCTGCCCTCGCCGATGCAGACCGCGCTGAAGGAGGCCGAGGAGAGCACCGCCCACATCGACGGGATACTGGTCAACGTCGCCATCGGCTACGGCGGCCGCCAGGAGATCGCCGACGCCGTGCGCTCGATGATCGTCGACGCCCACGACAAGGGCACCTCGATGGAGGACCTCGCCGAGTCCGTCAGCGTCGACCTGATCGGCCGCCATCTCTACACCGGCGACCAGCCCGACCCCGACCTCGTGATCCGCACCAGCGGAGAGCAGCGGCTGTCCGGATTCATGCTGTGGCAGACGGCCCACTCGGAGTACTACTTCTGCGAGGTCTTCTGGCCGGCCTTCCGCAAGGTGGACTTCCTGCGGGCCCTTCGCGACTACGCGGCCCGGCACCGGCGCTACGGCGGCTGAGCATCTTCCGGCGCCCTCGTCGACGTATAAGGGCGCGGTAAAACCGACTCTCTCCGGGACAGAAGTAACAAGGAGTTCACCAGCGCGCCGTCATATGCGCTGGCATGGCGCCGCATGTTCGAGGGCATAAGCCAAGCAGGTCGACACCCGAACCACGGGTGTCGTATCTCAGCGGGCGGCGCCGGAGCCGTCCGCCCGGGAGGCCCTTTGCACCAGCCCCACCGTGCGGTCACGGCACGGAAGAAGACGCGGGGGGCCGGTTTTCGGCCCGTGCACAGCGGCCGACGACCGGTCCAGCCCCACTCCGTCGCTCCCCGACCTCATCCGAGGGGGTACGTCCTTCCGTGGTGACCAGCACAAAGCGCCACAAGCCAGACCGGCGCACCTACGTTCTCGACACCAGCGTCCTGCTGGCCGACCCGAACGCTCTGAACCGCTTCGACGAACACGAGGTCGTGCTCCCCGTCGTCGTGGTGACGGAACTGGAGGCCAAGCGGCACCATCCCGAACTCGGCTACTTCGCCCGGCAGGCGCTGCGCCTGCTCGACGAGTTCCGGGTGAAGCATGGCCGTCTCGACGCCCCGATTCCGATCGGGGATCTCGGCGGGACCGTCCGTGTCGAGCTCAACCACTCGGACCCCAGCGTGTTGCCCACCGGCTACCGCCTGGGGGACAACGACTCCCGCATCCTCGCGGTCGCCCGCAATCTGCAGGCCGAGGGGTTCGACGTCACTGTCGTCTCGAAGGACCTGCCGCTCAGGATCAAGGCCTCGTCGGTCGGTCTCCTCGCCGAGGAGTACCGCGCCGAGCTCGCCATCACGGACTCCTCCGGCTGGACCGGAATGTCCGAACTGACCCTGCCGGGCGAACAGGTGGACATCCTCTTCGAGGAGGGCCACGTCTACGTCCCCGAGGCCGCCGACATGCCGGTGCACACCGGACTGACGATCCACTCCGAGCGCGGCAAGGCGCTGGGCCGGATCACACCCGAGGGCAACGTCCGGGTGGTGCGCGGCGATCGGGAGGTCTTCGGCATCAAGGGCCGCAGCGCCGAGCAGCGGATCGCCCTCGACCTGCTGCTCGACCCGGACATCGGGATCGTGTCCATGGGCGGCCGGGCCGGCACCGGCAAGTCGGCACTGGCGCTGTGCGCGGGTCTGGAGGCGGTGCTGGAGCGCCGTCAGCACCAGAAGGTGATGGTCTTCCGGCCGCTGTACGCGGTGGGCGGGCAGGAGCTCGGCTATCTGCCCGGCACCGAGGCCGAGAAGATGAGCCCCTGGGCGCAGGCGGTTTTCGACACGCTGTCCGCGGTCACCAGCCGCGAGGTCATCGAAGAGGTCACCGCACGCGGCATGCTGGAGGTGCTGCCCCTCACCCATATCCGCGGACGCTCGCTGCACGACGCGTTCGTGATCGTGGACGAGGCGCAGTCGCTGGAACGGAATGTCCTGCTGACCGTTCTGTCCCGAATCGGCGCGAATTCAAGGGTCGTTCTGACCCATGATGTGGCCCAGCGGGACAATCTGCGGGTCGGGCGCTACGACGGTGTCGTCGCCGTCGTGGAGAAGCTGAAGGGACATCCGCTCTTCGCCCATGTCACGCTGACGCGGTCCGAGAGGTCCCAGATCGCGGCCCTTGTGACCGAAATGCTGGAGGACGGGCAGATCTGACCCAAGTGCTCAACTTGCGGTAGCTACTCGTTGGTTGGCGCCGTTCGGAAAGGCAGTGAGCCTATCCGGGCGGCGCCTTGGCGTGTGCGGCTTTCCTTAAAACCCCTGGCACAAACGAGGTGTGAGCTTTCACACGCAACACAGAATTGCCTTGCGGCATCCGGGTGCGGCAGAGTCTCCATCCTGTCAGGCCCCGCATACGACACACCTGTACCCCCAGCGGTACGGAACCACAGCAGCACCACAACCAACTGCATAGCGCCGTCGTATGCCGCCCGAGTCATCACGCGGTGCTCCTCGCGGAGGAGTTGCCCATCGGGTCCGTGCCTCCCGTGACCCCGCAGTTGGGAGGCCAGCGCCAGGGGCACGATTGCGTCCGCCAGGGTCACCGAAGCGGACGATGCTGGAAGGAAACCGTGTGAGTCCGATTTCGGTCAGGGGATTCGCAGTGGCCTCTGCCACCGCGGTCACCGCTGTCGGAAGCGTCGTCGGCGTGGCCTCGGGCAGCACCGCGCAGAACAACGACGCCGAGGCGACGGCAGCCGATTCGACGCTCCTCGCGGACATACCCGCGGGCCAGCAGGCCCAGGTGCAGACCGAGTCCCTGTCGACGCAGGCCGATGTCCAGGCCATTGCCGCGGACGCGAGCGCCAAGAAGGACGCTGAGGAGGCCGCCCGCAAGGCTGCCGCCCAGACCGCGATCGAGAAGAAGGAAGCCGCCGAGAAGGCCGAGAAGGCGGCGCAGGAAGCCAAGGAGCGTGAAGAGGCCGAGGCGAAGGCCTCCCGGTCCTCCTCCGCCGACTTCCCCGTCCAGAGCTCGTACACCGTCGCGCAGATCCAGGCGATGGCGCGTTCGATGGTGCCGAGCGACCAGTTCCAGTGCTTCAGCAACATCGTGGACCACGAGTCCAGCTGGAACTACCAGGCGGTCAACGCCTCGTCGGGCGCCTACGGACTTTTCCAGGCCCTGCCCGGTTCCAAGATGTCGTCCGTCGGCTCGGACTGGCAGACGAACCCGGCCACCCAGATCAAGTGGGGCCTGAACTACATGAACGAGCGCTACGACAGCCCCTGCGGCGCCTGGAGCTTCTGGCAGGCCAACAACTGGTACTGAGCCCGCGCTCAACCTTGCAGAGCCCCTCACCGTCCTTCGGTGAGGGGCTTTCGCGCTTCTCCGGGCGGGGCCATGTACGGTCGGACGGAACGACTCCGGGGGGAGTGGTGGGAACAGGCGGGGGAAGAGGACGGATCATGTCGCGAGTGCC
Source organism: Streptomyces sp. NPDC111802 (assembly GCF_055634335.1). Classification (NCBI taxonomy): domain Bacteria; kingdom Bacillati; phylum Actinomycetota; class Actinomycetes; order Kitasatosporales; family Streptomycetaceae; genus Streptomyces; species Streptomyces sp. NPDC111802. Next base: position 24,023 of record NZ_JBVKCZ010000030.1, on the reverse strand, counting down.
AGGGTGGCTCGGTCGGCTCGGTGCCGGGCTGACCGAGATGAGCGAGCGGTTGGACGAGCGCCGCGCCGCGGTGGAGCGGGAGAGCGTGGAGTACGAGCCGGAGCGGCGGTCCGACGCCGCCACGGTCACCGACGTCGAGCCCACGCCCGAACGCGCCGACACCCCACCGCCGCCCGTGGACCACGTCCCGCGGCCCCCCGACTACGCGCCCGCGGCCCCTTCGCCCCGCCCCGACCCCGCACATGTCGTGCCGTGGGGTGTACGGGTCGCGGCGGAGGCCGGCTGGCGGCTGCTGGTGCTGGCCGGCACCCTCTGGGTGCTGATGCGGGTCATCAGCGCCGTCCAACTGGTCGTGCTGGCCTTCGTCATCGCCCTGCTCCTGACCGCGCTGATGCAGCCCTCGGTGGCGTGGCTGACCCGGCGGGGCGTGCCGCGCGGACCGGCCACCGCGCTGACCGCGATCCTCGGGTTCGTCGTCATCGGACTGCTGGGCTGGTTCGTGACCTGGCAGGTCATGGAGAACATCGACAACCTCTCCGACCAGATCCAGGACGGCATCGACGAGCTGCGCAACTGGCTGCTCAACAGCCCCTTCCACGTCACCGACAAGCAGATCAACGAGATCGCCGAGAGCCTCCGGGACGCGGTCGGCGCCAACACCGACGAGATCACCTCGGCCGGCCTCGAAGGCGTCACGGTCATCGTCGAGACGCTCACCGGCATTCTGCTGGCGGCCTTCTCGACGTTGTTCCTGCTCTACGACGGCAAGCGGATCTGGCAGTGGACCCTCAAGCTGGTCCCGGCCGCGGCCCGTCCGGGCGTGGCGGGCGCCGGGCCGCGGGCCTGGGCGACGCTGACGGCGTATGTGCGCGGCACGGTGGTGGTCGCACTGATCGACGCCGTCTTCATCGGCATCGGCATCTACTTCCTCGATGTCCCCATGGCCGTGCCGCTGGCCGTCTTCATCTTCCTGTTCTCCTTCATCCCCCTGGTCGGCGCGGTGGCCTCCGGCGCGCTCGCGGTGGTGGTGGCCCTGGTGACCCAGGGCGTCTTCACCGCGGTCATGACGCTCATCGTCGTCCTCGCCGTCCAGCAGATCGAGGGCCACATCCTCCAGCCGTTCATCCTGGGCCGCGCGGTCCGCGTCCATCCGCTGGCGGTCGTGCTGTCGGTGGCTGCGGGCGGCATGGTGGCGGGGATCGGCGGCGCGGTGGTGGCGGTGCCGCTGGTGGCGGTCACGAACACGATCGTGGGGTATCTGCGGGCGTACTCGCAGCAGACGGTGCCGACGAGTGCCGGTCGGAAACAACCGGCCCGTCGGGCGTCTGAGGGCGCAGCACCCAGGGACAGCGGCCCCAACGCACTGGACCCCGCCCACGAAGGGTGAGCGGGGTCCACACAACGACGGCGCCTACTCGACGTCGGCCAGCACAGCCTCGGCTTCCAAGGTGGAGCCCACGGCCTGGATCACCGACGCGATCTTGAACGCCTCCTGGACCGTCTCCCGGTCCACGCCGGCCTTGCGCAGCACCTGCTCGTGCGAGTCGAGGCACATGCCGCAGCCGTTGATGGCGGACACCGCGAACGACCACAGCTCGAAGTCGACCTTGTCGACACCGGGGTTGCCGATGACGTTCATCCGCAGCCCCGCGCGCAGGCTGCCGTACTCGTGGTCGGACAGCAGATGGCGGGTCCGGTAGAAGACGTTGTTCATCGCCATCACGGCGGCCGCGGACTTCGCCGCGTTGTACGCCTCCGGCGAGAGGTTCGCCTTCGCCTCCGGCGCCAGCTCGCGCAGCACGATCGGGGAGCGCGCGGCGATGGCCGTCGCGAGCACCGTGCCCCAGAGCTGCTGCGCCGGGAGGTCCGAATTGCCGATGACCGAGCCGAGGTTGAGCTTCAGGTCCTTGGCGTAGTCCGGCAGGCGGGACTTCAGGGAGTCGAGGGACATGTCACTCACTCTCCGGCAAGCAGCTTGACCGGGTCCAGGGTGTCCTCGCCCTTGGTCCAGTTGCACGGGCACAGCTCGTCCGTCTGGAGGGCGTCCAGCACCCGCAGGACCTCCTTGGGGTTACGGCCGACGGAGCCGGCGGTCACCATGGAGAACTGGATCTCGTTGTTCTGGTCGACGATGAAGACGGCACGCTTGGCGAAGCCGTCCTCGCCCTCGATGCCCAGATCGCGCATCAGCTCGTGCTTGGAGTCGGCCATCATCGGGAACGGCAGGTCACGCAGGTCGTCGTGGTCCTTGCGCCAGGCGTGGTGGACGAACTCCGAGTCACCGGAGAAGCCGAGGACCTGGGCGTCGCGGTCGGCGAACTCCTCGTTCAGCTTGCCGAAGGCCGCGATCTCGGTCGGGCAGACGAAGGTGAAGTCCTTCGGCCAGGCGAAGACGATCTTCCACTTGCCCTCGTAGGTCTTGTGGTCGATCGTCTCGAACTCCTTGCCCTTCTCCAGCGAGACGCAGGCGGTCAGTTCGAACTCGGGGAACTTGTCACCGACAGTGAGCACACGCTCTCCTTGCAGCGAAGAGACACCTGTTCGGTACAGGTGTCTCCCATGGGTTGGACCTTACCGATCCTGGCACAGGCTGCATTGATACGGGAAATAGCTACACTCGGTCAGGTTGATCGGAGGGATCTATCAGTGACCGTAGGTAAGAGGAGACAGCCCAGCCTCGCCCAGCTGCGGGCTTTCGCGGCCGTCGCCGAGCACCTCCACTTCCGGGACGCGGCCGCCGCGATCGGCATGAGCCAGCCCGCCCTGTCCGGTGCCGTCTCCGCCCTGGAGGAGTCACTCGGAGTGACGCTGCTGGAGCGCACCACCCGCAAGGTGCTGCTCTCGCCCGCCGGCGAGCGTCTGGCCGTACGGGCGAAGGCCGTGCTGGCGGAGGTCGGGGCGCTGATGGAGGAAGCCGAGGCGGTCCGGGCCCCGTTCACCGGTGCCCTGCGCCTCGGTGTCATCCCCACCGTCGCGCCCTACCTCCTGCCCACCGTCCTGCGGCTCACCCACGACCGGTATCCGCACCTCGACCTCCAGGTGCACGAGGAGCAGACCGCGAGCCTGGTCGACGGCCTCACCACGGGCCGCCTGGACCTGCTGCTGCTCGCGGTCCCGCTCGGGGTGCCCGGTGTCAGCGAACTCCCGCTCTTCGACGAGGACTTCGTGCTCGTCACCCCGCTCGACCACTGGCTCGGCGGCCGCGAGGGCATCCCCCGCGAGGCGCTCAAGGAGCTGAACCTGCTGCTGCTCGACGAGGGTCATTGCCTGCGCGACCAGGCCCTCGACATCTGCCGGGAGGCCGGTCGCGCAGACGCGCCGGTGACCACCACGGCCGCCGGTCTGTCCACGCTCGTGCAGCTCGTCGCGGGCGGCCTGGGCTGCACGCTGCTGCCGCGGACCGCCCTCAAACTGGAGACGACCCGCAGCAGCCAGCTCCTCACCGGCTACTTCGCGGACCCGGCCCCCACCCGCCGCGTCGCCCTCGCCATGCGGACGGGGGCGGCGCGGGGAGCGGAGTACGAGGAGCTGGCGGCCGCGTTGCGGGAGGCGCTGCGGCCGCTGCCCGTACGGGTGATGCTCGGCGAGGAGTGAACGTCACTCCGTGCGCAGGCCGTCCGGGCGCATCAGGCGCAGCAGCGGCGGCAGGCTGAGCAGCGTCACCGCGAGCACGACCGCGGCGCCGATGCCCGTCATCGACAGCACGCTCGCCCAGTCCACGCGCACCGACGCGTCGACCATCCTCAGCAGCACCGCGCCCAGCGTCAGTCCCACCACCGACGCCAGCAGCAGACCCAGCGCGATCGGGATCGCCGTCTGCCACAGCACCGACAGACTCAGCGTGCGGCGCCGGGTGCCGAAGGCGACCAGCGACGACAGCAGCTTCTTGCGTTCGCGCAACTGCTCCAGCTGGGAGACCAGCAGGCTCGCGCCGATCAGCAGCAGCACGCAGGTCGCGCCGACGAACAGCCCGGTGCGGATGGACTGGAACTGCAGCGAGCGCGTGGTCGCCGTCAGGGTGTACACGTCCGACACGGGGTCGAGCCGGGCGGCGGTGTTGCGCGCGTAGTCGGCGGCGTCCGGCTCCGACAGGTCCAGCGAGAGGTACACCTGCTGGCTCAGGCCGGCCTTCGCGCCCTCGGGCAGCGCACCCCGGGTGAACAGCAGGCCACTGCGCTCGTAGCCGGTCGGGTCCGCGCGCTGCTCCGCCGTCTCGATGCCGGAGGGCACCTTCCAGGCCACCGTGTGGCTCGTCGTCCCGGGATATCCCGGGTCGAAGTACAGGGTGCCGCCCGGCTCGGTGAGCTTCTTCGTGTCGCTGTCGTACTCGCCGCCGAGGATCTGGAAGACGTCGCCGTCGCGGCACGAGGCGAGGCGCGCCACCTCGCGCAGCTCGGCGCAGCTGCCGACGGCCACTTCCACCGACTTGTCCGGTTCCTTCGCCCGGTCCCCGGCCGAACCCAGGGAGAGGGCCGACGCATGGCGTACGCCCTTGGTCTGCCCCAGCTGCCGGCCGACCTCGGCCAGCGGGACGTCGCCGTGCACGGAGACCTCCATCTGGGCCCGGTTCAGGTCGTCGCCCGTGGGCTTGGTGTAGTCGCCCTCGACCCCGGAGAAGAGCATCTGCAACGCGATCGCCCCGGCCACCGCGACGGCGATGCCGTTGACCATGCGGGCGGCCGTGCCGCTGCTCAACTGGAGCCTGCGGACGGCCAGTTGCCAGGAGACCGAGCCGGAGTTCAGCCGGGCCACCACGGCCTCGACGATCCACGGCAGCAGCGCCGTGATGCCGACCAGCAGCAGCACGGTGCCGCCGATCACCATCCACTGGTTGAAGTCCCCGTTGGTGTTGCCCTGTCCCACCATCGGGTACAGCAGGGCGAGGCCACCCAGCGGCAGCAGCAGCCGCCACCACAGTCGGCGGCGCGGGGGCTTCGCCGTACGGACCACGCCGAGCGGCTCGATGACGACCCCGCGCAGCGCGAACAGCGTCACCAGGACCGCCGCGGCCGGTACCGCCACGGCGACCAGCACCGCGAGCGCCGGCGACGGGTTGAGGTCGCTGGGGAACACGCTGACGTCCCGCACCTCCAGCAGGGCCGCCAGCTGACGACCCGCCAGGAAGAAGCCGGTGCCGAAGACGAGCCCGAGCAGCGCCCCGGCGAGCGCCTCGCCGCCCGCGATCCGGCGCGCCATCCGCCCGTCCGCGCCGACCAGCCGGAGCGCCGCGAGCCGACGGTCCCGGCGCTCGCCGCCGAAGCGCACGGCCGCCGCGATGAACACCGCGACCGGCAGCAGCAGGACGATGAAGACGATCAGGACGAGCAGAAGCAGCACCGGGTCCAGCGGGTCCTCGCCGTTGCCGGCGGAGGGGCCGAAGTAGTCGATGCGCTCGACGGTGCCGCCGGACAGCTGGTCCGCCAGGCCGGAGGCGCCCGCGTAGTAGGCGAGTTCACCGGGCCCGATGAGCCCGGCCTGGGCGATGGTGCCGGTGACCCGGTAGGGGACGCGGTCGCGCAGCAGCTTGCCCGAGTCTGACTTGAGCAGCCGGTCCAGTGCGGGCGAGACGACCATCTCGCCCTTCGCGGGGAACTTCTCGACGCCCGGCGGCAGCGGCGCACGCGCCCCCTCGGGCTCCAGCAGCCGGCCGCGTACGTCCTCGCTGCGGAAGACGGTGTCGGTACGGGCGATGACCAGCGTGTCGTCCGACTTCGGCAGCACCTCCCCGCTGTACGTGAAGTCGTCCCGGGCGCTGCTGCGGTGATCGCGCTCGGACAGCGCGCTCGGGACCGCGGTCGTCAGCAGCAGCAACGCCACTCCGAGGCCGACCCCGACGGCCGTCAGCAGGGCCCGGACCCAGCCCTCACGTCCGCCGGCGAAGGCGAACCGCACCCCCATGGCCAGATCCCCGGCCCACTGCCCCCGCCCCTTCATACGACGCGCTCCATGTCCCGGGACTTGCCGTCCCGTACGACGATCTCGCGGTCGGAGTAGGCGGCCACCCGCGCCTCGTGCGTGACCAGGACGACGGCGGCGTTGGTGGAGCGGGCGGCGTCCGTCAGCAACTCCATGACGCGCTCGCCGTTGAGGGAGTCGAGCGCGCCGGTCGGCTCGTCGGCGAACAGCACGCGCGGGTTGGTGACCAGCGCACGGGCGACGGCGACGCGCTGTCCCTGACCGCCGGAGACCTCGCCGGGCCGCTTCCTGCGCAGGTCGTCGACCTCCAGCCGCTCCATCCAGGACAGGGCGGCTTTCTCGGCCTCCTTGCGCGAGGTGCCGTTCAGCCGCAGCGGAAGGGCGACGTTCTCGACGCAGGTGAGCTCCGGCACGAGCTGCCCGAACTGGAAGACGAACCCGAACTCGGAGCGCCGCAGGGCGCTGCGCCGGGCGTCGCTCATGGTGGCCAGCTCGTGCCCGTTGTAGGTGATGGAGCCCGAGTCGGGCGGCACGATGCCGGCGAGACAGTGCAGCAGGGTCGACTTGCCGGAGCCGGACGGCCCCATGACGGCGACGACCTCGCCGGGGTGGATGGAGAACTCGGCGCCGTCGAGGGCGAGGGTCGGGCCGTAGGCCTTGCGCAGGTCCTCGGCCGCGAGCAGGGAACCGGGAGGCGGAGTCACTTGGCCACCACCTCGGCCAGCTTGTCGAGGCGCGCGGCGGTCAGTTCCAGCCAGCGCAGGTCGGCCTCGAGGTGGAAGAGGGCGTGGTCGCAGATGAGCTGGTCGGCCAGGTCCCCCTTCCGCTTCCGGTCGGTGAGTATCCGCATCATCCGCAGGTGCTCGGCACGCTGGGTGTCGAGGATGTCGGCGGCGTTGCGCCGGGTGAGCAGCGCGAGGACGACCTTGGTGTACAGGGTCGACTGGAGGTACGGCTCCGGCTTCTCGGGTGTGGCGAGCCACCTCTGTACGTCGGTGATACCGGCGTCGGTGATCGCGTACCGCTTCCGCTCGGGCCCGCCGCCGGGCTCGATCCCGTCGACTTCGACGAGGCCGTTCTTCAGCAGCCGCGACATCGTCGAGTAGACCTGGCCGTAGTGCAGCGGCCGGTCGTGACCGAACTTCTCGTCGAAGGCCCGCTTCAGGTCGTAGCCGTGGCGGGGGCCTGATTCCAGCAGCCCTAGAAGGGTGTGACCAATGGACATGCCAAGACTCTACACGGGGTGTATACGCGGCATGTATACGTCGAGTGTGTAGATCATGGCGGTGGGTACGCCGGCCCAGGTGAGGGCCGATTGTCACGGTTCTGCTACTGGGTTCTGATGCCGGGTTGATGCCGGTTCTGATGTCCGTTCCGCTACTGGGACTCGGGTGGATTCACGGGAGGGCGGCCGCGGCGCGGAATCGGCCTGGCCTCGCCCGGCAGCCGGCCCGCCTCGGCGAGGGCCCGCCGCAGCAGGAACTCGATCTGGGCGTTGGCCGAGCGCAGCTCGTCGCCCGCCCACCGCGCGAGCGCCTCGTACACGGCCGGGTCGAGCCGCAGCAGCACCTGCTTGCGCTGCGGCCGACCTTGCGGGGCTGAGCCCCCGGAGGGAACCGTCACTGGTAGAGCGTCCCCGTGTTGAGGACCGGCTGCGGGGCCCGGTCACCGCACAGCACCACCATCAGGTTCGACACCATCGCCGCCTTCCGCTCCTCGTCCAGCTCCACGATGTCCCGCTCGGAGATCCGCGCGAGCGCGGCCTCGACCATGCCCACGGCCCCGTCGACTATCTGCCGCCGGGCCGCGACGACCGCCCCGGCCTGCTGGCGCTGGAGCATCGCGGAGGCGATCTCGGGAGCGTACGCGAGATGCGTGAAGCGCGACTCGATGATCTGCACCCCGGCCGCCTCCACGCGCGCGTGCAGTTCGAAGGCGAGCTTCTCGGTGATCTCCTCGGCGTTCCCGCGCAGCGACAGGCCGCTCTCGTCATGGGCGTCGTACGGGTACTCGATGGCGATGTGCCGCACCGCCGCTTCGGTCTGCGTGGCCACGAACTCCAGGTAGTTGTCCACCTCGAAGGACGCCTGCGCGGTGTCCTCGACCCTCCACACCACGACCGCGGCGAGCTCGATCGGGTTGCCGTAGGCGTCGTTGACCTTGAGCACGGCCGTCTCGTGGTTGCGGACCCGGGTCGAGATCTTCGTACGGGAGGTGAAGGGGTTCACCCAGCGCAGCCCGTCCTCCCGGATCGTCCCCCGGTACCGCCCGAAGAGCTGGACGACCCGCGCCTCGCCCGGCGCGACCATGTTCAGGCCGCACATGGCCAGGACCGCGGCGATGGCGACCAGGATGCCGATGATGATCAGTGCCGCCTTGCCGCCGGCCCCGGAGACCGTGCCGGATGCGGCGATCAGTCCCGCGCCGAGGAGCAGCCCGACCAGCCCCAGCAGCAGGGCGAGCCCGCCGCCGATGCTGTGCGCCGTGAACTCCCGTACGCGTGGCGCGGGCATCTCCGGTACGTCTGCGGCGGCGGATGCGGTGTCGGCCTTGTCGCCGGTGTTGTCGTTCGACATGGGTGATATCCCCCGTTTTCTTGTGAAGCCGTAGCGGGCCCCCACTAGCTTCGATCTATCTAAGTGATAACACATTACCCTGACCGAGCAACCCTATGCACCGCTGAGTCGTCGGTTCCGGTGGGACGGGTGCTGATTGTCACGTCCCCAAAAGACCGGATCGACCGGCCTTTGTCACATCTTCCGGTGTTAGCTTTCTGAGCTGACCTGAGCGGCGAACCTGTGTGGCAGCGGCACACACAAGAGCGAAGCGGAGCGGAACGGACCCATGGGACGAGCGGAAGAGAGACGAGCACGGCAGCGCGGTGGCCGCCGCGCGGCGCCCCGGCGTTCGTCCGGGACGCCGTCGAACACGGGGGCCGGCGAGTCGACCACCGTCATAGGCGCACCGTCGACCGCCGTCGGCGGCCGGGCCGCGGCCCGCCGGGCGGCCAAGGGCGGGAGCAAGGGCGGCAGCGGCAAGGGCCGCATACGCCGGCTGTTCACCTGGAAGAAGATCCTCGGCACGTTCCTCGGCTTCTGCCTGCTCGCCATCGGCGCCTTCATCGCGCTCTACCTCGCGGTGGACGTGCCCAAGGACAACGCCGCGGCCCAGGCCGCCCAGCGTCAGAGCAACGTCTACAAGTACAGCGACGGCTCGCCCCTGGCCCGCGACGGCGAGGTCAACCGCGAGATCGTCGACCTGTCCAAGGTGCCCAAGAAGGTCCAGTACACCTTTGTCGCCGCCGAGAACAAGACGTTCTACGACGACCACGGCATCGACCTGAAGGGCACCGCCCGCGGCGTGCTCAACACCCTGATGGGCAAGGGCGCGCAGGGCGGCTCGACGATCACCCAGCAGTACGTCAAGAACTACTACCTCAGCCAGGAGCAGACGGTCAGCCGCAAGCTCAAGGAGATGGTCATCTCCCTGAAGGTCGACCGCCAGATGTCCAAGGACGACATCCTCGCCGGCTACATCAACACCAGCTACTACGGCCGCGGCGCCTACGGCATCCAGGCCGCCGCCCAGGCCTACTACCGCAAGGACGCCGACAAACTCTCCGTCGCGCAGGGCGCCTATCTCGCCGCGCTGCTCCAGGCACCGAGCCAGTACGACTGGCATGCCGCCTCCGAGACGGGCAAGCGGCTGGTCACCAACCGCTGGAACTACGTCCTGGACAACATGGTCGAGGAGGGCTGGCTGGACCAGGCCGAGCGGCAGGGCATGACGAAGCTCCCGGAGCCGAAGGAGCCCAAGCCCACCGCCGGCCGGGAGGGCCAGAAGGGCTATCTGATCGAGCTCGCCAACCGTCAGCTGGAGGACCAGCTGATGAAGGAGCAGGGCATCACCCGCTCCCAGGCCGAGGCCGCGGTCGAGGACCAGGGCTGGACCATCACCCTGAACATCGACAAGAAGAAGCAGACCGAGCTGGAGAAGTCCGTCAAGGCGCAGCTGACCAGCAAGCTGGACAAGAAGAAGCGCAAGGTCGACGCGAACGTCCAGGCCGGCGCGGTCTCCGTCGATCCCAAGACGGGGAAGATCGTCGCCCTGTACGGCGGCGTGGACTACTTCAAGCACTACACGAGCAACGCGACCCGCACCGACTACCAGCCCGCCTCCACGTTCAAGCCGGTGATCCTGGCCGCCGCCCTGGAGGAGAGCGCCGAGACCCGGTCCGGCAAGCCGATCACCGCGAACACGATCTACGACGGCACGAGCAAGCGACCGGTCGTGGACGCGAACGGCAACAAGGTCGGCTTCGCCCCGGAGAACGAGGACGACCAGGACTACGGCGACATCACCGTCCAGACGGCGATGAACAAGTCTGTTAACTCCGTCTTCGCGCAGATGGGCGTCGACGTCGGCATGCCGAACGTCATGGACGTGGCCGGCAAGCTCGGCATGGACACCGCCAAGGAGCAGGCCGTACCCGCGCAGACCCTGGGCACCATGGGCGCGAGCCCGCTCCAGATGGCCGGGGTGTACGCCACCCTCGACAACCACGGCAAGAAGGTCACACCCGGCATCCTCAAGAAGGCCGAGCACAACAGCCGTACGGTCGACATCCCCGACCCGGTCGGCGAGCAGGTCATCAGCCCCCAGGCCGCCGACACGGTGACCTCGGTGCTGACGGGCGTGGTCGACGACGGTACGGCGCGCACGTCCGTGGCGAACAACCCCAAGCGCGACGGCCAGAAGGTCGCCGGCAAGACCGGTACCTCCGACGACAACAAGTCGGCCTGGTTCACCGGCTACACGCCCGACCTGGTCACCTCGGTGGGCCTGTTCGGCGAGGACGAGAAGACCCACGCGCAGACCAAGATGTACGGCGCCGGCGGCTTCGAACGCGTCAACGGCGGTGGCTTCCCGGCGCAGATCTGGGCGGACTACATGTTCGGAGTGACGGCCACGGACGCCAAGTTCGACCTCGACACCGACCAGGGCGCGGCGGTCCAGCCGACGTGGACCCCGACACCGACCGAGGAGCCGACGACGAAGGAGCCGACGGAGGAGCCGACGACGGAGGAGCCGACGGAGGAGCCGACGACGGAGGAGCCCACGGAGGAGCCGACGACGGAGGAGCCAACGGAGGAGCCCACGACGGAGGAACCGACGGACGAGCCGACATCCACGCCGACGGACGACATCACCCTGGATCCGGTGAGACCCGGAAACGACCAGTAGGGCAGGTCCGTTGCGTCAGCGTCCCTTCAGGGGCGCGGGGCCGTGTTTGATCTGCGGCTCCGCTCGGCGCTCAGCTCCGATTCAACTCGAACCAGACGACTTTCCCGGTGCTCAACCGAGTGGCCCCCCATCGCCGGGCCAGCCGATTGACCAGGTAGAGCCCTCGCCCACCCTCATCCGTCGCCCGAGCCTGCCGCAGTCGCGGCAGCTGCGGCACGTCGTCGCCCACCTCGCAGCGCAGCACATCCGTTCGCAGCAGTCGTAGCGTCACCGGCCGCGAGGCGTACCGCACGGCGTTCGTCACGACCTCGCTGACCAGCAGCTCGACCGAGTCGGTGAGTTCCTCCAGGCCCCAGCGGGCCAGGGCGCGCCGGGCCAGGCGCCGGGCACGGCCGGGTGCCGCGTCCTCCGGCTCCAGGAACCAGTACGCCACATCGCTCGGTGCGATGCCGTCGAAGCGGGCGGCGAGCAGGGCGATGTCGTCGTCGCGGTCGCCGGGGCCGAGCATGTCGAGGACCTCGTCGCACAGGGCTTCGAGGGGCGGCGGGTGGTCGGGGCCGGTGAGCTGCGCGGTCGCGGCGAGCTTCTCGCGCAGCTGCTCTATACCGGTCCATACGTCGCGCAGACGGGACTCGACCAGGCCGTCGGTGTACAGGAGCAGGGTCGCCCCGGCGGGTGCGTCCAGTTCCACGGCCTCGAAGTCGACGCCGCCGACACCGATGGGTGCGCCCGCGGGCACACGGAGCACCTCGGCCCGGCCGCCCAGGTGCAGCAGAACGGGCGGCGGGTGGCCGGCGTTGGCGATGGTGATGCGGTGCGAGACCGGGTCGTAGACCGCGTAGAGACAGGTCGCCATGCGGTCCGTGCCCAGGCGCTGGGCCTGTTCGTCGAGGTGGTGCAGGACCTCCTGCGGGGGCAGGTCGAGACCGGCGAGGGTCTGGGCCGTCGTCCGCAGCTGGCCCATGATCGCGGCCGAGGTCATGGAGTGGCCCATGACGTCACCGACGACCAGCGCCACGCGGCTGCCGGGCAGCGGGATCGCGTCGTACCAGTCGCCGCCCACCCGGGCCGTCTCGGCCGCCGGGAGGTAGCGGGAGGCCAGCCGCACGCCGGTCGGGCGGGGGAGGGTCTCCGGGAGCATGGTGCGCTGGAGCTCGTCGGCGATGTACGCCTCACGGCCGTACAGCACCGCCTTGTCGATGCCGAGCGCGCTGTGCGTGGCGAGCTGGGCGGCGACCAGGAGGTCGTCGGGCTCGAAGGCGAGGCGCTCCGGGCGGCGCAGGAACACCGCGGCGCCGATGACCCGGCGGCGGCCGCGCAACGGGGCGAGGATCGCGCGCTGCCCGTCCGGGATGATCAACTCGCCGTCGTCGCCGAGCAGTTCCGGCAGGGCGGCGCGGGCCGCAGGCGCGTCGGCGAAGACGGGACGTACGCCGCGCAGCACCTCGGCGAGCGCGCCGCCGGGCCGCACCTCGCACAGTTCGGCGGTGAGGGCGGACAGTTCGGACAGCTCGGACGGCTCCGGCTGCTGTGCCCCCGCGGGCAGGAAGCCGCCCTCGGTGTCCCGCTCCTCCGGGATCCGGTCGGTACGGCGCAGCCGCAGCACGACCGGGCCGGTGGGCCGCTCGTCGCCGACCGGCAGCGGATCGCGCAGATAGACGAGGATCGCGTCGGAGAAGGTCGGCACGGTCGCCCGGCACAGCCCCATCACGATCTCGTCCAGGTCGATGCCGCGGGCGATCCGCCGGGTGGCTGCGCCCACGAAGCGCAGCCGGTCACCGTCCCGCCGCATGGGCGTGGGCCGGCCGGGCTGCAGGCCCTGTCCGGTGCGCCGCTCGGCGGAGGCCGGCGGCTGCTCGGTGCCGGGCTGCGGCGGGATGGCCTCCGGGGCGGGGCGCGGCCGGTGGCTGTCGGGCTCGGCGGCGACGGAGGGCTGCGAGTGCTCGGGGCCGTTGCCGGCGATGACTGAGGGCTCCTTGCTCGGGCCGGACGGTGCGGTGGTGCCCGGCGTGGAAGGGGTCTCTCCGGTGCGCGCCTGCGCCGGTAAGGCGGCGGCGCCTCCGGCTCCGCCGCCAGCGGCGTGCGGCGGCGTGGAGTGCGCTGTCGAGGGTGTCGAGGTACGCACGAGCGCCCCGCGGGGCTCCGCGGGGTCCACGCCCGTCTCGGGGCGTTCGAAGGAGGTCGGCTGCTCCGTCACGCCTTTCGAATCCATCCGTCCGGGGCTGCGCGCCACGCGTGCAGTTCGTCCCGCCGAAACTCCGATACCCGGAATACATGCCCCAGGAACGGATTTTCCGCGTGGCCAGAGGCAGTTCCTGTGCCGCCGGTGGAGCGTCTGCCCGTCCCGGCATTGCCCTGGTAACCCTCGCTCACGTCCTGCCGCCCCTCGGTGACGATCGGTCAAGCCCGGCACGCACTCCGGTAGTTGCCCTTGCGCGCCCTTGCGGAGGACGATCCTACGTTTGTTGCCCGGGGGCGCATCAAGGGTCTCATGAGGACATGTGCGCGGGCGTGCGATCCCAGTCCTCAGGCAAAGAAGGTACAGCCCAGGAGGGATCCGGGCGCCAGTTCTGCCAGCCGTCGGTGAACGGCGGCCCCCAGGCGCGGATCACCTCCACCGCCTCGTGCCCCGCTTCACGCACCCGCGCGGCCAGCCGGTCGTCCACCAGCCCGTCCTGCTGGGCCTGCGCGAACTCGTCCTCGTCCCGCCAGTGCCAACTGCGGTCCGGGTGCACGGAGATGTCGAGGAAGTGGTCCTCGGAGTCGACCCCGCCCGACCAACGGGCCAGCGGCTCCTCAAGATTCACGTACCAGTTCTTGAAGCGCCATCCGGGCTCCCAGAACAGCCACACCGACCACGGCTCACCGGGCCGCGCGAGCTTGAGCACCCCGGTCCCGAACCACCGGTCGCGCTGGACGGAACGCGGCTTGGTGTACCGCGTCCTCAGGGGTTCCTCGTGCACGGACGTCCCGTCGGCGAGCACCGGCTTGACGCACTCGGTCCCCGGCGCGAGCCATACGGCGAGAAGCTCGGCGTCATCGCGTACGACGGTGACCGGACGCGCGATGTGGAAGCGACGGCCGCCGTTCTCCCGGTACCGCCACAGGATCTGCGCCCCGGGCGCCCAGAGGCCCGCCGACCCGCGTCCGCCCGCTTCCACGTCCGTCGTCATCGCTCCACCGTCTGCCATGTACAGATATTAGGTGCCACAGGCATACGACGCTGCGGCGCCCGTCACGGTTCACGCAGCCGTGATCATCGGTTACGGCCGCGTCATCCGCAGGACGTCGAGCGCCTCGTCCAGCTGCTCGATCGTGAGGTCGCCGCGCTCCACGTACCCGCCTTCCAGGACGACTTGGCGAATCGTCTTCCGCTCGGCTAGGGCCTTCTTGGCGACCTTGGCGGCCTCCTCGTACCCGATGTGCTTGTTGAGCGGCGTGACCACGGACGGCGACGACTCGGCGTACTCCAGGGCCCGTTCGCGGTGCGCGACGATGCCGTCGACGGTGCGGTCGGCGAGCAGCCGGGAGGCGTTGGCGAGCAGCCGGATCGACTCCAGGACGTTCTTCGCGATGACCGGGAGCATCACGTTCAGCTCGAAGTTGCCGGCGGCCCCGGCGGTGGCCACGGTGGCGTCGTTGCCGACGACCTGCGCGGCGACCATGAGCACGGCTTCCGGAATGACCGGGTTGACCTTGCCGGGCATGATCGAGGAGCCGGGCTGGAGGTCGGGGAGGCTGATCTCGGCGAGCCCGGTGCGCGGCCCGGAGGACATCCACCGCAGATCGTTGGCGATCTTGGTCAGCCCGACCGCGATCGTCCTGAGCTGCCCACTGGTCTCGACGATCCCGTCCCGGGCGCCCTGCGCCTCGAAGTGGTCCCGCGCCTCGGTGAGCGGGAGCCCGGTGGACCGGGCCACCTCCTCGATGACGGCGGCGGAGAAGCCGGGAGGGGTGTTGATGCCGGTGCCCACGGCGGTACCGCCCAGGGGGAGTTCGGCGAGCCGGGGCAGGGACGCCTGGAGCCGCTCGACTCCGTACCGCACCTGGGCGGCGTATCCGCCGAACTCCTGCCCCAGCGTCACGGGTGTGGCGTCCATGAGGTGGGTCCGCCCCGACTTCACGACATCGGCGAACTCCTCGGCCTTGCGCTCCAGCGACGAGGCGAGGTGCTCCAGCGCCGGGACGAGGTCACGGGTGACGGCGGCGGTCGCGGCGATGTGGATGGAGGAGGGAAAGACGTCGTTGGACGACTGGGACGCGTTGACATGATCATTGGGGTGGACGTCCCGCCCGAGCCGCTCGCTCGCGAGGGTGGCGATGACCTCGTTGGTGTTCATGTTGGACGAGGTCCCGGACCCGGTCTGGAACACGTCGACGGGGAAGTGCTCGTCCCACCGCCCCTCGGCGACCTCACCGGCCGCCTCCTGAATCGCCTCGGCGATCTCCTTGTCGAGCACCCCGAGCCGCGCGTTCACCTTGGCGGCGGCACCCTTGATCCGGGCGAGGGCCTCGATGTGGGCCCGCTCGATGCGCTGCCCGGAGATGGGGAAGTTCTCGACGGCACGCTGGGTCTGGGCCCGCCACTTGGCGTCGGCGGGGACGCGTACTTCGCCCATGGAGTCGTGCTCGATGCGGTAGTCGCTCATGCCTGGGTAAGCGTGGCGGACGACGAGGTTGTTCCTCCCATTGCCCCGTCCGTGGCGCGAGACACCGTTCAACACCGGCACAGGCCCTCACGGCCGCCTCGGCTGGGGCTTCGCTTCTTGGCGCCGGTGGAGGGATTTCAGCCGGTCCGGTGTTTGAGGCTGAGTCTGTGCCGTCCCTGGCCCCCGCCCACCCGGCCGGGGCTTCGCTATTCGGCCGCGGGTCGAGGCATTCCAGCCCGTCCGGCGTTTGAGGACGAGGCCCGTTCAGGGCCGACAGCGGGGGTCTGGGGGCGGCAGCCCCCAGAAAGCACCCGGGGTCGAAGGGGCAGCGCCCCTGGAGGATGGGACGGGTAGGGGCGGCGGGGGCGAGAACCCGTCCCCACCGCACCGCAGGCCCCACCGCACCGCAGGCCCCACCGCACCGCAGGCCCTACGCCAGCCCAGGCCCCCGTACCGGAATCGACGTGAACGTCGGCTGCGGCGCCGGGTCCTGGAAGAAGTCGTTGCCCTTGTCGTCCACCACGATGAACGCCGGGAAGTCCTCGACCTCGATCTTCCAGACGGCCTCCATGCCGAGCTCCTCGTACTCGACGACCTCGACCTTCTTGATGCAGTCCTGGGCGAGACGGGCGGCGGGCCCACCGATCGAGCCGAGGTAGAAACCGCCGTGCGCATCACACGCGTCCGTCACCTGCTTGCTGCGGTTCCCCTTCGCCAGCATGACCTTGGACCCGCCCGCCGCCTGGAACTGCTCGACATAGGAGTCCATACGACCGGCCGTCGTCGGCCCGAAGGAGCCGGACGCATAACCCTCCGGCGTCTTCGCCGGACCCGCGTAGTACACCGGGTGGTCCTTCAGGTACTGCGGCATCTCCTCACCCGCGTCCAGCCGCTCCTTGATCTTGGCGTGCGCGATGTCACGAGCCACGACCAGCGGACCGGTGAGGGACAGACGGGTCTTCACCGGGTACTTGGTCAGCTCGGCGAGGATCGCATCCATCGGCTGGTTGAGGTCGATCTTGACCACGTCACCGTCGCCCTCGAGGTGCTCGTCCGTGGTCTCCGGCAGGAACCGCGCCGGGTCCGTCTCCAGCTGCTCCAGGAACACACCCTCGGCGGTGATCTTCGCGACGGCCTGACGGTCGGCCGAGCAGGACACGGCGATGGCCACCGGGCACGACGCACCGTGCCGCGGCAGCCGCACCACCCGCACGTCGTGGCAGAAGTACTTGCCGCCGAACTGCGCCCCGATCCCGATCTTCTGCGTCAGCTCGAAGACCTTCTCCTCCAGCTCCTTGTCCCGGAACCCGTGCCCGAGCGGCGAGCCCTCGGCCGGGATCTCGTCCAGGTAGTGCGCGGAGGCGTACTTCGCGGTCTTGAGGGCGTATTCGGCGCTCGTACCACCCACCACGATCGCCAGGTGGTACGGCGGGCACGCGGCCGTACCCAGCGAACGGATCTTCTCCTCCAGGAACTTCATCATGGAGGCCTCGTTCAGAACGGCCTTGGTCTCCTGGTAGAGGAAGGACTTGTTGGCCGAGCCGCCGCCCTTCGCCATGAACAGGAACTTGTAGGCGCCGCCGTCGGTGGCGTACAGCTCGATCTGCGCCGGCAGGTTCGACCCCGTGTTCTTCTCCTCCCACATGGTGAGCGGAGCCATCTGCGAGTAGCGCAGGTTGAGGTTCAGATATGCGTCGTAGATGCCGCGCGAGAGGGCCTCCTCGTCGCCGCCCTCGGTCAGCACGTTCTGCCCGCGCTTGCCCATCACGATCGCCGTACCGGTGTCCTGGCACATCGGCAGCACGCCCGCCGCCGCGATGTTCGCGTTCTTCAGCAGGTCCAGCGCCACGAACTTGTCGTTGCTCGACGCCTCGGGGTCGTCGATGATGCGGCGCAGCTGGGCCAGGTGGGCCGGGCGCAGATAGTGCTGGATGTCGTGGATGGCCTCCTCGGCCAGCTTGCGCAGCGCCTCGGGCTCCACCTTGAGGAACGTCCGACCGTCGGCCTCGAAGGTGGAGACACCTTCGGAGGTCACCAGCCGGTACGGGGTGGTGTCCTCTCCCATGGGGAGCAGATCGGTGTACGCGAACTCAGGCATGTCGCCCATTCCTCACTAAACAGACAGCGCGGCCGGCCTCCATTGGCAAGCGCCCACCAGCGTAGAACCTGCCGCTGACAGTGAGCTTGTGAGGTAAGGCTCAGTTCGATGCCGTGAGGAAGGGGGTGGGGCGAGGAAAGGGGGCTATCGCGATCTATCGTGTTTGGGTACGCTGCTGCCGTGGACCTTCAGAAGCGCACCGCACCCGCTGCCGCCACCGAACTCCGTGCCTCCGACGCCGATCGCGACCGGATCGCCGACATCCTGCGCGACGCCCTGGGCGAGGGCCGCCTCACCGCCGACGAGCACGCCGAGCGTGTCGAGGGTGCCTTGGCGGCGAAGACGGTCGGTGAACTGGATGTGTTCATACGGGACCTGCCGGCCGCGCACCAGCGCCGCGCACCGCATGTCCCCGCCCCCAGCCGCCCGGCCCCCGGCGCGATCCCGGACGACCCCGACGACAACGTGGTCGCGGTGTTCAGCAGCGCAGTCCGCAGGGGCCGCTGGCGCGCGGGCCGCCGTATCCATGTGTACGCGATCTTCGGCAGTGTGGAGATTGACCTCAGCGAGGCGCTCTTCGAGTACCAGCAGGTGGTGATCCGGGCGATCTCGGTCTTCGGCAACGTCGAGGTCCGCGTCCCGGAGAACGTCTCGCTGCGCGGCACCGGCGGCGGTGTGCTCGGCAATTTCGAGGTGGACCATCTCGACGCCGAGGACCCCCAGGCGCCGGTCGTCCATGTCGACGGCTGGGCCGTGCTCGGCAACATCGAGGGCAGGCCGAAGCGGGGCAAGGTCGTCGCGGACATCCTCGATCGTGTTCAGCGCAAGGTCGACAAGAGTTTGCGCAAGCATCTGGATCGTTGACGGTTGTGAAGTCAACCGCCTCCGGCCCGCCCCGCGAAGGCCTCGGAGGGCCGCACAGCACTGCGCAGTACCCCCCGAAATCCAGCGCTTCGGAACTGGCTGCATAGGCGCGCGCACAGCGGGTAGACCTTGCTGCATCGTCTCTCGCTCGCGAAGCCGTCGTCAGGAGTAGACCGTGCTGCAACCGCCGCATTCGTCCCTGCAGGTAGCTGCCGTTCCGGCCCAGCGGGTGCCAGTGCGAGACAGGGACCAAGACGCCCCATGGCACACCGAGGCCGTGTGCCGCCGCGACGAGGCCGGCCTGTTCTTCGCCCCGTCCAAGGAACCGACCGCGGCCCGCCTCTCCCGTGAAGAGGCGGCCAAGCGGGTCTGCGCCCGCTGTCCCGTCATGGTCGAGTGCCGCGAACACGCCCTCCTCCAACCCGAGCCGTACGGCGTCTGGGGCGGCCTCACCGCGGCGGAACGCCGAGTGGTGCTGGCCCGGCGCCGCCGCCGCGACATGGAACTGAAGAAGGCGGCGAGGGCGACCAACCGCATAGCGCAGGCAGGCTGAGCAACAAAAATTGGGCGCCCCCTCCGCACCGGGGGCGCCCTTTTCGGCCAAGGGGAGCGGGCCGACCCAAGGGGCGCGGGGAACTGCGCGATCAACCACACACAACCGGTGGCCGCCGACGATCCGCAGTCCCGAACTCCTGGGCGCTACTCACTACTTCGCGCGGTCGAAATCAATCGCGCTGTACGCCCGCAGCTTGCTCAGCCGGTGCTCCGAGTCGATCCGCCGCACCGTCCCCGACTTCGACCGCATCACGATCGAGTCGGTGGTCGCGGTCTCCGACCGGTACCGCACACCCCGCAGCAGCTCACCGTCGGTGATGCCCGTGGCGACGAAGAACACGTTCTCCCCGGCGACCAGGTCATCGGTCAGCAGCACCCGGTCCAGGTCGTGCCCGGCGTCGATCGCCCGCTGCCGCTCCTCGTCGTCCTTCGGCCACAGCTTGCCCTGGATGGTCCCGCCGAGGCACTTCACGGCACAGGCCGAGATGATCCCCTCCGGCGTACCGCCGATACCGAGCAGCATGTCGACCCCGGTGCCCTCACGCAGCGCGTAGATCGACCCCGCGACATCGCCGTCGGAGATCAGCTTGATCCGCGCACCGGCGTCCCGGATCTCCTTGATGATGCCCTCGTGCCGGGGCCGGTCCAGGATGACGACGGTGACGTCCTCGGGCGTGGACCGCTTCGCCTTGGCCACCCTGCGGATGTTCACGGCCACGGGCGCGTCGATGTCGACGAAGTCCGCGGCCTCGGGGCCGGTGACCAGCTTGTCCATGTAGAACACGGCGGACGGGTCGAACATGGAGCCCCGGTCGGCGGCGGCCAGCACGGAGATCGCGTTCGGCATGCCCTTCGCGGTCAGCGTGGTCCCGTCGATCGGGTCGACGGCGATGTCGACCTCGGCCCCGGTTCCGTCGCCGACCCGCTCCCCGTTGAAGAGCATCGGCGCTTCGTCCTTCTCGCCTTCGCCGATGACGACGACGCCGTTCATCGACACGGTGTGGACGAGGGTCCGCATGGCGCGCACCGCGGCGCCGTCGGCGCCGTTCTTCTCGCCGCGCCCGACCCAGCGGCCCGCGGCCATCGCCGCGGCCTCGGTCACACGGACCAGCTCCAGGGCGAGGTTGCGATCGGGGGCTTCGCTCGGTACTTCGAGCTCGGACGGCAGATGATGATGATTCTCGGTCATCGGAGCGCACCTTTCTGATACGACGACGGCCGGATGAGGGTGACCTCCCTGACTCTATCCTCGGGCGCGCAGAATGAGCAGGGGGCCCCACGGATGAGCAGGCAGGGCACCTGCGACGATAGGGGGCGTGGCAGGTTCGAACGCTAAGCAGAAGTCAGTCCGCAACATGGTCCTCTCGCTCGGAGTGACCGTGCTCGCGGCGGGAGTCATCTATCTCTTCGTTCCCCATGAGGACGGCGCTCCCGACCTGCCGAAGGTCGACTACCGCGTCGAGCTGCTCACCGCCCGCCGCGCGGCGTCCTACCCGGTGGCCGCGCCCGAGGGCCTGTCCGACTCCTGGAAGGCGACCTCCGTCCGCTTCAAGGGCGACGACTTCGACGCCTGGCATCTCGGCTTCCACACCTCCGGCGGGGAGTACGTGCAGGTCGAGCAGTCGGCCGAGAAGCCGGCGACGTTCCTGGAGAAGGCCACTCAGGGCGGGCGGGCCACCGAGGTCACGGAGAAGATCGGCGACCGGACCTGGACGCGGTACACGGGCGGCCGCTACGACGCGCTCGTGCACCAGGAGAAGGGCGCGACGACCGTGGTGGCGGGCACGGGGTCCTTCGCGCAGCTGACGCAGATGGCGCAGGCGCTCAAGGCGCAGTGACCCTGCCCGGACGACGAAGGCCCCCGATCGCCGGGGGCCTTTCGTGTGCGCGGGTCCGGTCCGGTCAGACCGTGGTGACGACCTGGTCGAAGTCCAGGCGCGGGGAGCGCGGGTACCAGGCGTCGGCGCCCGGCTTGCCGATGTTGACGACCATCAGCGGGGTGTGGTCGTCGTCCAGGAACTCCTTGCGGACGCCCTCGAAGTCGAAGCCGGTCATCGGGCCGGCGGCCAGCCCGGCGGCGCGGACGCCGACGATGAAGTACGCGGCCTGAAGGGCGGCGTTCATCCCGGCGGCGTGCTCGCGGGCCGCGCGCTCGCTGAAGAAGACGTCCTTGGCCTGCGGGAACGCCGGGAACAGGGTCGGCAGCTCCTCGTGGAACTCGTTGTCCGCGGAGAGGATCGCGACCAGCGGGGCGCTGGCCGTCTTGGCCTGGTTGCCCTCGGCCATGTGCTGCACCAGGCGCTCGCGGGCCTCGGCGGAGCGGACCAGGGTGATGCGCAGCGGGGTCTGGTTGAAGGCGGTGGGGCCGTACTTGACCAGGTCGTAGATCGCCTGGACCTGCTCCTCGGTGACCGGCTCGTCGGTGAACGTGTTCGCGGTGCGGGCCTCGCGGAAGAGGAGGTCCTGGGCGGCGGGGTCAAGAACGAGAGACATGCGTGAACCTTCTCGAGAAGTACGGGTGCGTGTACGGGTGCGTATACGTCGTTTACGTCGTTTATGTCGTTGCGCGTAAGCGGACCGGGGACCGCTTGACGGTCTCGACCGTACGCGAGACAAGTTCAAGGTTCAACGAAACCCAGGGTGTGGTGATCCGCTTCACAGTCGCACCAGACTTCTACGGAGCGGCCCGCCCTACGACTCGCCCCCGCCGTCCTCGCGCTCGGCCAGCGCCTGCTCGGCCTCGGCCTCCTCCGCGAGGGCCGCGTCCAGCCGCGCCCGCGCCCCGTCGAGCCAGCGCCGGCACACCTTGGCCAGCTCCTCGCCGCGCTCCCACAGCGCGAGGGACTCCTCCAGCGTCGTACCGCCCGCCTCCAGCCGCCGTACGACCTCGATCAGCTCGTCCCGGGCCTGCTCGTACCCGAGCGCCTCTTCCACCTTGCTGGTCATGCGCCCACCCTATGCATCGGCTCGTGCGTCGACTCGTACGGAGAACTCACCCTCGGCGACCCGCGCCCGCAGCGCCTCGTCCTCGGTCACCTCGTCCGGATCCCGGACCACATGCCCGTCGGCCCGCTGGAGCACCGCGTATCCCCGCTTCAGGGTCGCCGCGGGGGACAGGGCCACCACGCGCGCGTGCGTGTGCGTCAGCTCGGACTCGGCGCGGTCGAGGAGGTGGCCCAGGCAGCGGCGGCCGCGGTCGAGGAGGGAGGCCACCTGGTCGGCCCGCTCGTCGATCATCCGGTGCGGATCCTCTATCGAGGGCCGCGCGAGCGCATGGGCGAGCCCGCGCTCCTCCCGCTCGACGAGCGCCTCGACACACCGCCGGGCCCGGTCGCGCAGCAGTCTCACGCGCTCGTACTCCTCCCCGACGTCCGGTACGACCTTCTTGGCCGCGTCGGTCGGAGTGGAGGCCCGCAGGTCGGCGACATGGTCGAGGAGGGGGTTGTCGGGCTCGTGCCCGATGGCGGAGACGACCGGCGTACGACATGAGGCGACGGCCCGCACCAACTGCTCGTCGGAGAAGGGCAGCAGATCCTCCACGCTGCCGCCGCCGCGGGCGACGATGATCACATCCACGTCGTCCATCTCGTCGAGCTCCTTGACCGCCTGCACCACCTGCGGCACGGCGTGCACACCCTGCACGGCGACATTGCGCACCTCGAAGCGGACGGCGGGCCAGCGGTGGCGGGCGTTCTCAAGGACGTCCCGCTCGGCGGCCGAGGCCCGTCCGCAGACGAGCCCGATCAGCTGGGGCAGGAAGGGCAGCGCCTTCTTCCGCTCCGGCGCGAAGAGCCCCTCGGCGGCGAGGGACTTCTTCAGCATCTCCAGCCGTGCCAGGAGTTCGCCGACGCCGACCGGCTTTATCTCGGTGGCGCGCAGCGAGAGCTGGCCTCGCGGGGCGTACCACTCCGGTTTGGCCAGTACGACGACCCGGGCGCCCTCGCTCACCACGTCGGAGACGGCGTCGAACACCTGCCGGTAGCAGGTCACGCTCACCGAGATGTCGTACGACGGATCCCGCAGCGTCAGAAACACGACCCCGGCGCCGGGCCGCCGCGACAACTGGGTGATCTGCCCCTCGACCCATACCGCCCCGAGCCGGTCGATCCACCCCCCGATGAGCCGCGACACCTCACCGACGGGCAGAGGGGACTCCGGGGTCGTGTTGACAGCCATGCCGCGAGCGTAGCGGCCACGACCGACAACACGGCCCAGCGGACGTGGGCTCGGCGGGAGCGAGGAAACCCCTGGCCTCGCCCGTCGCCCCGGTCCCACCCCTCACAGCCCACCGCCAGTCTCGCCACCAACCCGTCACCCGTGCGATCTTCGAGCCCCCGGAAGCACCCTTACGATGGGACGCATGACTGCTTCGCCTGGCCGCCGTGTCCTGCTCGCCGCCCCCCGTGGCTACTGCGCGGGTGTGGACCGCGCCGTGATCGCCGTCGAGAAAGCCCTCGAGCAGTACGGCGCTCCGGTGTACGTCCGGCACGAGATCGTCCACAACAAGTACGTCGTGCAGACCCTGGAGAAGAAGGGCGCCATCTTCGTCGAGCGGACGGAGGAGGTACCGCCGGGCAACATCGTCATGTTCTCGGCGCACGGCGTCGCCCCCGTCGTCCACGACGAGGCCGCGCGCGGCAAGCTCGCCACCATCGACGCGACCTGCCCGCTGGTCACCAAGGTCCACAAGGAAGCCG
>NZ_JBVKCZ010000029.1:29004-125558 GCF_055634335.1 Streptomyces sp. NPDC111802 | reverse complement strand
ACATCCTGCACTGGTCACACTGGCGTCGACGACGCCAACACCAAGCCCGCATCAGCCACTACAGGCGACGCGGACACAGCCCATAAACCTGCCCAGCAATCAGCACAAGCACCGTTGCAGTACTAGGCGCGCCCGCGTTCGGCTGTCGCCTCGTCCACGAGCGCTGCCGCCTGGTCGCGGGCGTGCCCGATCGGGTCCGGGAGGACCTTCAGGCCGTGGGCGACCAGGGCTCCCTCGTGCAGGAGCATGAGCGTGCGGCCCAGGCGGTCCGCGTCGTCCGGGGCGATGTCCCCGGCGAGGCGGGTGAACAGGGCCAGCATCCACTGCTTCTGCCCGGCGATGACCGGGAAGGCCGGGTGCGCGGGGTCGCTGATCTCGGCGTGGGCGTTGACCATGCTGCAGCCCTTGGAGCCGTACTCCGCCGACCAGGCGCGGGAGGCGTCGAACACCGCCAGCACACGCGCCCTCGGTGTCGCCCGCTCCGCGTCGAGGTGGTCGTCGAGGTACCGCGCGAGGAAGGCCCGCCAGCGCTCGTCGCGGCCGGTCAGGTACTCGACGACGATCCGCTCCTTGGAGCCGAAGCGGTCGTAGAGGGTCTTCTTGGTCACCCCCGCCTCCGCGGCGATGAGATCCACGCCGACGGCGTGGATGCCGCGCTCGTAGAACAGCCGCTCGGCGGCTTCCAGGACGCGCCGTGCGGCACGCGTCATCGTGACGCGCTGCGGGGTCGCTGAGGTGCCCATGATCCGAGGGTATACATGGGTATACCGATCTGTATAATTTTTGTGCGAGCCAGTAAACCGATCTGTCTAGTGGATGTGGTTGGCGTGCACGCACTGCTGTCCATCGCCTTCGTCCTGTGCTGGAGCTCCGGCTTCATCGGCGCCAAACTCGGCGCGGGCAGCGCGCCCGCGGTCACGATCCTGATGTGGCGGTTCCTGCCGCTCGCCGTGATCCTCGCCGTCGTGGCCGCCCTGGTGTGGCGCGCGTCATGGCGGGGCCTCACCCCGCGGGACGTCGCCCGGCAGGCCGTGATCGGGGTGCTGTCGCAGAGCGGCTATCTGCTCACCGTCTACTACGCCGTCCAGCTCGGTGTCTCCAGCGGCACCACGGCCCTGATCGACGGGGTCCAGCCCCTCGTCGCCGGTGCGCTGGCCGGGCCGCTGCTGCGGCAGTACGTCTCCGGCCGGCAGTGGCTCGGCCTGTGCCTGGGGGTGGGCGGCGTCGCCATCGTCACCGCGGCCGACGCGGGGGCGGCGACGGGCGTCGCCGCTTGGGCCTATGCGGTCCCGTTCCTCGGCATGCTCTCGCTGGTGGCGGCCACGTTCCTGGAGAGCCGCTCCCGGACGCCGGTCCCGCCCGGGGTGGCGATGACCGTCCACTGCGCCACCAGCGCCGTGCTGTTCACGGTGATCGCTCTGAGCACCGGAGCGGCCGCGCCGCCCGCCGAGGCCGGGTTCTGGGCGGCGATCGGCTGGCTCGTCGCGCTGTCCACGTTCGGCGGGTACGGGCTGTACTGGATCATCCTGCGGCGCTCCGGGGTCACCCGGGTCAATACCCTCATGTTCCTCATGGCGCCGGTCACAGCGGTGTGGGGAGCGCTGATGTTCGGTGAGCCGTTCGGCGTCCAGACCGGCGTCGGGCTGGCGGTCGGCCTCGCGGCCGTCGTTGTCGTTCACCGGGGCGGGGGCGGCGCCAGGCCGCGGTCGAAATCCGGTGGCCCCGCGCTCCGGGACGTGCCTAACCTGCCTCCGTGTCCAGCCCCGAAGCCTCCAGACTCCGGCCACCGGCTCTCCGGTGGCCGCACGTGACGTCGGGCTAGTCAGCGCTTCCTTCCGCTGCCGGGCTCACTCCGCCGCCGGACGGCCGTTCCACGTGCCGTTTTCGACTTCGACTTCGGGTTGCGGAGTTTCTTCATGCCGTTCGCTCTTCTTCTGCTGGGCGTCGCCGTGTTCGCACAGGGGACGTCCGCGTTCATGCTGTCCGGGCTGGTGCCGGACATCGCTCGGGATCTGGGGGTCTCCGTGCCCGCGGCCGGTGCGCTCACCTCGGCGTTCGCCGTGGGGATGGCGGCCGGGGCGCCGATCGTGGCCGGGCTCGCGCGGCGGTGGCCGCGGCGCGGGGCGTTGCTGGGTTTCCTGGGGGTGTTTCTCGCCGTCCATGTCCTGGGGGCGGTGACCGGCAGCTTCGGGGTGCTGGTCGCCACCCGCGTCGTCGGGGCGCTCGCCAACGCCGGGTTCCTGGCCGTCGCCCTCGTCACGGCCACGGCGATGGTCGGGCCGAACGCCAAGGGGCGGGCCACGTCCACCCTGCTCGGCGGGGTCACACTGGCCTGCGTGGTGGGCGTGCCGGCGGGGGCGCTGCTCGGCCAACTCTGGGGCTGGCGTGCGGCGTTCTGGGCCGTGGCGCTGGTGTCCCTGCCCGCCGTCGTGGCCGTGGCGCGGTCCGTGCCCGGCGGTGCGGCCGGCGCGGAGCGGCCCGCGCTGCGCGGTGAACTGCGCGCGCTGCGCAGCCGCCGGCTCCAGCTGACGCTCCTGCTGGGCGCACTCGTCAACGGGGCCACCTTCTGCTCCTTCACCTATCTCGCGCCCCTGGTCACCGAGGTGACCGGACTGGAGAGCGGGTGGGTGCCCGTCGTGCTCGCGCTGTTCGGCGCGGGGGCGTTCGTGGGTGTCGTGCTCGGCGGGCGGTTCGCCGACCGCCGGGCGGGCGCGGTGCCGGCGTGGGGCGGTGGTGCGCTGTGCCTCGGGTGGGGTGCTCTGGCGCTCGGCGCCGGGACGCCGGCCGTGACGCTCGGACTCGTCTTCGTCCAGGGCGCCCTGTCCTTCGGGGTCGGCTCCACGCTCATCTCCCGAGCCCTCTACGCCGCACCCGGCGCCCCCACCCTGGCAGGCGGTTTCGCGACGGCGGCGTTCAACGTGGGCGCGGCACTGGGGCCTTGGCTCGGCGGTACGGCGATCGGAGCCGGGCACGGCTATCGGGCGCCGCTGTGGGTGAGCGCGGTGCTGGTGGCGCTGTCACCGGTGGTCGCGTGCTGCGTCGGCGGGCGGCGAAAAGGGCGCGCGGGCGGGCGCCCTGTGCGGACATCATCGTCGGCATGACCGCCCCTCCCGGCACCGGTCCGGCATGGGTCGCCCTCGTCTCGTGCGAGTGCACGAAGGGACCTCTGAAGCCCCTGGCCGCCGTGCGCGCCTGACTGCTCGCGCCGCATCCCCATCAGCCGGCCTCCGTCGTCAACTGCCCCTCCCCGCCCGGCTGGTGGCCTGCCGGGCGGGGAACGGTAC
The DNA here is from genome assembly GCF_055634335.1 of Streptomyces sp. NPDC111802. NCBI lineage: Bacteria > Bacillati > Actinomycetota > Actinomycetes > Kitasatosporales > Streptomycetaceae > Streptomyces > Streptomyces sp. NPDC111802. Next base: position 122,274 of record NZ_JBVKCZ010000029.1, on the reverse strand, counting down.
GGGCGGATGGCCGAGTATCCGAACGGACGTGGCCGGAATCGACCCCTTGTGGGGGCGGTCACAGGATTCCCATAATCCAGCAAAGGAATTGACCGGCGCATGTCAGCCGATGCTCACTCCCCAGTTGGCATGCTCCCGACATTTCGCGCTCTCTCCACGTTCGTATGTCCAACCCCCCACGGAAGGCATCACGTTGAAGAAGCTCCTCACCGCGCTCAAGAGATGCGCGGTCCTCGGCGCCGCCGCTCTCGCGATCGTCAGCCTTCAGCCCCTCTCGGCCGCGCACGCCGCCGACTCGCGCGTCGTCGGCGGAACCCGTGCCGCGCAGGGCGAGTTCCCGTTCATGGTCCGGCTCTCCATGGGCTGTGGCGGCGCGCTCTACACCCAGCAGATCGTGCTCACCGCCGCGCACTGTGTGGGCGCGACCGGCGCCAACACCTCCATCACCGCCACCGCGGGCGTCGTGGACCTCCAGTCCACCAGCGGCCGGGTGCAGGTCCGCTCCACGTACGTCTACCGGGCCCCCGGCTACAACGGCGACGGCAAGGACTGGGCGCTCATCAAGCTCGCCCAGCCGATCAACCTGCCGACGCTGAAGATCGCCACGACCACGCAGTACAACACCGGCACCTTCACCGTCGCCGGATGGGGCGCGGCCACCGAGGGCGGCGCCCAGCAGCGCTACATGCTCAAGGCCAACGTGCCCTTCGTCAGCGACGCCCAGTGCCGCTCCTACAGCGGTTACAGCGGCCTCATCGCGAACGAGGAGATCTGCGCCGGCCTGCCCTCGGGCGGCGTCGACACCTGCCAGGGCGACTCCGGCGGCCCGATGTTCCGCCGTGACAGCGCCAACCAGTGGATCCAGGTCGGGATCGTCAGCTGGGGCATAGGCTGCGCCCGCCCGAACGCCCCCGGCGTCTACACCGAGGTCTCCACCTTCGCCTCCGCGATCGCCTCGGCGGCGTCCTCGCTCTGACCTCTCGGCAGCTGCGACCTGCCGGAATCACGGGCCCGGTGTCCTCGGACGCCGGGCCCGTGCCGTACCGCGGCCGTCCCGTCCAAAACCCGTCCGAAAACATTGGCCGGCGATGTCGAGAACCCGCGTCCGGCTCCGTCCCCGGGGTGAACGCGACCACAATGGGTCGCACGGCACCGAGGAGAACCACCATGGCCAAGTACCTGTTGCTCAAGCACTACCGCGGCGCCCCGGCGGCGGTGAACGACGTACCGATGGACCAGTGGACGCCGGAGGAGATCTCGGCCCATGTGCGGTACATGGGCGACTTCGCGGCCCGGCTGGAGAAGACCGGCGAGTTCGTCGACGGCCAGGCGCTCGCGCCCGAGGGGAGCTGGGTCCGCTACGACGGTGAGGGGCGCCCGCCGGTCACCGACGGCCCGTTCGCCGAGACCAAGGACCTCATCGCCGGCTGGATGATCATCGACGTCGACAGTCACGAGCGTGCGGTCGAGCTGGCCGGGGAACTGTCCGCCGCTCCCGGTGCGGGCGGCAAGCCGATCCACGAGTGGCTCGAACTGCGTCCCTTCCTCGCCGCGCATCCCACCATCACGGAGTGCCCGCATTGATGGACGAGGCCCTGCTGCGCAGCCTCACGCCGAGCGTGCTCACGATCCTCGTCCGCCGCGGAGCCGACTTCGCGGCGGCCGAGGACGCCGTACAGGACGCGCTGGTGGAGGCGGTCCGCGTCTGGCCGGACGATCCGCCACGGGATGCGAAGGGCTGGCTGGTCACCGTGGCCTGGCGCAAGTTCCTCGACGCGACCCGGGCGGACACCGCCCGCCGCCGGCGCGAGGACCGCGTCGAGGAGGAGCCGGTGCCCGGGCCGGCGCCCGCGGTGGACGACACGCTCCAGCTGTACTTCCTGTGCGCCCACCCGTCGCTGACACCGTCGTCGGCGGTCGCGCTCACCCTGCGCGCCGTCGGCGGGCTCACCACCCGCCAGATCGCCCGGGCCTATCTGGTGCCCGAGGCGACGATGGCGCAGCGCATCAGCCGGGCCAAGCGCACCGTCTCCGGTGTGCGGTTCGACCAGCACGGCGATGTCGCAACCGTGCTGCGCGTGCTGTACCTGGTCTTCAACGAGGGCTACTCCGGCGATGTCGACCTCGCCGCCGAGGCCATCCGGCTCACCCGGCAGCTCGCGGCCGCGATCGACCACCCCGAGGTCCGGGGGCTGCTCGCCCTGATGCTGCTCCACCATGCCCGGCGGGCCGCCCGGACCGCGCCCGACGGCAGTCTGGTGCCGCTCGCCGAGCAGGACCGCGGCCGGTGGGACACCGCGGCGATCGCCGAGGGCGTCGAGATCCTCCAGGCGGCCCTCGCCCGCGACCAACTCGGCGAGTTCCAGGCCCAGGCCGCCATCGCCGCGCTGCACGCCGACGCGCCCACCGCCGAGGAGACCGACTGGGTGCAGATCGTCGAGTGGTACGACGAACTCGCACACCTGACCGACAGCCCCGTCGTCCGGCTCAACCGCGCGGTGGCCGTGGGCGAGGCCGACGGACCGCGTGCCGGGCTGGCGGCGCTCGCGGCACTGGACGACTCGCTGCCCCGCCACACCGCGGTGGCGGCCTACCTCCACGAGCGCGACGGCGACCTGACGAAGGCGGCGCGGCTGTACGCCGAGGCCGCCCAGAAGGCGCCGAACCTCGCCGAACGCGACCACCTGACACGCCAGGCCGCCCGGCTCAACGCCCGCCTGCGCCACTGACGGGACCAGCCGGCGGGGCCGGCGTCAGAACCCTCCGCCACCGAAGTCCCCGCCGCCGCCGAACCCTCCGCCGTCGAACCCGCCCCCGAAGTCCCCGGAGTCGAAGTCCGCGCCGGAGACGTCGCCGCCCTCGTAGCCGCCGGCGCCGTAGCCGTAGCCCGCGCCGTAGTCGGCCGCGTAGGCCGGGGTCGCCATCACGCTGCCGAGCAGTGTGCCGACGAGGAGGCCGGGCAGGAGGCCGCCGCCGAAGTAGCCGCCGGCCCAGGGGCCGTAGGCCGGGCCCGCCTCCCAGTACGGGCGGCGGCCGTACTCGGTGTCGACCTCGCGGACCACGGGGTCGCGGCCCTCGGACAGCCGGGTGCGGTCGGCCGCGCAGACGGGGACCTCACGGGCGGTGCCGCCGGGTGGCGTCCAGGTCTCGTCGGCCACCGCCGGGCCGTGCCGGGGGTCGAAGAAGCACGGCGGCCGGCGTTCCGGCAGCGGCTGGTGCTCCCGGCGGGCGGCCAGCTGGCTGAGGGAGAATCGGCCGTCCTCCAGGGCCTGGGTGACCGCCTTGACGTCCTCCGGTTTGCGGGCCCCGTCCATGAGGCGTTTCGCCTGTTCGTAGGAGTCGAGGGCGCGCTCGTAGTCCCCGCGCATCGCGTCGTCGGCGCCGGGTTCCGCCGGGTGGAAGTCCAGACGGTCCAGTTCCTCGCCGAAGGCGGTGATGTCCTCGTCGACCACGACCCGAAGCTTCTCCAGCCCCGCCCGCTGTTCGGCCTCGTGGCGTCGCCGGTTGCGCCGGACCAGCGCGTACGCGCCCGCGCCGCCCGCCGCCACCACCGCGCCTGCGGCGACCAGACCGCTGACGTCCACGCCACCGCCGCCGTCGCTCCAGCCGGCGGGTGCCGTGCCGCCCACGTTGCGCAGCGCCGCGTCGACGAAGTCGTTCAGCTGGGCCTTGGTGTCGCCCGCCGGCTGCACCGAGGTGACCAGGTTGTCCACCGCCTGCCGGGACATCACGGAGGAGTCGGCCGCCGCGTCGAAGCGGTCACCGACGTGGACGCCGTACAGGCCGGTGATTCCGGTCTCCGTACGGAGGTTCAGCAGCAGGTTCGCGGTGGGCTGATCAGCCGGGAGGACGGCGACGAAGACCGGTTTGTCGGCGTCCTCGATCTTGTCGGCGAGCGCTTCGGCGTCAGCCGACGACAGTTGGTCCGAGGCCGCCGGGTCCACATACACGGGACCGTCGCGGAGCGCCCCGGCGACCTTCGAAAGGTCCGTGGCCGCATGTGCGCCGGGCGCGCCTGCCATGAGCACCGCCACAGTCGCGGCGGCTGGCACGATCAGCGAGCGCATGAGACCCCGGAAGAACGGAGTTCTCATATCCTCGACGCTACCTGATGGGACCGGCAAAGGCGCCGGCCCAGGTGGCTGGATTCCCACCGGGACCGGCGCCCACGGCAGCCCGCCGCGTGCCGTACGGCGGCTCAGGCCGCGCGGTACGCCGCGCTCAGCCTCTCCACCGCCGCCCCGTACCGGCCCGTCAGCAGCAGATGGTCGGCCTCGGCGAACGGCTTCGCCACCGTCTCGGTGATCCCGGTCCCGGCGGCTCTTTGCTGGACGATCAGCCGGGCCTTGGTGACGAGCGCCCGGCCCACCTCCTTGGCCCCCGCCTTCTCGGCGGCCCTGGCCGCGATGCCGAGGGCCTTGAGGGTCGCGGCACCGCCCTCGGGCACCTTGGTCAGCGTGGTCAGGCCCCAGCCGTACGGGAACCGCGGGTCGTACGACGCGTCCCCGACGTTGATCGGCAGCTGTGCCTCGCTCTTCGGCCAGGTCACGGGGAGCTGTCCGGTGAAGGGCCGCTTGCCGTAGAGGACGTCCGCCACGCCGTCGCCCTCGGTGCCCGGCAGCCAGGAGGCGACCAGGGCGTCGATCCCGGCCAGCGCCTCGTCGTCGATCAGCTGCGGGCGCCCGGAGACGACCAGCACCGCGCACTTCATCGCGCCGCACACCTTGTCGACAGCGGCTTGGTCGGCGGCGCTGAGCCGAAGGTCATGGCCGTTGCCGACGTCACCGACACCCTCGGCGTACGGGGTCTCCCCGACGACGACCACGCCGACGTCGTAGCCGGTCAGGGGCTCGGAGGCGTCCTTGGAGTACGTCAGTCGCGCGGAGTTCTCGCGCATCGCCTCCAGGATCGTCGTGCCGGGCGTGATGTCCCCGGACGAGCCCTGCCAGGTGATCGTCCAGCCGCCGCTCTGGTTGCCGATGTCGTCGGCGTTGGATCCGGCGACGTACACCTTCTGCGACTTCTTCAGGGGGAGCAACCCGTCGGCGTTCTTCAGCAGCACCTGCGACTCCGCCGCCGCCTGCCGCGCCACGGCCCGGTGTCCGGCGGACCCGATGCTCGCCGCGCCGCTCGTGTCGGCGTACGGCTTCTCGAAGAGCCCGAGGCGGAACTTCTGCGTGAGGATGCGGGACACGGCGTCGTCGATCCGCTGCTCGCTGACGCGCCCGGCCCGGACCTCGGCGACGAGGGCCGAGTGGAAGTCCTTGTAGGCGTAGGGGGCCATGACCATGTCGACGCCGGCGTTGACCGAGGTGCGCACATCGCTCGCGTAGTCGCCGGGGATCTGGTCGATGCCGTTCCAGTCGCTGATGACGAAGCCGTCGAAGCCCATACGGTCCTTGAGCACGCCGTTGATCATGTCGGCGCGGGCGTGCATCTTGACCGGGCCCTGCCCGTCGCCGACGAGGTCGAGCGAGGAGTAGGACGGCATGACCGTGCCGACACCGCGGTCGACGGCGTCCTCGTACGGCGCCAGGTGGACGGCCTCCAGCTGCTGCCGGGTGACCTTGGTGACGCCCTGGTCGAGGGTGTAGGTGCCGGTGGTGGAGGAGCCGTAGTCGGTGCCGCCGTCGCCGACGAAGTGCTTGGCGGTGGCGAGGACCTTGTCGTCGTCCTTCAGGTCCTCGCCGTTCGCGGCGCCCTGGAGGCCCTGGATGATCGTCTCCATCGACTCGACGAGGGCCGGGTCCTCACCGAACGACTCGTAGGCCCGTCCCCACCGGTCGTCCCGGGTCACGCACAGACAGGGCGCGAAGTCCCAGGGGACGCCGGTGGCCCGGGTCTCGGCGGCCGTGACCGCTCCGGCCCGGTAGGCGATGCCCGGGTCACGGGTCGCGCCGAGTCCGACGTTGTGCGGCATGATCGTCGCGCCGACCAGGTTGTTGTGGCCGTGCACCGCGTCGACGCCGTAGATCAGCGGGATCTGGAAGCGGGTCGCCTGTGCCCTCAGCTGGAAGCCGTCGATCATCCTGGCCCAGGCCTCAGGGGTGTTGGGCGTCGGTGTCGAACCGCCGCCGGAGAGCAGCGAGCCGAGGGCGTGGGCGGCGATGTCGCCCCCGCTGCCGATGGCGCCGCGCTCGGCCTGGGTCATCTGGCCGGCCTTCTCCGCCAGGGACATCCGCGACAGGAGGTCGGCGACGCGCTTGCGTACCGGCAACTCGCCGTTCAGATACGGCAGTCCGTGCGCGTCGACGACGATCTGCGGGGTCTCGGCCGGGGCCTTGGCGCCGGTGACCGTCAGCTTCAGCGGGACGGTCTCGGCGGGCTCGGCGGACCTGTCCTTCAGGGTGTGGACCCGGACGGTGCGCGAGGTGCCGGAGACGGTGCCGGCGGGGAAGGTGACCGTGCCGCTGACCGGCGTGTAGTCCTTGCCGGAGTCCGCGGTGCCGCCCGTGGTCTCGTACGTGACCGTCACGGGCGCGTCGAGCGGGGCGGACCCGGTGGTGGCGACCGAGATCTTCACGGCTGCCGTGCCGCCCTCGCGCACCGGGTGGACGGCGGCGTCGGTGGTGACGGAGGCACGCAGGGCCGGGTCGGCCTTGCCGTACAACTCCACGCCGTCCATGGCGAATTCGCCCTTGCCGCCGACCGGGAGGGTGATGGAGTAGCCCCAGGTCTCGGTGAGTCCGAGGATGTGGTCGATGCCGCCGACGGGTTGGTAGTCCGTGCGATAGGTGAAGTCGGTGAAGGGCAGCTCGATCTGTTTCCAGCCGCTGAAGTCGTCGGTGAAGGAGGTCGTCCAGAGCTCGGAGGCCTCGCCGTCCACACCCCCGTCCTTGAGTTCGAAGGGGATCTTCTTGCCGTTGTTCCGGCCGTCCCACCACAGCCGGATCCCCTTGTGGGCGGACCAGTCGTGGGCGGGCTCGGCGAAGGCGAAGTCGTGCGTGAAGCCGCCGTAGCCGCTGATGTCGTAGGTGCCGGTGAGCACCTTCTCGCCCTCGGGCGCGTCGTCGCGGGCGGTCAGTGTCAGGGCGGGTGGGTCGTCGTTGTCGCCGCCCCAGGTGAAGAGGCCCTCGGCGGGCGGGCGCGCGAAGGGGACCTCGCCCTCGAAGCGGTCCACGGGGACCGGGGCGGGGTCACCGGCGCCGGAGGCGGGGCCGGCCGCGGTGAGCGGGAGCAGGGTGGTGAAGAGGGCGGCGGAGACGAGCAGGGCGGTTCTTCGCATGGAACGTCCCTCGACTCTCATGGTTCACTTATGACTTACCTCACGACTTGAGTTAACTGGGGGTGTGCTTTGACGTCAAGACTTCACGTCAGAACCGGTACACCCTCAAGTCCTGGCCGGATCAGTGGCGTTGTCCCTTCATCTCATGAACGCGCGACCCCTTGACGCGTATACGAAGCCGTCATTTACTCACGCCTCGCACGCCCCCTATCCCCCACCCCCAGAAGGGCGGCGCTCCATGAGGAGATCCACTCGGACGCTCGGTCTGCTCCTCGCCGGGCTCCTCACCTCGGCCGGCTTCCCGGCGGCCGCGCCCGCGCAGGCCGCGGGTGAACAGGTCACCGCCTGGCTCACCACGACGGACGACGGCGGCGGACGCCATGTGGTCCGCGGGCTCCAGCCGCAGACACCGTTCGCCTTCCAGTCCGGCTCCGGCGGTGGCGGCGAGAACATCACCGTCGACGAGAACACCCGCTACCAGACCTTCACCGGCGGCGGCGCGTCCTTCACGGACACCGCGGCCTGGCTGATGGACGGCAGCGGCGCGCTGTCGCAGGCCACGAAGGACGACACCATGCGCAAGCTGTTCTCCCCGACGGACGGCATCGGGCTGTCGTTCCTGCGCAATCCCATGGGCGGCTCGGACCTCGCCCGCTTCGGCTACACCTACGACGACATGCCGGCCGGACAGACCGATCCGGATCTGTCCGAGTTCTCGATCGCCCACGATCTCCAGGACGTCGTGCCGCTGACCAAGCAGGCACGTCAGCTCAACCCGGGGCTCACCGTGATGGCCTCACCGTGGACGGCACCCGCCTGGATGAAGGACAACGGGCAGCTCAACGGCGGCTGGCTGAAGGCGGAGCACTACGGCGCGTACGCCTCCTACTTCGTGAAGTACGTGCAGGCCTACCAGGCCCAGGGCGTCCCGATCGCGTACGTCACCGCGCAGAACGAGCCGACCTGCTGCTCGGGCTATCCGTCGATGAGCTGGAACGCGAGCGGCCTGGCGTACTTCACCAAGAACGAGCTGCTGCCGAAGCTGCAGAACGCCGGACTGTCGACGAAGGTGCTGGCGCACGACTGGAACTGGGACACCTACGACGCCTACGCCGCCCAGACGGTCGACGACGCCGCGGTGCGCAACCACCCGAACTTCGGCGGGATCGCCTGGCACGGCTACGGCGGTGACGTGGCCAAGCAGACCCAGGTGCACAACCAGTATCCGCAGCTGGACGCCTTCGGCACCGAGCACTCGGGCGGCACCTGGATCGCCAACCAGCAGCGCGAGGACATGATGAACATCATCGACTACACCCGGAACTGGGCGAAGTCGGTGACCAAGTGGTCGCTGGCGGTGGACCAGAACCGGGGTCCGCACAACGGCGGCTGCGGGACCTGCGACGGTCTGATCACCGTCCACAACGGGGACGCCCGGCACGGACAGGTGGACTACACCGTCGAGTACTACACGATGGGCCATCTGACGAAGTTCGTGAAGCCGGGTGCGCAGCGGATCGCGTCCACGGCGTCGTCGTCGGTGCCGAACGTGGCCTGGCGCAACCCCGACGGTTCGAAGGCGCTGATCGCCTACAACGACGCGTCCACCGCGAAGACGGTGACCATCAACTGGGGCTCGCAGCACGCCACTTACTCACTGCCCGGCAAGACGTCGGCGACCTTCACCTGGTCCGGGACGCAGACCGACGGCCCGTCGCAGTCCGGGGCGTTCGTGGGTCTCGCGGACAAGTGCCTCGATGTCGCGGGCGGTTCGTCGGCCAACGGCACGGCGGTGCAGCTCTACGACTGCAACGGCTCCGCCGCCCAGCGGTGGACGGTGCAGGCCGACGGTTCGGTGCGGGCGCTGGGCAAGTGCCTGGACGTCACATCCGGCTCGACGGCCGACGGGGCGAAGGTGCAGCTGTACGACTGCAACGGCTCGGGCGCCCAGCAGTGGTCGTACAACGCGTCGACGGGCGATGTGGTCAACCGTGCAGCGAACAAGTGCCTCGACGTGACCGACAACTCCTCGGCGAACGGAGCCCGTGCGCAGATCTGGAGCTGCACGGGCGCCGCCAACCAGAAGTGGCGCCTCCAGGCGTAGCGGCTCAGGCGAACGGCTCGCCGATACCCAGCAGATTGCCCTCGCTGTCGTGGAACCAGGCGGCGCGCTCCCCGCGGAAGCCCTTGCTGGGGTAGTGCCCCTCGATGTCGGCGATGCCGTTCGTCGTGCGCAGACCCGGCACGTCGACGTCCTCGAACTCGACACCGCGCCGCCTGAGTTCCGCCACAACCGCGTCCACGTCCTCGACCTGCCAGCCCATCTGGGTGAAGGTGCCGGGGGACGCTCCCGTCGACTGGTACACGGCGAACTCCGTGCCGCCGCACCGGTACAGCAGTCCGCCCGGCCGCTCGTCGACGGGCTCCAGGCCGAGCTTCTCGGCGTAGAAGCGCCGGGCCCGCTCCAGGTCCTGGGCGGGCAGGCGGGTCGCGACCTGCCCCCGGGCCAGCAGGTTGCGCATGTCGTCGGTGTCCATGGCTCCACTGTGCCCTGGACGACGGCCCGGGGGAGGCGGCGAGGTCCGTTCGGCCTACTCGGCCGGCGTCACCCCGGCCCGCAGCAGACCGTAGGTGTAGGCGTCCTCAAGCGCCTGCCAGGACGCCGCGATGACGTTCTCGGCGACGCCCACCGTGGACCACTCCCCCGTCCCGTCGGACGTGGAGATCAGGACGCGGGTCGTGGACTGGGTGCCGTGCACGCCCTCCAGGATGCGGACCTTGTAGTCGACGAGGTCCAGCTTGGCGAGCTGCGGGTAGATCTTCTCCAGCGCCACCCTGAGCGCCCGGTCGAGGGCGTTGACCGGGCCGTTGCCCTCCGCCGTGGCGACGATGCGCTCGCTCTTGGCCCACAGTTTGACCGTGGCCTCGTTGGCGTGGGTGCCGTCGGGGCGGTCCTCGACGATCGCCCGCCAGGACTCGACCTGGAAGTACTTCAGCGGCTTGCCCTCGACCTCGGCCCGCAGCAGCAGCTCGAAGGAGGCGTCGGCGGCCTCGTACGTGTAGCCCTTGAGCTCCCGCTCCTTGACCCGCTCGACCACCCGGCCGACCAGCTCACGGTCACCGCCGAGATCGATGCCGAGCTCCTTGCCCTTGAGCTCGACGGAGGCCCGGCCCGCCATGTCGGAGACCAGCATCCGCATGGTGTTGCCGACCTGCTCGGGGTCGATGTGCTGGTAGAGGTCCGGGTCGACCTTGATCGCGGAGGCGTGCAGACCGGCCTTGTGCGCGAACGCGGAGACGCCGACGTAGGGCTGGTGCGTGGAGGGGGTGAGGTTGACGACCTCGGCGATGGCGTGCGAGATACGGGTCATCTCGCGCAGATGGCCGTCGGGGAGGACCTTCTTGCCGTACTTCAGCTCCAGGGCCGCCACCACCGGGAACAGGTTGGCGTTGCCGACCCGCTCGCCGTAGCCATTGGCCGTGCACTGGACGTGGGTCGCGCCCGCGTCGACCGCGGCGAGGGTGTTGGCGACCGCGCAGCCGGTGTCGTCCTGGGCGTGGATGCCGAGCCGGGCGCCGGTGTCGGCGAGGACGGTGGAGACGACCGCCTGGACCTGGGCGGGGAGCATGCCGCCGTTGGTGTCGCAGAGGATGACGACGTCCGCGCCGGCGTCGGACGCCGTACGGACGACGGATTTCGCGTACTCGGGGTTGGCGCGGTAGCCGTCGAAGAAGTGCTCGCAGTCGACGAAGACGCGGCGGCCCTGCTCGCGCAGGTACGACACCGTGTCGCGGACCATCTCCAGGTTCTCGTCCAGGGTGGTGCGCAGGGCGAGCTCGACATGCCGGTCGTGGGACTTGGCGACCAGCGTGACGACCGGGGCGCCGGACTCCAGTAGCGCGTTGACCTGCGGGTCCTCCGAGGCCTTGCCTCCCGCGCGGCGGGTGGCGCCGAAGGCGACCAGCTGGGCGTGCCGGAAGTCGATCTCCTGCTGGGCGCGGGCGAAGAACTCGGTGTCCCGCGGGTTGGCGCCGGGCCAGCCGCCCTCGATGAAGCCCACGCCGAAGTCGTCCAGGTGCCGTGCGATGGCCAGCTTGTCGGCGACGGTGAGGTTGATGCCCTCCCGCTGGGCGCCGTCGCGCAGGGTCGTGTCGAAGACGTGGAACGAGTCGTCGAGTTCGCTGGTTACCGTCATGGTCGTAAGGCTCCTGTGTTGGATCTCGGTCTACCGGAATGACCGGTTCCACCGCCCCCACCTATGGTCCCTCACGCTCTCCGCCCGGCTGCTGGTGGGCCGGGAAACAGAAAAACCTCTCGCGGGTGCGAGAGGTCTGCGCGCGGGTCGAGGACGACGGTGTCCACCCGTACCTGGTCGTACGTGGCGGTCACTGCGGACCGGCGCGCCTGCTGCCAATAATCATGGCGAACGAGAGCACGGGGGCAGTCTGGCACAAGTCGCCCCCGTGCTCACCCTCCGTCTCAGGATGCGAGCACTGTGCTGATCACCGCGGCCGGCGGACGAAGCCGTCGCTCACGCCGTTGGTGTCGCCGGCGACGAGCTGGGCCGAGGCAGTGCCGAGGCTGGTCCGCTTCGCCCCCGCGCTCACCGAGGTCAGCCAGACGTAGGCGTCCGTCACGGGGCCGCCGGTGACCGACTCGCTGACCAGGCGGGTGGTGCCGGTGCGCAGGTCGCGCAGGTAGACGTTGTTCGGGCCGAGGGTTCCGTCGGCCAGCCGCGGTGCGGCCTCGTAGCCCACATAACGGCCGTCGGCGCTGACCACGGGCCGGTCGGGCATGCTCTCGCCGTCGGGACCGGCGTCGATCCGGCGGGTGACGTCCGTCCGCAGGTCGCGGACATAGATGTCGGACCCGTCCGGGGTGCCGCCGGGGACCAGGTCCTCGTCCCAGTTCTGGAAGGCGACGGTGCGGCCGTCCGCGGAGAGCGTCGCGGGCAGGGCGTACCGCGGTGCCGGGGAGCCGTCCGCCTTGACGTTGACCCGTTCCTCGGCGCCGGTGCGGCGGTCGTGCACCCATGTGACGCCGTTCGAACTGCGCGGGACGAGCTGGGTGTACAGCACATACCGGCCGTCGGCGCTCATGGCCTGGAAGAGCGCCGGGTTGGTCGGGCGGTCCGGGTTGCTGATCCGCTGCGTCCGGCCGGTGCGGCGGTCGAAGACGTACACGGCTCCGAACAGGTCGCGGGCTCCCTCCTCCATACGGTCGGCCTTGGCGTTGAAGGCGATGTAGCGGGCGTCCGCCGACATGGCGGCGCCGGCCGCGTAGGCGGAGCCCCCGTCGAAGGCGACGCTGATCCGCTTGGTGGTGCCGGTGCGCCGGTCGTGCAGATAGATGTCGTCGGCTCCCGCGTCCGCGGGCGGGGTGTCCCAGTGGACCAGGTTCCTGGCGTTGGAGCGGAACAGGACGTACCGCCCGTCGGCGCTGATGGCCTGCACGGACGACCGCTGGTCGGCCTGGGTGCCGTCCGAGCCGACGCTGACCCGCTCGACGGCCCCCGTGCGCAGGTCGCGCACGAAGACGTCGGACATCTCGTTGGTGTCGCCGGGCACCAGGTTGGACGCGTCCGCCGTGAAGGCCGCGAAGCGGCCGTCGGCGCTGAACTCCGGCGCGTAGGAGTGGCCGTTGCCCTGCTCCCCGGTCGGCGACAGGGTGACCCGCTCGACGGACGGGACGCGGGGCGCGGCGCTCGCCGACGTCCCGGCCAGTGCCGCCGTGGTGGCGGCGAGGGCGACGGCGAGCGCGCGGACTCGCTTGGTGCTGTGCATGGTTGTTCCCCCGTGGTCGGTTGTTGTTACTGCACTGTCCTCAGGAAGACGTCCGACACCCCGTTGGTGTCCCGTCCCCGGAGAGCGAGGGCTGCGTGCCCTTGACCCGGGTCGTCGTGCCGGTGTCCAGGTCACGGACCAGGATGTTCCGGCCCTGCTGCGTACGACCAGGACGCGGCGTCAGGTGTCCGCGAGAAGGCTGTCGTCCAGGAACTCCCGTACGTGGCGCAGAACTTGTGCCCGGTCCGTGCCCCGTAGCCCGATCGCCACATGGATGGAGAACCCGTCGAGCAGCGCCCGCAGCCGCGCCGCGAACCGGTCCGGGTCGACCGCCCGGAACTCGCCCCGCGACACCCCCTCCGCCAGCAGGGCAACGAGGTCGCGGTGCCAGGCGCCCTCGATCGCGGCCTGGCGGTCGCGGGCGTCGCCGTCGGCGTTCTGCGAACGGTTCCAGACCTCCAGCCAGAGCGTCCAGTGCGGGTCGCGGTGGCCGTCCGGGACGTACAGGTCGACGTAGGCGTCGAGCCGTTCGCGGGCGGATGCGGCGCGCGTCAGCAGCCGGCCGCGCTCAGCGCCCAGCCGGCCCTCGCTCCACTCCAGGGTCCGCAGCAGCAGCTCGTCCTTGGAGTGGAAGTAGTACAGGAGATGACCGCTGCTCATGCCGACCTCCCGGCCGAGCGCCGCCATGGTGAGCTTCTCCAGACCGCGCTCGGCGATCATCTCCATGGCGGCGACGAGGACCTCGTCGCGGGGCGGCGCCTGCCTGCGCCCACCGGCCATCTGCGGCTCCTAGATCTTCGGCTGCTGCTGCGTGATGCAGTGGATGCCTCCACCACCCGCGAAGATCGTACGGGCGTCGACCAGCGTCACCGTCCGTTCCGGGAACAGCCGCCGGAAGATACCGGCCGCCAGCTCGTCGCGCGGGTCGTCGAAGCCGCAGAGCACCACGCCGCCGTTGCAGAGGTAGTGGTTGATGTAGGAGTAGTCGGCCCAGTGGCCGTCGGCCTCCAGGACGGTCGGCGCAGGCACCTCGACGACCTCCAGGCGACGGCCGCGCGCGTCGGTCTGCGACCTCAGCAGGCCGACGATCTCCTTGGTCACCTCGTGGTCGGGGTGGGCGGGGTCCGGCTGCGCATGGGCCACGACGACGCCGGGGCGGGCGAAGGCGGCGACGATGTCGACATGCCCGAGCGTGCCGAAGCCGTACGGAGGGTAGTCGCCGGTGAGGCCGCGCGGCAGCCAGATCGCCTTGCGGGTGCCGAGCATGGCGTGGATCTCGGCCTCCACCTCTTCCCGCGTCCAGTGCGGATTGCGCTCCGGACCGAGCTGGACGGTCTCGGTGAGCAGGACCGTCCCCTCGCCGTCCACATGGATCGCACCGCCCTCGTTGACCAGCCGCGAGGCATACGTCCTGCTCGAGCCGGCCAGGTCGGAGACATACGCGGCGATCTTCGCGTCGTGCTCCCAGCGGGCCCAGTCCTGGGCGCCCCATCCGTTGAACGTCCAGTCGACGGCGGCGAGTTCGCCCTGCCCGTTGGTCAGGAAGGTCGGGCCGATGTCCCGCATCCAGGCGTCGTCGAGGTCACGCTCGACCGTCTCGATGCCGTCGCCGAGCAGCGTGCGGGCCTCGGCCGACTGCCCGGGACCGCACACCACGGTCACCGGCTCGAAGCGGCGGATCGCACGGGCGACGGACGCCCAGGCGATACGCGCGGCAGCGAGGTCGTCGGGGGCGTCGAAGGTCGGGTTGGGGCCGGGCCAGGCCATCCAGGTGCGCTCGTGCGGGGTCCACTCGGCGGGCATGCGGAAGCCGTCGGCAGCTGCGGACATCAGTGATCCTTAGAGGAAGTAGAGGCGGTTGAGGGAGACCGACTCGGCCGGCTCCGAGCGCAGCGGGTCGCCGTCGAGGGTGACCATGCCGGTGCGCTGGTCGACGTCGACCTGTCCGGTACGGGAGTTCAGGCGCAGATCGGCCGGCCCGATCCCGCGCGTGCCGCGCACGGCGACCCTGCGGCGCCGGGTGGGCATCGTGTCGTTGCCCTGGTCGACGGCGGCCCGGGCGACGAAGGCGACGGAGAGGTCGGCGGGTGTGGCGCCGTACGACCCGAACTGCGGCCCCAGGACGAGGGGTTCGCAGGTGTCGGTGGCGGCGCCCGGATCACCGACCACGCCGTACGCCGGGAACCCGGCCTTGAGCACCAGCTGCGGCTTGGCGCCGAAGTACTCCGGCCGCCACAGCACGATGTCGGCGAGCTTGCCGACCTCCAGCGACCCGACCTCGTGCGAGAGTCCGTGGGCGATGGCGGGGTTGATGGTCAGCTTGGCCATGTAGCGCAGGACACGCTCGTTGTCGTGCTCGTCGGGGGCGCCGAACTCGGCCTTCATCTTCCCGGCCATCGCGAAGGTACGGCGGACCGTCTCCCCGGCCCGGCCCATGCCCTGCGCGTCCGACGAGGTGATGCCGATCGCGCCCAGGTCGTGCAGCACGTCCTCGGCGCCCATCGTCCCGGCGCGGATGCGGTCGCGGGCCATGGCCGCGTCGCCGGGCAGGTCGGTCTTGAGGTCGTGGACGGAGACGATCATGCCGTAGTGCTCGGCTACGGCGTCCCGGCCGAAGGGCAGGGTCGGGTTGGTGGAGGAGCCGATGACGTTCGGGACGCCGGCCATCTTCAGGACGTTCGGGACGTGTCCGCCGCCGCAGCCCTCGATGTGGAAGGCGTGGATGGTGCGGCCCTCCAGCACCCGCAGGGTGTCCTCCACCGACAGGCACTCGTTCAGCCCGTCGCTGTGCAGGGCGACCTGGACGTCGTGCTCCTCGGCCACGCGCAAGGCCGTGTCCAGCGCCCTGGTGTGGGCGCCCATGTCCTCGTGCACCTTGAAGCCGCTCGCCCCGCCCTCGGCCAGCGCCTCGACGAGGGGCGCCCGGTGCGAGGACGAACCCCGGCCCAGGAAGCCGATGTTGACCGGCCAGGCGTCGAACGCGTTGAAGGCGTGCCGCAGCGCCCACGGCGAGTTGACCCCGACGCCCCACACCGGGCCGAACTCCTGCCCGATGACGGTGGTCACGCCGGAGGCGAGCGATGCCTCCATGATGCGCGGCGACAGCAGATGGACGTGGGTGTCGACCGCCCCGGCGGTGGCGATGAGCCCCTCGCCGGACACGATGGACGTACCCGTGCCGACCACGACGTCGACCCCGTCGAGGGTGTCGGGGTTCCCGGCCCGCCCGATCGAGCAGATCCGCCCCTCCCGGATGCCGATGGAGACCTTGCGGATCCCCAGCGCCGCGTCGATCACGACGACGTTGCTGACGACCACGTCACAGGTCTCCCGCACCGCGGCGGCCTTGAGGTGCAGCCCGTCCCGGGCGGTCTTGCCGAACCCGGCGAGGAACTCGTCGCCGTAGCGCTGCGAGTCGGACTCGACGCGGATCGTCAGACCGGAGTCGCCGAGCCGGACGCGGTCGCCGGCGCGCGGGCCGTGGGTGGCGGCGTACTCGTACGGGCTGAGGCGGCGGGCCTCGGCGGGGTGGCCTCCTGGGCGGCTCATCGCTCGACCTCCTGAGCAGGTTTTTCCGATGCGCCGAGGTAGCCGCATGCGGCGGCGCGGCGCAGTGCCTCCGCGCGGGCGCCGGGCGCGTCCAGCGCCCCGTCGACGAGCCCCGCGAACCCGATCGCGATCCGCTCGCCCCCGATCGGCACCAGCCCGACCTCGACGCTCTCCCCCGGCCCGAAGCGCACGGAGGACCCGGCGGGGACGGCGAGCCGCATCCCGTAGGCCTTCTCCCGTACGAAGTCGAGGCGCGGGTTGGCCTCGAAGAAGTGGAAGTGGGAGGTGACGGAGACGGGCACGGTGGCGGTGTTGGTGACCGTCAGCCGCATGACCGCCTCGGGCTCGGCGTGCTCGGGCGCCGGCAGCAACGCGCCCGGCGCCCGGTCGTCCAGCCCCTCGCCGATCGGATCGCTGACCACGGCGAGCCGCGAGCCGTCGTCGAAGACCGCCTCGACATGCACCTCGGTGACGATGTCCGTCACGCCCGGCAGCACGTCGTCCGGCCCGAGCACGGACCGGGCACGCTCGATCGCCTCGGCGAGGCGGGCGCCGTCGCGGGCGGCCTCGCACACGGTGTCCGCTATGAGCGCGGTCGCCTCCGGGACGTTCAGCCGCAGCCCGCGGGCCCGGCGCGCCCGGGCCAGTTCGGCGGCTCCGAAGAGCAGCAGCCGGTCACGTTCCGTGGGGGTCAGTCTCACTACGCGGCACCTCCTTGCCTCACCCGACTTTAGAGCAACACTCTAAACATGAAATTCCTCCCGTAGGAAGGTTGACAGCAAACATCGAGCCATCCAGATTGAACGTCACTCAAACCAACGGAGGCCACCCATGCCGATGGAACAGCGCGGAGTCGACACCATCCCCGAGGAGGAACGCACAAGCGGCCCACGGGATCTCGTATCGATCCTGCTGGGGTCGAACCTCTGCCTCGGAGTGATCATCTTCGGCTGGCTCCCGCCGTCCTTCGGTCTGGGCTGGTGGGCCTCGGTGAGCTCGATCGTGGTGGGCACGCTGGTCGGCACGGCCCTCACCGCCCCGCTGGCCCTGATCTCCCTGCGCACCGCGACCAACCTGTCCACCTCCTCCGGCGCCCAGTTCGGCGTGCGCGGCCGGCTGGTCGGCTCGGTGGTCGGGCTGCTGCTCGCCCTCGGCTACACGGCCCTGACCGTGTGGATCGGCGGCGATGTGATGGTGGGCGTACTGGGCCGGCTCATCGGCCTGCCGGCCGACGGGGTGTCGTACGGCGTGGTGTACGGGCTGCTGGCCGCGGCGACCGTCGCCGGCGCGGTGTACGGCTACCGTGTGCTGCTCGCCATGTCCCGCGTCCTCGCGTTCGGCATGACGGCCCTGCTGGTCCTCGGCGTCATCGCCTACGCCCCGCACTTCACCACCGACGCGCTGCCGGAGGCGGGCGGGTACCTGCTGGGCGGCTTCTGGCCGACGTGGCTGCTGGCGGCGGTGGCGGCGGGTCTGTCCGGGCCGATCGCCTTCATCACCCTGCTCGGCGACTACACCCGCTACATCTCCCCGGTCCGGCACTCCTCACGCCGGGTGCTGCACGCGACCTGGCTCGGCCTGATCCTGGGACTGCTGGTCCCGCAGCTGTTCGGCACCTTCACCTCGTACGCGGCACGGGCGGCGCTCGACTACGCCGGACCGCTGGTCTCCGCGTCCCCCGCCTGGTACCTGGTCCCGCTCCTGGTCGCCGCCTCCGCGGGTTCGGTCGGCAACGCCGGGCTGATGCTCTACTCCATGGGCCTCGACCTGGACGCCATCCTGCCGCGCGCGTCCCGGGCGACGGCCACGTACACGGTCGCCGTGATCGCCACGGTCTGCGTCTTCGTCGGCCACTACTACTCGACCGCGCAGGACGCGATGACGTCCTTCGTCCTGCTGCTGACGGCGATCGGCACACCGTGGGCGGTCATCACCCTGATCGGCTTCGCCCGCTGCCGTGGCGTGTACGACGCGGAGGCCCTCCAGGTCTTCAACCGCCGGGCGCGGGGCGGGATCTACTGGTACCGGGCCGGCTGGAACATCCCGGCGACCGTGTCCTGGGCCCTGGGCGCGGCGGTCGGCCTGCTGGCCGTCTCCCTGCCGACGTACGAGGGGCCGCTGCTGGGGCTGACGGGCGGGGTGGACTGCAGCTTCCTGCTGTCGGGGCTGGTGGGAGGGGTGGCGTACGCGCTGTCGACCCCGGGCGCCGCGAGGACGGAACCCAAGGCCGACAACGCGTTGCCGGTCGGCGAAAACAGCCCGTCCGGCGTTTGAGGACAAGGCCGTTCAGGCCGAAGCGGGGGTCTGGGGGCGGCAGCCCCCGCACCCCCGCCTCAACGCCGGGCAACCGGTCAGCCCAGCTGGTGCATCCACCCGTGCTGGTCGACGGCGGTGCCCCGCTGGATGTCCAGGAGGGCCTGGCGGAGCTTCAGTGTGACCTCGCCGGGCTCGCCGTCGCCCTGCCGCCACTCGGCGCCCGTGCGCTTCACCGTGCCGACCGGCGTGATGACCGCGGCCGTACCGCAGGCGAAGACCTCGGTCAGCGTGCCGTTCTCCGAGTCGCGCTGCCACTGGTCCACAGAGACACGGCCCTCCTCGGCCTCGTAACCGAGGTCACGGGCGACCTGGAGGAGGGAGTCACGGGTGACGCCCTCCAGGATGGAGCCGGTGAGGGACGGCGTGATGATCTTGTCGCCGTACACGAAGTACAGGTTCATGCCGCCGAGTTCCTCGACCCACTTGCGCTCGACCGCGTCGAGGTAGCAGACCTGCGCGCAGCCCTCGGCGGCGGCCTCGGCCTGGGCCAGCAGGGACGCGGCGTAGTTGCCGCCGGTCTTCGCGTCGCCCATGCCGCCGGGAACGGCGCGGACGTGGTCCTCCGAGACCCAGATCGACACGGGCTTGACGCCGCCGGGGAAGTAGGCGCCGGCCGGGGAGGCGATGACGATGAACAGGTACTCGCTGGCGGGCTTCACGCCCAGGCCGACCTCGGTCGCGAACATGAACGGACGCAGGTAGAGGGACTCCTCGCCGCCGTGCGCCGGGACCCAGGCCTCGTCCTGCCGCACCAGCGCGTCGCAGGCCTCGATGAACGTCTCGACCGGCAGCTGGGGCATGCCGAGCCGGCGCGCGGAGGACTGGAAGCGCAGGGCGTTCTTCTCCGGGCGGAAGGTGGCGACGGTCCCGTCGGGCCGGCGGTAGGCCTTCAGGCCCTCGAAGATCTCCTGCGCGTAGTGCAGGACCATGGTGGCCGGGTCGAGAGAGAGCGGCGCGTACGGCACGAGCTCGCCGTCATGCCAGCCACGGCCCTCGGTCCACTTGATCGTCACCATGTGGTCGGTGAAGTGGCGGCCGAACCCCGGGTTGGCCAGTATCGCCTCGCGCTCGGCGGCGGCGAGCGGGCTGGCGGAGGGCTTGAGCTCGATCGTGGGCGTCGTCATGAGTAGGTGTCCTTCACCGGTTTCGTTGTGGCGGGCCGCGCTCACGCCAGTACTGTCTGTGGCCAGTGCTAGGACGTCCGAGCATTCCTTCATACCGCGGCTCCGCGTTCGATTATCGCAAGCGGGTGCCGTGGAAGAAATCGGCCTGTTCGGCGTGAAATCGCGATCCCGGGGTTGATGGTGTCACCCGGCGGCGGACATGGGGAAGCCGCCGGGTGCGAAGTGACCCGACGGCTTCGAAAGGGTTCGAACGGCGCGGCGGGGTCAGCCGGCTACTCGTACGGCCAGCGCGTCGCCGATCTCCGACGTGCTGCGGGCGGGCTTGCCGGTGCGCTCCGCGAGGTCGGCGGAGACCGCCTCGTCGATGCGGGCGGCCTCGGCGTCGTAACCGAGGTGGCGCAGGAGCAGGGCGACGGACAGGACCGTGGCGGTGGGGTCGGCCTTGCCCTGGCCGGCGATGTCCGGGGCCGAGCCGTGGACGGGCTCGAACATGGACGGGAAGTCGCCGCTCGGGTTGATGTTCCCGCTCGCGGCGACGCCGATGCCGCCGGAGACGGCCGCGGCGAGGTCGGTGATGATGTCGCCGAACAGGTTGTCGGTGACGATCACGTCGAAGCGCTCGGGCTGGGTGACCAGGTAGATGGTCGCGGCGTCGACGTGCATGTACTCGGTGGTGACCTCGGGGAACTCCTCGGCCACCTTGTTGAAGATGTTCGTCCACAGGTGCCCGGCGAAGGTCAGCACGTTGTTCTTGTGGATCAGCGCCAGCTTCTTGCGCGGGCGGGCCTGCGCGCGGGCGAAGGCGTCACGGACCACGCGCTCGACACCGAAGGCCGTGTTCACCGAGACCTCGGTGGCGACCTCGTGCTCGGTGCCCTTGCGGATGGTGCCGCCGTTGCCGGTGTACGGGCCTTCGGTGCCCTCGCGGACGACGACGAAGTCGATGCTCGGCTCACCGGCGAGCGGGGTGGCGACACCCGGGAGGAGCTTCGACGGACGCAGGTTGACGTGGTGGTCGAAGGCGAAGCGGAGCTTCAGCAGGAAGCCGCGCTCCAGGACGCCGGAGGGGACGCCCGGGTCGCCGATCGCGCCCAGCAGGATGGCGTCGTGCTTCTTCAGGGCGTCGAGGTCGGCATCCGTGAGGGTCTCACCGGTGGCGTGGTAGCGCCGGGCGCCGAAGTCGTACTCCTTGGTCTCCAGCTTCACATCCTGCGGGAGGACGGCGGAGAGGACCTTCAGGCCTTCGGCCACGACCTCCTGGCCGATGCCGTCACCGGGAATCACTGCGAGATTGAGGCTGCGAGACATGTCGGCACCCTACTCCTCGTCCCATGGGATGACATGCGATGTCCGCCATCCGGACAGCCGGACAGGGGAAGGCTTCTGCGCTTCAACCGGCGTTCACCCGTATGCAGGGCGGGTGTTGGTCGCCGCTGGGAACTTTCCCACCATGGACCTCCCCGACTTCGGCATCCCTCCGCAGCTCGCCCGCCGTATGAGCATGGCGGAGCAGCACGAGTACCTGCGCACCAAGCTGACCCGGCGCCGCACGCTGGTGACCGCGGGCGCGGTCGCGGGCGGGCTGCTGACGGGCTGCTCGGGGTCGGAGAAGCCCGCGGGCACGGCCGGCACCCGGCCCTCCCCGTCCGTCTCCACCAGGGTGCCGGGCTCCGCCGTCGCCCCGTTCGGCCGCCATCTCGCCTTCGGCGCCGACCCGAAGTCGCAGATGCGGATCTCCTGGCAGGTACCGGCCGCGGTGAAGAAGCCTTTCGTCCGGATCGGCCTGCGTCCCGAAGACCTGAGCCGCAGGATCGACGCCGAGATCCGCGACCTGTACACGCCCGGACTGCAGGGCATCCGCGCGGCGTTGGAGCAGTACTACGTCCACGCGGCACTGGACTCCCTGCGCCCCGGCACGACGTACTACTACGGCGTGGGCCATGACGGCTTCGACCCGGCGGCACCGAAGAACCGCGCGACGATCGCCTCCTTCCGCACGGCTCCCGCGAGCCCGGAGACCTTCACCTTCACGGCCTTCGGCGACCAGGGCGTCAGCGAGGCGGCCGCCACCAACGACAAACTCCTGCTGGGCCAGAATCCTGCCTTCCACCTCCACGCCGGCGACATCTGCTACGCCAACGTCAGGGGGTCGGGCGAGAAGTCGGACGGCTACGACCCCGGCTTCTGGGACGGTTACCTCAAGCAGACCGAGTCGGTGGCCAAGTCGGTGCCGTGGATGGTGACGACCGGCAACCACGACATGGAGGCCTGGTACTCGCCGGACGGCTACGGCGGCCAGCTGGCCCGCTGGTCCCTGCCGGACAGCGGCTTCGATGCCCGTACGGCCCCGGGCGTGTACTCCTTCACCTACGGCAACGTCGGCTTCGTGGCGCTGGACGCGAACGACGTGTCGTACGAGATTCCCGCCAACCAGGGCCACACGGACGGCCGTCAGACCAAGTGGCTGGACGAGCGGCTCGGTGAGCTGCGGGCGGCGAAGGGCGTCGACTTCGTCGTCGTCTTCTTCCACCACTGCGCCTACTCGACCTCCTCCCATGCGTCCGACGGGGGTGTGCGGGCCGAGTGGGTGCCGCTGTTCGCCCGGCACCAGGTGGACCTGGTGATCAACGGGCACAACCACGTCTACGAGCGGACGGACGCCATCAAGAACGGCGAGGTCGGCGGGCAGGTACCCATCGGCGCCGCGACGGACCCGACGCGGGACGGCATCGTGTACGTCACGGCGGGCGGGGGCGGCAAGGAGCTGTACGGCTTCCCCGCGGGCGTCGAGGAGAGCTACGAGGGGCATGTGACCGAGCAGGAGTCGGTCGACACCTTCAAGTGGACCAAGTCACGCAACACCAAGGCGGAGAGCGTGCAGTGGTCGCGGGTGCGCTATCGGGGCTTCTCGTTCCTCACCGTGGAGGCGGCGGGCGGCGCGAAGCCCCGGCTGAAGGTGTCGGCACTGGCGCAGAACGGGCAGCGCGTCGACCACTTCGAGGTGCGGCGCGGGGCCTGAGACCACGCGCCGCACCTCGATCGGGCGCGGCTCCCGGCTTACGGGGGTGGTGCGGCGCGGGCCTTCCCGCCTTCTCGCGGAGCGCTATGCGGCCTGGTGGCCGGTGCTGCCGCCGTTGTCCCTGCGGTCGAGGGCGCGCTGGAGGGCGGCCGCGGCGTTCTTGCGGTCGGACTCGCTCGTACGGGAGATGTGACGGACTCGACGGCGGGCGGTCGTCTCGGCCATGGGAAATCGACTCCTTCGACAATCCGGGAGTGCACAGGGGGGTTACGAGACGCCGGGTGGGGCGGGGAGCGGTGCCGCAGGGGTTGCCTGCACGGGGCCCGGCTCACGACCGCCATTCGCTTGATCGAGCGAGACGTTCGGCTTCTACAAAGCTAAGGGAGGACAGCGCATCTGTCTCCACAATTACTCGGACTTCCTACTATCTGAGACGGTGGAGTGAGTCACACGTCGCTGACCTGCGCTTTTTACATACGGCCCGTCACAGCACATCCCCGTCCCGCCAGTCGAAGACCAGCTCGAATGCGGGATCGAGCGGCCCGGCGAGTGCGGTCCGCACAAAGGTGCTGCCCTCCTCGTCGGGCAGATGGACGACGCCGTCGAGCCCGAGCCCGCAGACCCGTCCGCTCCACGCCTCCCACCCCCGGGCGGCGTACAGCGCGGCCCCCTCGTCGCTCGCCGAGAGCATCCCCGCGTCGTAGGCCCGGTCGATCACCCGCTCCAGCTCCGCCATCACCCGGCCGCCGAGCCCCGTACGGCGCGCGTCGGCGCGGACGCCGACCGCCTCGACGTACCCGACCCGCAGCCACCGGTCCCGGTGCCGCACCCGCCGCATGACTACAGCCCCGTGCGCGACGAGCCGCCCGGCGTCGTCGTGGACGAGTGCGTGCATCCCGCCGAGCCCGTGCTCGAAGTCCTCGTCGGAGAAGTCGCCGTCGAAGGCGTCGTCCAACAGGGCGCGGACGGCGCGCAGTTCGGCGGGAGTGAGGTCGGCGGTGTGTACGGTGCGCGGCGTGGGTGCGGATGCGGTCGTGGTCATCCGTCCAGTATCGGCACCGCCGGCCGGCGGCCGGCGGGCATCGCCCACTCGGCTGATCCTCCGGGCGGCACGGGTCGGACGGTCACGGCGAGGGGAACGGTGAGGTCATGAACGACACGGCGAAAGTGTTCCTAGAGGGCGGCCCGGACGACCTGCCCGAACGGATCGTCCCCACCCCGTCCCCCGGTCCGGACGTGAAGATCAAGCTGCGCGGCGGGTACGAGCACTTCCGGCCGACGGCGCGGCAGACGAACACGCCGGAGGGCGCGCTGCCGGTCTACGAGTGGTGGGAGCGCACGGAGATCGCCGAGTAGCCCCCTCCCCCGCACGGCAAAGGCCGGGTCCCTCAAGACCCGGCCCTTTCCGTTGAGTTGGCGTGTCAGCCCATGTGCGGGTACGTGTAGTCGGTCGGCGGGACCAGCGTCTCCTTGATGGCGCGGGTCAGCGTCCAGCGCATCAGGTTCTGCGGGGCACCGGCCTTGTCGTTGGTGCCGGAGGCACGGCCGCCGCCGAAGGGCTGCTGGCCGACGACGGCGCCGGTCGACTTGTCGTTGATGTAGAAGTTTCCGGCCGCGTAGCGCAGCTTCTCCATCGTGTACGCCGCCGCCGCGCGGTCGCCCGCGACGACCGAGCCGGTCAGCGCGTAGGCGGACACCGACTCCATCTGGTCCAGCATCTCGTCGTACTTGTCGTCCTCGTAGACGTGCACGGCGAGGAACGGGCCGAAGTACTCGGTGGTGAAGACCTCGTGCTCGGGGTCGGTGCACTCGACGACGGTCGGGCGGACGAAGTAGCCCGCCGAGTCGTCGTAGGAGCCGCCCGCGACGATGGTGCAGGTCGGGTCCGACTTCGCGCGGTCGATGGCGGCCTTGTTCTTGGCGAAGGCGCGCTCGTCGATCACGGCGCCGATGAAGTTGGACAGGTCGGTGACGTCGCCCATGGTGAGGTAGTCGACCTCGGCCGCGAACTCCTCCTTGAAGCCGGAGTTCCAGATCGACGCCGGGATGTACGCCCGGGAGGTCGCCGAGCACTTCTGGCCCTGGTACTCGAAGGCACCGCGGGTCAGCGCCGTCTTCAGGACCGCCTTGTCGGCGCTCGGGTGGGCGACGACGAAGTCCTTGCCGCCGGTCTCGCCGACGATGCGCGGGTAGGAGCGGTACTTCTCGATGTTGTTGCCGACCGTCTTCCACAGGTACTGGAAGGTCTTGGTCGAGCCGGTGAAGTGGATGCCGGCGAGGTCGCGGTGGACCAGGGCGACCTTGGAGACCTCGATGCCGTCGCCGGTGACGAGGTTGATGACGCCCTTGGGCAGACCGGCCTCCTCCAGGAGCTGCATCAGCAGCACGGCGGCGTGGGTCTGGGTCGGGGACGGCTTCCAGACCACCACGTTGCCCATCAGGGCGGGGGCGGTGGGCAGGTTGCCCGCGATGGCCGTGAAGTTGAACGGCGTGATCGCGTAGACGAAGCCCTCCAGCGGGCGGTGGTCGAGGCGGTTCCACACGCCCGGGGAGTTCGCCGGGGGCTGCTCGGCGAGCAGGTCACGGGCGTACTTGACGTTGAAGCGCCAGAAGTCGACGAGCTCGCAGGGGGTGTCGATCTCGGCCTGCTGGGCGGTCTTGGACTGGCCCAGCATGGTGGAGGCGGCCAGCGTCTCGCGCCAGGGGCCGGCCAGCAGCTCGGCGGCGCGCAGGATGATCGCGGCACGGTCGTCGAAGGACATCGCGCGCCAGGCCGGCGCGGCGGCGAGGGCCGCGTCGATGGCGTCCTGGGCGTCCTGCTGGGTGGCGGTGCCGTAGGTGCCGAGGCGGGCCTTGTGGTTGTGCGGCTGCACGACGTCGAACCGCTCGCCGCCGCCCATCCGCTTCTCGCCGCCGATGGTGCAGGGCAGGTCGATCGGGTTCTCGGCCAGCTCCTTGAGCTTGACCTCCAGCCGGGCACGCTCGGGCGAGCCGGGGGCGTAGCCGTGCACCGGCTCGTTGACGGGGGTGGGGACCTGGGTCACAGCGTCCATGAGATCCGTAACTCCTTGAACTTGAGCGGGTGTTCGGGCTCAGCCCTTGCTGATCATCGAGCGGGCGGAGAGGCGCAGGTCAGCCATGGCTGATCATGCTCCGGGCGGAGAAGCACAGGTCAGCCATGGCTGATCATGCTCCGGACGAAGAAGGTCAGGTTGGCCGGCTTCTCCGCGAGCCGTCGCATGAAGTAGCCGTACCAGTCGGTGCCGTAGGCGGTGTAGACGCGCATGCGGTGGCCCTCGGCGGCGAGGCGCAGGTGCTCGTCACTGCGGATGCCGTACAGCATCTGGAACTCGTACTCGTCGAGCTTTCGCCCGGCGCGGCGCGCGAGCTCCTGGGCGATGGAGATCAGGCGCGGGTCGTGGGAGCCGATCATCGGGTACCCGGCGCCCTCCATCAGAACCCTCAGGATCCGGACGTACGCCTTGTCGATCTCGTGTTTCTGCTGGTAGGCGACCTCGGCGGGCTCCTTGTAGGCGCCCTTGACGAGGCGCACCCGGCTGCCGCTCTCCGCGAGGCGACGGGCGTCGGCCTCGGTGCGGAAGAGGTAGGCCTGGATGACACAGCCGGTCTGCGGGAAGTCCTTCCGCAGCTCCTCGTGGATGGCGAACATCGAGTCGAGGGTGGTGTGGTCCTCGGCGTCGAGCGTGACGGTCGTACCGATCGCGGCAGCGGCCTCCACGACGGGCCGGACGTTGGCGAGCGCGAGCTCGTGGCCGCCCTCCAGCGCCTGCCCGAACATCGACAGCTTCACGGACATCTCGGCCCTGGTGCCCAGCTCCAGCTCCCCCAGCCGGTCGATGAGCGCCAGATAGGCGTCCCGGGCGGCCGCGGCCTGCTCCGGGCGGGTGATGTCCTCGCCGACGACGTCCATCGTCAGCTCCAGGCCCCGGCCGCTGAGCTCCCGGATGATCGGCACGATCTCGTCGACCGTCTCGCCCGGGATGAAGCGGTCGACGACCTGCTTGGTCACGGGGGCAGCCGAGATCAGGCGTCGCATCCGGTCGCTGCGCGACGCGGCAAGAATCACGGGACCCAGCACGGGGCACCTCCACAGACAGCAGAAAGCAGCCGAGCCCCGACCATTCGGGTACGGCACGGAGAACCACCGTGAAACCTAAGGATCCCTCCGATCGTCGGCCATCGACAGCTGTCACGCATCCGTGCCGCAGATCTCTGACAGATGTATGAAGGCCCTCGGGAAATGCGGGAGAATGCCCGGGTGACATCCGAATTCAAGGGTGACTACCAGGAGCTGGTCGATGAGATCTCGGAGCTCCTGGGCGCCCCCGCGACGCTGGAGAACCGTGACTTCGAGCTGATCGCCTTCGGTGCCTACGACAGCGAGGGCGAGCTCGACGCGTCGGCCCTGGACCCCGTGCGCACCCGCTCGATCCTGACGCGCCGCTCGACGGCGGCCGTACGGACCTGGTTCGAGGGCTTCGGCATCACGCGCGCGACCGGCCCGGTGCGCATCCCGCGTACACCGGAGGCGGGGGTGTACCGCGGACGGATCTGCCTCCCCGTACGCCACAGGGGTGTCGTCCTGGGCTACGTCTGGCTCCTCGACGACGATCCGGGCCCCACGGACCAGCAGCTGGCGGCCGCGATGGAGGTGACCGGCCGGATCGGCGCGCTGCTGGCGGACGAGGCGCAGCATGGTGCCGACCTCAGCCGGGAGCTGCGGGCGGTGCTGACCGCCGAGCGCGGCTGGCAGGGCGACATGGCGGTCGCCGAGCTGCGCACGGCGCTCGGTTCGCGCGCGGACGGCGTCCATACGGTGGTCTGCGTGGCCCCCTGGCCCTCGGCCGACCCCGACGACGCCCCGTCGGTGCGGACGGTGCCGCACGCGACCGCGCTGTGCACGCTGCCGTGGGGCCCCGACGGGCAGAGCCTCGCGGTGCTGGTCCGGCTGCGTTCATCCGAGGTGCACACGGCGGCGCTGGCGGCGGCGTCCCGGCTGCTGAAGGAGGGCCCGGCCGCGCGGGGCCGGGCGCGGGCAGCGGCCGGCCTCGGGGAACCGCGCGCCGGCCTCGCCGACCTGGCCGCCGTCTGGCAGGAGGCGTCGGCGGCGGCCCGCGCGGCGCTGGCGGAACCGCGGCTCGGGCCGGTGGCGGAGTGGTCGCGCATCGGCCCGTACCGCCTGCTGACCTCCCTCTCCCCGGAGACGGTCCACGACCCCGCCGTCGCCCCCCTCCTCTCCCCCACACACCACGAACTCGCCCGCACCGCCGAGGTCTACCTGGACTGCGCGGGCCAGGCCGGCCGCACCGCCGCCGAACTCGGCATCCACCGCCAGACCCTGTACTACCGCCTCTCCCGCGTCGAGCAGCTCACCGGCCTCGACCTGGACGACGGGGAGGACCGGCTGCTGCTGCACATGGCGCTGAAGGGGGCGCGGCTGTAGCCCTGGCGCTCGGTCAGGATGCGCGCGGGGCGCGTCATTTCCTCGTGGCCGCCTCGATGACCTGACGCAGCCCTTCGGTGAGCTGCTCCGCGTCGGGCGCGGTCTTCGGGTCGAAGTTCCACTGCGCGATGAGACCCGTCATCAGGGTCACGTAGAACTTGCCGAGGGTGTCGACGGTCTCGTCCGCGACGTCCTCCTCCCGTCCGCCCATGAGCAGCGGGACGAGACCGCGCCCGGCCTCCCGCTGAGCCGCCGCCAGATGGTCGCGGACCTCGGGCAGCTGGTCGCCCATGACGACGATCTCCATGCTCAGCCGCCAGATCGAACCGGGCTCGCGCATGGTGCCGATGATGTTCGACCACACCTCCTGGAACCGTTCCACCGAGCCGGGCTCGGCGGCGATCCCGGCGGTCCCGTCGCCTTCGAAGGCGTCGCCCATCCCCTCGACCAGCGCCACGTACGCCTGCGCCAGCAGCGCGTCCTTCGAGCCGTAGTGGTAGCCGATCGAGGCCAGGTTGGTCCCCGACGCCTTGACGATGTCCCGCGCCGTCGTGCGCGCGAACCCCTTGTCGAGCAGGCAGCGCTTGGCGCCCTCGAGCAGATCCTCACGGTGTCCCATGCGACCAGTCTACCGCCGATCCATACAACTGTCCTATACGTACGTATTACACAGTCGTCCTAGACAGTCGTTCTAGACAACCGTTTAAGACGCGCGTACATTCACCGCCATGACGACGAACCCGAAGGGCACCACCACCCCACCCGCCCGCGCCGGCCGGCGCGAATGGACCGCGCTCGGCGTGCTGATGCTGCCGCTGCTGCTGGTCTCGATGGACGTCTCGGTCCTCTACTTCGCGGTCCCGGCGATCAGCGCGGACCTGGAGCCGAGCGGCACCCAGCAGCTGTGGATCTTCGACATCTACGCCTTCGTGCTGGCCGGGTTGCTGATGACGATGGGCTCGTTCGGCGACCGCATCGGCCACCGCCGGCTCCTGCTGCTCGGCGCCGCCGCCTTCGGCACCGCCTCGCTGGTGGCGGCGTACGCCAACAGCGCCGAGACGCTGATCGCGGCCCGCGCGGTCCTCGGCATCGGTGGCGCGACCCTGATGCCGTCGACCATGGCCATACTCCGCACGATGTTCACCGACCCCGCCCAGCGCGCGAAGGCGATCGGCCTGTGGTCCGGCGTGATGACGGCCGGGATCGCGCTCGGCTCCGTCATGAGCGGGGTGCTGGTCGAGTACTTCTGGTGGGGCTCGGTCTTCCTGGTCAACCTGCCCGCGATGGCGCTGCTGCTGATTCTCGGCCCGATCATGCTCCCCGAGTGGCGCAACCCCGAGCCCGGCCGTTTCGACTGGCTGAGCGTCCCGCTCTCGATGGCGGCCGTGCTCCCCGTGATCTACGGCCTGAAGGAGATCCCGTCCGAGGGCTGGAACGTCCGCTACGTCGTGTCGATCACCGTCGGTCTGCTGTTTGCAGCCCTCTTCGTGCACCGCCAGCGCACGGCCGCCGCACCGATGATCTCCCCGGCCCTGTTCCGCGGACGCGGCTTCGCTCCGTCGGTCGCCCTGAACCTCGTCTCCGCGTTCGGCGTGATGGGTTCGGCCTACTTCACCACGCAGTATCTGCAGTCGGTGCTCGGCATGAGCGCTCTGGAAGCGGCCCTGTGGGCGCTGCTGCCGTCGGTGCCGATCGGCGCGGCGGCACCGGTCGCGACCCAGCTGGTGCACAAGGGCGTCGACCGCGCCCACGTCGTCACCGCGGGCTTCGCCATCGCCGCGTCGGGCTTCGGGCTGCTGTCCCTCGCCGGTACGGACTCGATGGCGCTGGTGCTGGTCTCGTGCGCGGTCCTCGCCGTCGGCAGCGTCGTGGTGATGTCCCAGATCATGGACCTGGCGATGGGCACCGCGCCGCTGGAGCGGGCGGGCTCCGCGTCCTCGCTGATGGAGACCGGCGCGGAGTTCGGCGGCGCGCTGGGCATGGCGGTGCTCGGCTCGATCGGCACGGCGATCTACCGCCACGAGATCCCCGCGTCGGCGCCCGACGTGGCGCACGAGACCCTGGGCGGCGCACTGGCGGTCGCCGACCGGGTCCCTGGACTGGCCACGGCCGCGCGGGAGGCGTTCACCAGCGGGATGCAGGGGGCGGCAATCGCGGGGGCGGTGTTGCTGATGGGCGCGGCGGTGCTGGCGGCGATCACGCTGCGGCGGGCCGAGGTGCGGGAGCAGACATGCGAAACGCCGGACGAGCCGAGCACACTCAGCCCGTCCGGCGTTTGAGGACGAGGCCCGTTCAGGGCCGAAGCGGGGGTCCGGGGGCGGCAGCCCCCGGGGACGGCAGCCTCAGACGAGGTTCACCGCACGAGCAGACGTCGCCCCGATCTCCGCGGCGACCTCGGCCAGCACTCCCGCGGGCACCGCATCGTCGACGGTCAGCACAGCCAACGCCTCGCCGCCCGCCGCAGCGCGAGCGACCTGCATCCCGGCGATGTTGATCCCGGCCTCACCGAGGATGCGCCCGACGGTGCCGACGACACCCGGACGGTCCTCGTACCGCAGCACCGCCATGTGGTCGGCGAGCGCGAGATCGACGTCGTACTCGCCGACCGCGACGATCTTCTGGAGGTGCTTGGGGCCGGCCAGCGTGCCGGAGACCGAGACCTCCTCGCCATCCGAGAGCGTGCCGCGCACGGTGACGACGTTGCGGTGGTCGGTGGCCTCCGAGCTGGTCGTCAGCCGCACCTCGACGCCGCGCTCCTGCGCGAACAGCGGGGCGTTGACGTACGAGACGGTCTCGTCGACGACGTCCTCGAAGACACCCTTGAGGGCGGACAGCTCCAGCACCTTCACATCGTGCTGGGTGATCTCGCCGTACACCTCGACGTCGAGGCGGACCGCGACCTCACCGGCGAGTGCCGTGAAGATCCGGCCGAGGCGCTCGGCGAGCGGCAGGCCCGGCTTGACGTCCTCGGCGATGACACCGCCCTGGACGTTCACCGCGTCGGGCACGAGCTCACCGGCGAGGGCGAGACGCACCGAGCGGGCGACGGCGATACCGGCCTTCTCCTGCGCCTCGTCGGTGGAGGCACCGAGGTGCGGGGTGGCGACGACCTGGTCGAACTCGAACAGCGGGGAGTCCGTGCAGGGCTCCTTCGCGTACACGTCGAGACCGGCACCGGCGACCCGGCCCTCCTTGAGGGCGGAGTACAGCGCCTCCTCGTCGACGATCCCGCCACGCGCGGCGTTGACGATGCGCACGCTGGGCTTGACCTTGCGCAGCGCCTCGTCGCCGATGAGGCCGACGGTCTCGGGGGTCTTGGGCAGGTGGACGGTGATGAAGTCGGAGACCTCGAGCAGCTCGTCCAGCGACAGCACCTTGACGCCCATCTGGGCGGCGCGGGCGGGCTGGATGTAGGGGTCGTAGGCGACGACCTTCATGCCGAAGCCGGACATGCGCTGGGCGACCAGCGCACCGATCCGGCCCAGACCCACGACACCGAGGGTCTTCTCGGCGAGCTCCACACCC
The DNA here is from genome assembly GCF_055634335.1 of Streptomyces sp. NPDC111802. Taxonomy (NCBI): domain Bacteria; kingdom Bacillati; phylum Actinomycetota; class Actinomycetes; order Kitasatosporales; family Streptomycetaceae; genus Streptomyces; species Streptomyces sp. NPDC111802. The sequence goes on along the minus strand of NZ_JBVKCZ010000029.1, from coordinate 90,268 downwards.
GTGTACTTGCTGCGCTTCCACTCGCCGTTCTTCAGCGCGGCGTTGGCCTGCGGGATGTGGCGGGCGGTGGCGACGAGGAGACCGCAGGCGAGCTCGGCGGCGGTCACGATGTTCGAGGTGGGGGCGTTGACGACCATCACGCCGGCCTTGGTGGCGGCGGAGACGTCGACGTTGTCCAGGCCGACGCCGGCTCGCGCGACGACCTTGAGCTTCTTGGCGGCGGCGATCGCCTCGGCGTCGACCTTGGTGGCGGAGCGGATCAGGATCGCGTCCACGTCGGCGATGGCGGGCAGCAGCTCGGCCCGGTCGGCGCCGTTGCAGTGCCGGATCTCGAAGTCCGGACCAAGCGCGTCCACGGTCGCGGGCGAAAGCTCTTCAGCGATGAGTACGACGGGTTTCGAGCTCACGTGAGTCCTCACATGTCCATTGCGGACGGCCGTCCCGACGGCCGCAGGCGGTGGAGGGAAGGTGGCCGCGGAAGACGCACGACGCTGTGGGCCTGACGCGTATGTAGTACGGCAGTGTAGTGCCGTGACAGAGACCGTCCTGCGCCTCTGTGGAAGGATCACCCGTCCGTGATGCGACGGGTTGGACAACGGGACCGGAGCGGCCTGCTCCGGTCCCGTCGGGGGAGGCTCAGGCCTCCTCGTTCACCCAGCTCATGAGCTTGCGCAGCTCCTTGCCGGTGGTCTCAAGCAGGTGCTCGGAGTCCTGCTTCTTGTACTCGTTGTACTTCTTCAGACCGCCGTGGTACTCGTCCATCCAGGCCTGGGCGAAGGTGCCGTCCTGGATCTCCGCGAGGACCTGCTTCATCTCGGCCTTGGTGGCGTCGGTGATGATCCGCGGGCCGGTGACGTAGTCGCCCCACTCGGCGGTCTCGGAGATCGACCAGCGCATCTTGTCCAGGCCGCCCTCGTACATGAGGTCCACGATCAGCTTCAGCTCGTGCAGGCACTCGAAGTACGCGATCTCCGGCTGGTAGCCGGCCTCGGTCAGCGTCTCGAAACCGGCCTTGACCAGCGCGGCCGTACCACCGCAAAGAACGGCCTGCTCACCGAACAGGTCGGTCTCGGTCTCCTCGGTGAAGGTCGTCTTGATGACGCCGGCGCGGGTGCCGCCGATGCCCTTGGCGTACGACAGCGCGAGCGCGAAGGCGTTGCCGGTCGCGTCCTGCTCGACGGCCGCGATACACGGAACGCCGCGGCCCTCCTCGTACTGGCGGCGGACCAGGTGGCCCGGGCCCTTCGGGGCGACCATGCAGACGTCCACGCCGGCCGGGGGCTTGATGAAGCCGTAGCGGATGTTCAGGCCGTGGCCGAAGAACAGGGCGTCGCCGTCGTTCAGGTTCGGGGCGATGTGCTCCTCGTAGACCTGGGCCTGGATCGGGTCCGGGACGAGGATCATGATGACGTCGGCCTCGGCGGCGGCCTCCGACGGGGTCACCACGCGCAGGCCCTGCTCCTCGGCCTTCGCCTTGGACTTGGAGCCCTCGTGCAGACCGACACGCACGTCGACACCCGAGTCACGGAGCGACAGCGCGTGGGCGTGGCCCTGGCTGCCGTAACCGATGACCGCGACCTTGCGGCCCTGGATGATGGACAGGTCGGCGTCGGCGTCGTAGAACAGCTCGGCCACTTTGGGTTCTCTCCTTGAGTGCAGATGTTGCTTCCCACCGTATGACGGTGGGGGTGGGGGAAGTCGCGGGGTCTCGCAATACGGGCGGCCGGTTTCCCCCGGCCGCCCGAACGCGTGCCTACGCCGACCGGTCGAGCGCGCGCAGCGACCGGTCCGTGATCGAACGCGCGCCGCGTCCGATCGCGATCGTGCCGGACTGGACGAGCTCCTTGATGCCGAACGGCTCCAGCATCTTCAGCATGGCCTCCAGCTTGTCGCTGGAACCGGTGGCCTCGATGGTGACGGCCTCCGGGGAGACGTCGACGGTCTTCGCACGGAACAGCTGGACGATCTCGACGATCTGGGAGCGCGTCTCGTTGTCGGCCCGCACCTTGACCAGGACGAGTTCGCGCTGAACGGCCGAACCCGGCTCCAGTTCGACGATCTTCAACACGTTGACGAGCTTGTTGAGCTGCTTCGTCACCTGCTCCAGCGGGAGGTCGGCGACGCTCACCACGATGGTGATGCGGGAGATGTCGGGGTGCTCGGTGACACCGACCGCGAGCGAGTCGATGTTGAAGCCGCGGCGCGAGAAGAGGGCGGCGATCCGGGCGAGGATGCCCGGGGTGTTCTCCACCAGGACGGAGAGCGTGTGCTTGGACATGGTCTTTTTACGTCTCTCTCGCTCAGTCGTCTTCGTTGTCGCCGAAGTCGGGGCGGACGTCCCGGGCGGCCATGATCTCGTCGTTGGAGGTGCCGGCGGCGACCATCGGCCACACCATCGCGTCCTCGTGGACGATGAAGTCGACGACCACGGGACGGTCGTTGATGGAGTTCGCCTCTTCGATGACCTTGTCGAGGTCCTCCGGGGACTCACAGCGGATCGCGTAGCAGCCCATGGCCTCCGACAGCTTCACGAAGTCGGGGACGCGGGTGCCGGCGCTCGGCTGCTTGCCGTCCGCCTCCGGGCCGCTGTGCAGCACGGTGTTGGAGTAGCGCTGGTTGTAGAAGAGGGTCTGCCACTGGCGGACCATCCCGAGGGCGCCGTTGTTGATGATGGCGACCTTGATCGGGATGTTGTTCAGGGCGCAGGTGGTGAGCTCCTGATTGGTCATCTGGAAGCAGCCGTCGCCGTCGATCGCCCAGACGGCCTTGTCCGGCACGCCGGCCTTGGCGCCCATCGCGGCCGGGACCGCGTAGCCCATCGTGCCGGCCCCGCCGGAGTTCAGCCAGGTCGCGGGCTTCTCGTACTGGACGAAGTGCGCGGCCCACATCTGGTGCTGGCCGACGCCCGCCGCGAAGACCGTGCCCTCGGGGGCGAGTTGACCGATCCGCTCGATGACCTGCTGCGGGGACAGCGAGCCGTCCTCGGGCTGGTCGTAGCCGAGCGGGTAGGTGTCGCGCCAGCGGCTGAGGTCCTTCCACCAGGCGGTGTAGTCGCCCTGGTGGCCCTCGGCGTGCTCCTTCTGGACGGCCTGCACCAGATCGGCGATGACCTCGCGGGCGTCCCCGACGATCGGCACGTCGGCGGCGCGGTTCTTGCCGATCTCGGCCGGGTCGATGTCGGCGTGGACGATCTTGGCGTACGGGGCGAAGCTGTCCAGCTTGCCGGTGACGCGGTCGTCGAAGCGGGCTCCGAGGGCGACGATCAGGTCGGCCTTCTGCAGCGCGGTGACGGCGGTGACCGCACCGTGCATGCCCGGCATTCCCACGTGCAGCGGGTGGCTGTCGGGGAATGCGCCGAGCGCCATCAGGGTGGTGGTGACGGGCGCTCCGGTGAGTTCGGCGAGGACCTTCAGCTCGGCGGTGGCGCCGGCCTTGATCACGCCGCCGCCGACGTAGAGGACGGGCCGCTTGGCGGCGGTGATCAGCTTGGCGGCCTCACGGATCTGCTTGGCGTGCGGCTTGGTGACGGGCCGGTAGCCGGGCAGGTCCATGGTGGGCGGCCAGGAGAAGGTGGTCTTCGCCTGGAGGGCGTCCTTGGCGATGTCGACCAGGACCGGGCCCGGGCGGCCGGTGGAGGCGATGTGGAACGCCTGCGCGATCACCCGCGGGATGTCCTCGGCCTTGGTGACCAGGAAGTTGTGCTTGGTGATCGGCATGGTGATGCCGACGATGTCCGCCTCCTGGAAGGCGTCCGTGCCGATCGCCTTGGACGCGACCTGGCCGGTGATCGCCACGAGCGGCACCGAGTCCATGTGCGCGTCGGCGATCGGCGTGACCAGGTTGGTGGCGCCCGGTCCCGAGGTCGCCATGCAGACGCCGACCCTTCCGGTGGCCTGCGCATAGCCGGTGGCCGCGTGGCCGGCGCCCTGCTCGTGGCGGACCAGGACGTGGCGCACCCTGGTGGAGTCCATCAGCGGGTCGTACGCCGGGAGGATCGCACCACCGGGAATGCCGAATACCGTGTCGGCGCCGACCTCCTCGAGCGAACGGATCAGGGACTGCGCACCCGTGACGTGCTCGGGGGCGGACTGCTGTCCTCCGGATCGGGGCCGCGGCTGCGGATTATGGGCCCCGGTGGCCTGCTCGGTCATCGGCATTCTCTTCTCGATGCTGAGGGTTTTTGCGAGGTTTGAGCGGAGTTTCGGTGCTGCACGACTGGCGCCTGTGCAACAAAAAACCCCTCGTGCCATAAGGCAAGCGAGGGGAGCGCGCCGGGTGTGGACGCTGGGAGTCCGGGTCTGTCCGGACGTCACCAGCCTCAGCCGACGCGCTTTCCAAGTACGAGAATTCGGGTGCGCATGGCACTGACCCTCCCCCCGGCGCACACCCACTGTCAAGTGGGTGGGACGGGAGTCTCATTATGTGAGCGAAGGGCACTGCCGCCTCCGAGAACTGCGGGCACACCACTGGTGTACACCCCCGCACCCCCTCCTGCGAACGCGGGCTCGACCGGCCCGTGCGGAACCGGATAGTGGCCGGAACTGAGCGCTCGGCGCAGCCGGTACTCGTCCAGCGGCCCGGAGAACGCCATGCCCTGTCCGTGGGTGCACCCCATCGAGCGCAGCGCCACGACCTGCTCCGGCAGATCCACGCCGTCGGCCACGGACTGCAGCCCGAGGTCGGTGGCGATCCGCAGCAGCCCGCTGGTGATCTTGTGCAGCCGCGCGGACTCGACGACTCCCTCGACCAGACCGCGGTCGAGCTTCAGGACGTCGACGGGGAGCCTGCGCAGCGCGGTGATCGCCGCGTAGCCGGTGCCGAAGCCGTCCAGGGCGACCCGGACGCCGAGTCTGCGCAGACCGCTCAGGCGGCGCTCCAGGTCGTCCAGCGAGATGCGTGGGTCGAGGTCGGACAGCTCGATGACCAGCGACCCGGAGGGCAGCCCGTGCCGGGTCAGCAGCGCCTCGATCGAGCCGAGCGGCATCGACCGGTCCAGCAGCCGGCGCGCGCTCATCCGCACCGCGACGGGTACGGCGAGCCCGGTCGCGGTGCGTTCGGCGGCCTGCTCCACGGCCTCCTCCAGCATCCAGCGGCCCAGCTCGGCGGTCTTGTCGCTGTCCTCGGCCACCCTGAGGAACTCGGCGGGCGTGAACAGCACCCCTTGCGAGGACCGCCAGCGCGCCTGGGCGGCGACCGAGGTGATCCGGCCGTCCTCCAGACACACCACCGGCTGGTGCAGCAGCGCGAACTCGCCGTCGTGCAGCGCGGCACGCAGACGCGTGGCCAGCTCCGCCTTGCGTACGACGTCCTGCTGCATCTGCGGCTTGTAGAGCTCCACGCGGCCCTTGCCGCCCGCCTTGGCGCGGTACATGGCGAGGTCGGCGTTGCGCAGCAGCTCCCCCGCGCCGAGGCCCGGTTCGGCGAAGGCGACGCCGATGGAGGCGTTGACCCGGACATCGTTGCCGTCGATGAGGTAGGGCTGTGACAGCGTCATCCTGAGGCGGTCGGCGAGCTCCAGGATGTGTCGTTCGCGGGCGGTGCGGTCACGGGTGTGGTCCCCGGCGATCAGGGCCGCGAACTCGTCGCCGCCCAGCCGGGAGGCGGTGTCCCCGCCCCGGACCGCGTCCTGGAGCCTGCGGGCGGCCTGGACGAGCAGCTCGTCCCCGGCCTGGTGCCCGATCGTGTCGTTGACGCCCTTGAAGCCGTCGAGGTCGATGAACAGGACCGCCGTGTTGCGCAGGGCGATGCCACGGTCGGAGGCGCGGCGGCCGGACAGGGCCTGCTGGACGCGCTGGGTGAACAGCGCGCGGTTGGGCAGGTCGGTGAGCGGGTCGTGCTCGGCGTTGTGCTGGAGCTGCGCCTGCAGGCGCACTCTTTCGGTCACGTCCCGGCTGTTGAAGATGAGGCCGCCGTGGTGCCGGTTGACGGTCGACTCGACGTTGAGCCAGCCGTCCTCGCCGGACCGGAAGCGGCACTCGATGCGCGTAGTGGGTTCCTCAAGTGGGCTGGCGGCGAGGAAGCGGCGCACTTCGTGCACCACGCAGCCCAGGTCCTCCGGGTGGATGAGATTGGCCAGTTCCGTACCCACCAGGTCCTCGGCGGAGCGGCCGTAGACCCCGGCGGCGGCCGGGGAGACGTACCGGAGGATGCCGTTGGGAGCGGCGATCATGATGACGTCGCTGGAGCCCTGTACCAGGGAGCGGAAGTGGTTCTCCTTCTGCGCCAGTTCCTGGGTGAGGGTGATGTTGTCGAGCAGCATGATGCCCTGGCGGACCACGAGGGCCAGCACCACGGTGCCGCCGGTGATGAGCACCACGCGGTCGACGCTGCGGCCGTTGAGGACGTTGTAGAGGATCCCCAGGGTGCAGACGGCCGCGGCGAGGTAGGGCGTGAGCGCGGCCAGGGAGCCGGCGATCGGGCGGTTGGCCGAGTACCGGGTGTGATCACCTCCCTGCGCGGGCGGGTGGTGGTGGCTTCCGCCGCGCTGTCCGGGCACGTGCTCGTGCACCACGCGCGTGTGCCCCGCCCGGTCGTGCCGGTCGCCGTCCTCCTGCCCGTGCCGGGGCGCGGCCCACGGGGCGTACGCCAGGAGCAGCGAGCCGGCGAACCAGCCCGCGTCGAGCAACTGGCCGGAGCGGTAGCTGTTGTGCAGCAGCGGCGAGGTGAACAGGGCGTCGCACATCACGGTCAGGGCGAGCGCGCCGATCGCGGTGTTGACCGCGGTGCGGTTGGCCGAGGAGCGCCGGAAGTGCAGCGCCAGCACCATGCTGACCAGGGCGATGTCGAGCAGCGGATAGGCCAGCGAGAGCGCGGTGTGCGCCACGCTCACCCCGCCGCCGGCGTCGATCTTGGCCGCCTGGGCGAGCGCGAGGCTCCAGGCCAGCGTCAGCAGCGAGCCGCCGATCAGCCAGGCGTCGAGCCCGAGGCACACCCAGCCGGCCTTGGTCACCGGCCGCTTGGCGAGCACCAGGAGTCCCACGATGGCGGGCGGCGCGAAGCACAGGAAGAACCCGTCGGCGTAGGAGGGGCTGGGCACGGGCCGCTCCAGGACGACCTCGTACCACCCCCAGACCACGTTGCCGAGGGCCGCCATGGCCGAGGAGAGCGCGAACAGCAGCCAGGCGGGTCGAAAGCGGATATGGCGGCTACGGGCGTAGCGGAAGCAGGAGAGGGCGGCCGCGCCGGCCGCCGCGGCCAGCCCGAAGTCGCCCATGATCAGCGCGACTTGGTCCGAACCCCAGCCGAGCGCGGAACCGACGGCGTATCCCGCGCACACCAGGGCCAGAACGAGTTGCGGCAGCATTCCCGAGCCGTTGCCCCTGGACGAGGGCCCAGGCAGCCTGATCGGCGACGAACGCCGCGCCCGCAGCGCTCCGTCGAGCGTGGTCGTGGGGTGCGGTGGCGAGCTCACCGGTCCCTCCCGGTCCGCGCCGCTCGCGGGTCCCGGTGCGCCGGGTGCGCATGCCGCCTGCGGCTGCTGTGCTTGGGGTGGTGATGGTTGTGACGGCAGCCGTGGGTGCCGTGCTGACCGCGTCTGCGGCCGGCCGTTCGCCAGGGTCGCCGCCGACGGCCCCGTCGCGTGGGATCGCTCGTCCATAGGCCGTGCATCGCCCGTCGCCCCCCTCACAAATCTGAAATGTCCATCCCCGGCGCCGAATACTGCGCGGCGCTGCCCCTGTCGGGACGATACACCAGTCTCGTCACTCAGGGACATAGCATCTCTACGCTCCGTGACGACCAGCGCATATGCGAGTACGGACCGCTTCCGTGAGGTTGCGGACGGTACTCGAAACGGATTATGGGCCGGTTGCACGCGACACGCGCGGCGTCCGCGCGATGGTCAGCCGTTCGGCGTCACGTGTGCGTCGCGCCCGTCGTAAGGATCACGTTGCGCAGGGGCTCCCGGTTCACATAACGAGTCAACTGGTCCACCAGAAGCCGCTTGGCGCGCGGCAGGAACGCGGACGTCGGACCTCCCACATGCGGGCTGATCAGCACTCCCGGCGCGCGCCACAGGGGGTGCTCCCGGGGCAGCGGTTCGGGGTCGGTGACGTCGAGCGCGGCGGTGATGCGCCCGGTCTCCAGCTCGGCCAGCAGCGCCTTGGTGTCCACGACTCCGCCGCGGGCGACGTTGACCAGCAGCGCGCCGTCCTTCATCCGGGCCAGGAAGTCGGAGTTCACCAGGTGGCGGGTGGCGTCCGTCAAGGGCGTGGACAGGATGACGACGTCCGCTTCCGGGAGCAGTGCGGGCAGTTCGGTGAGCGGATGCACATGTCCGCGCGCCGTGGTGCGCTCAGAGCGCGCGACGCGCGCCACCCGCGCGAGTTCAAACGGTGCGAGCCGGTCTTCGATGGCGGCCCCGATCGAGCCGTATCCCACGATGAGGACGCTCTTGTCGGCCAGCGCGGGCCGGAACCCACCGAGCCACTCCCCTCTGTCCTGGGCCCGTACGAAGTCGGGGACGCCGCGCAGCGAGGCGAGGATCAGCGTGAGCGTGAGCTCGCCGGTGCTCGCCTCGTGCACCCCGCGCGCGTTGCACAACCGCACGCCGGGCCGCAGATGCCGCAGTCCCGGCTCCACATGATCGGTGCCGGCGGAGAGCGTCTGCACGACCTCCACACCCGTCATCTCCGGCAGGGGACGCTGCCCGAGCCCGGGCGGCTTCATGTACGGGACGACGTAGAAGACGCACTGGGCCGGGTCGGCGGGGAAGTCCTCGGCACCGTTCCAGTAGCGGTAGTCGAGGCCTTCCGGCAGGCCCTCGATGTCTTCCGGCGGAATGGGGAGCCATACGTCAGGAGTCATGGTCAGGAGGCTAGGGCCTTCCCGGCGGGTCAGGCCCGAGAAAAGTAACGGTGCCTGATCAACCCCGCGCCCCGGCAAGACCCGTCGGGAAGGCCCTAGGGCAGGCGAACTGGAGTGCAGAGGTTAGGTTGGGGTGCCGGAAGAGGGAGGGTTACGGCCAGGTGGAGCGCAGGACGATCGGCGCGGCGGCACTCGCGGTGGGGGCCGTCGGGCTCGGGTGCATGCCGATGAGCTGGGCGTACAGCTCGTCGCGGCAGCGGGGCGAGGAGTCGGTCAGGGCGGTGCACCGGGCGCTCGATCTGGGCTCGACGCTGCTGGACACGGCCGATATGTACGGCCCGTTCACCAATGAGCTGCTGGTGGGGCGGGTGTTGAAGGAACGCCGCCAGGACGCGTTCGTGTCGACCAAGGTCGGTCTGCTGGTGGGCGAACAACACATCGTGGCCAACGGCCGCCCCGGCTATGTGAAGCGGGCCTGCGACGCCTCGCTGCGCCGTCTGCAGACGGACGTCATCGACCTCTACCAGTTGCACCGCGCGGACCCCGAGATCCCCGTAGAGGAGACCTGGGGCGCGATGGCGGAGCTCGTCCGGGCCGGAAAGGTACGGGCGTTGGGGCTGTGCGCGATGGGCGCGCGAGGTGGCCGGCGCTTCGGAACGAACCTGCACGACGCGACGATCCGGCAGTTGCAGCGGGTGCAGCAGGTCTTCCCGGTGAGCGCGGTGCAGGCCGAGCTGTCGGTCTGGTCGCCCGAGGCGCTGGAGGCGCTGCTGCCGTGGTGCGAGGCACGAGGCATCGGGTTCCTGGCGGCGATGCCGCTGGGCAACGGCTTCCTCACCGGCACACTGACCCCCGGCCAGGGCTTCGAACCGGACGACGTGCGCGCCCGGCACCCCCGCTTCACGGCGGAGATGATGGCGGCGAACCAGCCGATAGTGGCCGCCCTGCGCCGCGTCGCGGCCCGGCAGGGGGACGGGGTCACACCGGCACAGGTGGCGCTGGCGTGGGTGCTGGCGCAGGGGCGGCACGTGGTGGCGCTGCCCGGCACGAAGCGGGAACGCTGGGTGACGGAGAACGCGGGTGCCGAGGGGTTGCGGCTGACCGCGCGGGACCTGGCCGAGGTGGCGGAGGTGCCGCGGGCCCGGGGATCCTGGGACTGACGTCATCGGTTGATTCAAGGATCATGGAAAAGACACTGGTGATCCCCAACCCGGGAACCTGAGAGGCGCTTGCGGTGTATGACAGGTGGAACCCGCTTCGGGACCACCGCATCGAAGGGACCGTGATCGTGCAACGTCGAGCTGTGTCGGCCGTGTTGGCCACGGCCGCACTCCTGCTGACGGCCGGCTGTTCCTCCGACGACGGGGGATCGCCGGGCGAGGGCGGAAACAAGGCACCTGGCACCAGCACCGCGGCCTCACCCACCCAGCGGGCGGCCGAGACCCCACCGGCGCGGGGCTCGGTCAAGGTGGTCCGCACGGTCGCCGAGGGCCTGGGCACGCCCTGGGGCCTGGCCCCGCTGCCCGACGGCGACCTGCTGGTCTCCTCCCGCGACGACGCCACGATCACCCGGGTCGACGGGGAGACCGGCAAGAAGACCGAGCTGGGCGAGGTACCGGGAGTGTCACCGGCGGGCGAGGGCGGCCTCATGGGCCTGGCGCTGTCCCCTGACTACGCCTCCGACCACATGGTCTACGCCTACTTCACCTCGGCCTCCGACAACCGCATCGTCCGCATGCTGTACGACGAGCAGCGCTCCCCCGGCGACCAGCTCGGCGCGCCCGACACAATCTTCAAGGGCATCCCCAAGGGCTATATCCACAACGGCGGCCGGATCACCTTCGGCCCGGACAAGATGCTGTACGCGGGCACCGGGGAGAGCGGCGACAGGGGCCTTTCCCAGAACAAGGACTCCCTGGGCGGCAAGATCCTCCGCCTGACCCCGGAGGGCGAACCGGCGCCGGGCAACCCCTTCCCCGACTCCCCCGTGTACTCGTACGGCCATCGCAACGTCCAGGGCTTGGCCTGGGACTCCCAACAGCGCCTTTTCGCCGCGGAGTTCGGCCAGGACACCTGGGACGAGCTGAACGCGATCAAGCCGGGCGGCAACTACGGCTGGCCGGAGGCCGAGGGCAAGTCGGACGACTCCGCGTACCTCAACCCCCTGGCCCAGTGGGGCACCGACGACGCCTCCCCCAGCGGCATCGCCCACGCCGAGGGCTCCATCTGGATGGCCGGCCTCAAGGGCCAGCGGCTTTGGCGCATCCCGCTGAACGGCACGGAGGCCTCTGCCGACCCGCAGGCGTTCCTGGAGGGCGAGTACGGCCGGCTGCGGACGGTGGTGTCGGCGGGCGGCGACAAGCTGTGGCTGGTGACCAGCAACACGGACGGGCGGGGCGAACCCCAGGACGGGGACGACCGGATTCTGGAGCTGCAGGTGACCTGAGCGGCCCTTGCTCCTGGCGTCGTCACTCCTTGCCGTCGCCGCTCTTCTCGCCGCTGTCCTCGCCGCTGTTCTCGTCCGACGGCTCGGGCGGTCGGACGACGACCTTCCCGGACGCGAGGTCTATCGGTCCTCGCCCGGGGTCGTTGTCCCCGACGTCCTCGCGGGTCAGTTCCAGGCGGTTCTGTTCGTCGCGGGTGTGCTTGCGGCCCGGGGCGAAGAGTTCCTCGAACGCGTTGAACACGCAACCTCCCTGGCCGGCGTCCCTTACAGCGTAAGCCTCAGCTCGTCGTCCCCGACGTGAGCTTTTCGGCCGGAAACAGACCCGTTCGGTGCGCCACCGCCGCCGCCTCGCCCCTCCCGGAGACACCGAGCTTTCCCAGGATGTTCGAGACATGGACGCTGGCCGTCTTCGGGGAGATGAAGAGTTCCTCGGCGATCTGGCGGTTGGTGCGGCCGGCGGCGACCAGGCGCAGGACGTCTCGTTCGCGGGTGGTGAGGCCGAGGGAGCCGGCCGGGTCGGTCGGGGGCGGCGCCGTCGTGAGGCTGAGGCGGGCCCGCTGGGCCAGGTGTGTGGCGGCGTCGACGAGGGGGCGGGCGCGCAGGTGGCCGGCGGTCGCTCGGGTGAGGCGGAGCAGTTCCGTGGCGCGGGCGCGCTCGTCGTCGCCGCCGATGGCGAGCAGTGCCTCGGCCAGACGGTGGCGGACCTGGGCCAGGTCGTAGGGGCGCTCCAGGGCTTCGAAGGCGTTGACCACGTCCGACCAGGTGTCGGGGGTGCTCCGGCCCGCGGCCCGGTCGAGTTCGGCTCGGGTCCATCTCTCGTACGCCAGCCAGAGGGGGGCGCCCGTGGTGAGCTTGCGGACGGCCTCGAAGAGCCGTTCCAGGAAGGCGGCGCGGCCCTCCTGCGCGGCGGGCAGCGCATGGGCGCGGGCGTCGGACTCGGCGGTGGCGGCGGCCAGCAGCAGCGGCCACGCGTAGCGCTGGGTGCCGGGCGGGAAGCCCGCGCTCAGGGCGCGGTCGGCCTCCGCGCGGGCGTCGAGGAGACGGCCCTCGGCGGCGGCTATGCCGAGGGCGAGGAAGGACATCGGCAGGCTGTTCTGCGGCATGGGGTCGTGCGTGCCGTAGTGGGCGCGGGCGGCGGCGAGATGGCGGGCGGCCTCGGTGATCTCACCGCGGGCGAGTGCGAGTTGGGCGAGGCGGTTGGAGCCGCCGCCGCGCGGCTTGGCGGACTGTCCGGTGCGCTGGGCGTTCACGGCGGCCTCGGCGGCCTCGTCCCAGCGGCCCAGGGAGATCAGTGACTCGGCGAGGTTCGTCCAGATCCAGGCCTCCGAGTCGCGCAGGCCCCACTCCTGGGTGAGGCGCAGACCCTCGCGCAGGATGCGGACGGATTCCTCGGAGCGGCCGACGCCTTCGAGGACGGACGGGAGGTTCACATGACTGCGGCTCACCACGGCGGTGAGGCCACGGGCCAGTACCTCGTCCTTGACCTCGTACATCTGCGCCACCCCGGCCTCGATCTCGCCGGCGTCGACCGTGAGCACGCCGAGGGTGAGGCGCGCGTTGAGTTCGATGTCCTCGGCGCCCACCATGCGCGCGTACTCGACGGCCCGCTCGGCGGCGGACATGGCGTCGGGGCCGGGGGCGCGGAGCATCGACCAGTTGGCCGCGGCGGCCAGTACCTCGGCGTGCACCTCGGACGGCGGCAGGCCGCGCACCAGGTCCTGTGCGATGCCCAGTTCCTTCCAGCCGTCACCGCGGGCCTGCGCCTGGACGAGCCGGGAGCGCTGGACCCAGAACCAGGCGGCGCGCAGGGGGTCGCGCTCGTCCTCCAGCAGGTGCAGGGCCCGCTTGGTGATCTTCAGGGCGCGTTCGCGTTCCCCGCACAGCCGTCCGGCCACAGCGGCCTCGGCCATGAGGTCGAGGTAGCGCAGGGGTGTGGTCGCGGGGTCGCAGCCGCAGGGCGGGTAGACCTCCGCGTAGTCGACGGGGCGCAGGGTGGCGCGGATGTCCTCGGGGGCGGTGTCCCACAGCTCCATCGCCCGCTCCAGCAGCCGCAGTTGCTCGGCGTGGGCGTGTCGGCGGCGGGCGGTGACGGAGGCGTCCAGGACGGCGGGCAGGGCTTTGGCGGGGTCGTGGGCGTGGTACCAGTAGCTGGCCAGCCGCATGACGCGCTCGCCGGCCGGGACGAGCGTCGGGTCGGCCTCCAGGGCCTCGGCGTAGCGGCGGTTGAGGCGGGAGCGCTCGCCGGGCAGCAGGTCGTCGCCGACGGCCTCGCGGACCAGGGAGTGCCGGAAGCGGTAGCCGTCGCCGCCGGGCGCGGCGATGAGGATGTTGGCGTTGACGGCGGCCCGCAGTGCCTCGATGAGGTCGTCCTCGGCGAGCTGGGCGACGGCGGCCAGCAGCCGGTACTCGACGGTGGAGCCGCCCTCGGCGACGATCCGGGCGACCCGCTGGGCGCTCTCTGGCAGGCTCTCGACACGGACCAGGAGCAGATCGCGCAGGGAGTCGGTGAGGCCGGTGCGGCTGCCCTCATGGGCGGCGACGGCGAGTTCCTCGACGAAGAAGGCGTTGCCGTCGGAGCGTTCGAAGATGGCGTCGACCTGGGCCGGATCGGGCTCGTGGGCCAGGATCCCGGCGATCTGACGGCCGACCTCGGCGCGGTTGAAGCGGCCGAGTTCGATACGGCGGACGGTGCGCAGCCGGTCCAGTTCGGCGAGCAGGGGCCGCAGCGGGTGGCGTCGGTGGATGTCGTCGGAGCGGTAGGTGGCGAGGACGACCAGGCGGCCGGTGCGCAGGGTGCGGAAGAGATAGGCGAGGAGATGGCGGGTGGAGGCGTCCGCCCAGTGCAGGTCCTCCAGCACGACGACGACCGTACGGGCGGCCGTGACGCGCTCCAGGAGGCGGGCGGTGAGTTCGAAGAGGCGGGCCATGCCCTCCTCGTCGGAACGGTCCGCTCCGCGAGCCGGAGCGCTCTCGCCCAACTCGGGCAGCAGCCGGGCCAGTTCCTCCTCCTGACCGGCGGCAGCGGCGGCGAGTTCCGCGGGCAGTTCGCGGCTCAGGGCGCGCAGCGCGGTGGAGAACGGGGCGAACGGCAGTCCGTCGGCGCCGATCTCCACGCAACCGCCGAGCGCGACGACGGCACCCTCGCCCGCGGCGGCGGCGAACTCCTCGACCAGGCGGGTCTTGCCGACCCCGGCCTCGCCGCCGATCACCAACGCCTGCGGTTCGCCCCCGGCGGCACGCGCGAGGGCGTCGTTCAGGGTCTCCAACTCGGCCGCGCGACCGATGAACACGGGACTGACGGACCTGCTCTCCACGGGGCCGAGCATGTCATGCGACGCCGACGCTGCGGCACCGGTTTTCGCCGAGCTCGGCGTCGCGGGTGCCGTCACGCCGCGCGCGGATGCCGATGCCTGCGGAAGCGGGACGTATGCGCCTCCGGTTCCGCCGCGCTCTCGGCGGAGCGCTTCGCGGCCTCGCGGCGCGCGGCGCGGCGGACGCGGACCGCCTCGCGGACCAGGCGCTCGTGCTCGGCCTGGCGGATCAGGTCGGCGGAACGGAGGTGGTGGAGTTCGTACTCGTACATGGCGGGGCCCTCGTACTTCCTGGTGGGAGTCGGGTTTCGGCATCGCTTGCTGCGATGACCCAACCTTCGTCTCCCAGGCGGGTCCGCCACATCGGGAGAGTTCCGCATCTTTGCCGGTGGGAGGGGCCTTAGACGCGCGTGAGGGGCCTCAGACGCGCCGTAAGTACGTTACGGAGCGTCTAAGACCCCTCGGGACCTGCGGTGACTCAGCCCACGGAGGGAACGCTGAGCAGGACGTCGGTGTACTTGAGAACCGCCAGCAGCAGGCCGACGACGCCGAGCGCGACACCGCCCCAGGCGACCGACTTGATCCAGGTGGCCTGCGGCTTGCCGGGAACCCCGAACGCCGGGCGGATGAGCACCACGACGCCCACGATCAGCGCGACCAGCCCGAACAGCCCGGCCCAGAGGGCGGCGGCGTGCCAGCCGTCGACGTAGCCCGCCTGGATCAGCTTGTTGACGTCCGAGTTGGACGAGTTCTCCAGCTGACCGAGGAGGTTCTCCCGGGCGGTGGCGATCGTGCCGATCCAGCTGCCGGTCAGCGACACGAAGCCCAGTGCCACGGAGACGACGGCGCCCGCGCCCTGGCCGACGCCGGAGGCGCTCTCTTCCGTCGCCTCGGCGGCCACCTCCTCGTCGGCCTCGGCGGCCTCGTCGGTCTCCGTCACCTCGTCGGCGTCGGCGGAGCCGGTGGCCTCGGTCGCCTTCACGACGTCCACCTTCTCCTCGTCGGTCTTCGCCTCGGTGCCGGTGTCGGCCCCGCTCTCGTCCACTGTCTTCGTTCCCATGCCTCGCACCGTACGGACGCTGTCTGAGAGGTCTCTTAATGATCGTCGAGACTCTCAATGGTCGTTGTGGGCGGCACGCGCGCGTGCCTCACGCCACTCGGGGGCCAGAATCGACCACACCTCGAGGTCGTGCCGCACCCCACGATAGGGGTAGCTCTCCCGGCGCACTCCGTCGCGGGTCATGCCGAGCCGCCGGGCCACGTTCAGGCTGGCCGTGTTCCCGGCCGAGGCGATCCACTCGACGCGGTGGATGCCGCGCCGCTCGATCGCGAAGTCGACGAGGACGCGCATCGCGCGCGTGACGAGCCCGCGCCCGGTGCCGGCGGGTTCCAGCCAGCAGCCGACCTCGCAGTTGGCGTTCTCGGCGTCGAAGTTGAGGAAGAGCACCCCGCCGACGAGTTTTCCGTCCAGCCAGATGCCGTGCAGGGACCCGGTGTCGGCAGCCCGCATGTCGGCGTAGCGCTGGAGCGCCTCGCGCGCGGAGTCCGCGTCCGTGGCCTTGGAGCCGAAGGGGACGTACTGGTTGATGAAGTCCCGTCCTCGCTCCAGGTGGGCCAGGAACTCCTCGGCGTGCCAGGGCTCCAGGGGGCGCAGCTCGGCTCCGTCGTCACCCAGCGATATCGCGTACATCCCGCTGTCGCTCCTCCTCGGCCAGCACGTCCGCCACCTCGGCGTCCGTCGCGGCGGCCAGCCTCTCATGGGCGGCCCGGGACTCGGGCGGCTCGATGCTGATGCGGGGCATGCGCTTGTCGAGCCAGCGGGGCAGCCACCAGTTGGCATCGCCGAGCATGTGCATCAGGGCGGGGACGAGAAGCGTGCGCAGGACGAAGGCGTCCAGGGCCACGGCGGCGGCGAGGGCGATGCCGAACATGGCGATCACGCGGTCGCCGCTGAGGACGAAGGCGAGGAAGACCGAGATCATGATGACCGCGGCGGAGTTGATCACCCGGCTGGTCTCGGCGAGGCCGACCCGGACGGCCCGCCGGTTGTCGCCGGTCTCCAGCCACTCCTCGTACATCCGGCTGACCAGGAAGACCTGGTAGTCCATGGAGAGGCCGAACAGCACCGACACCATGATGACCGGCAGGAACGGCTCGATCGGGCCCGCGCGGCCCAGGCCCAGCAGTTCGCTCCCCCAGCCCCACTGGAAGATCGCGACGACCACACCGAAGGCGGCGGCGACGGCGGCCACGTTCATCGCGGCGGCCTTCAGCGGGATGCCGACGGACCGGAAGGCGAGCAGGAGCAGCAGACAGCCCAGGCCGATGACGACGCCGACGAACAGCGGCAGCTTGCCGACGATCACGTCGGCGAAGTCGTCGTAGCCGGCGGTCATGCCGCCGACCTGCACATCGAGCGAGGTGCCGGTCTCGGCGCGGGGCAGGACCTCCTCGCGCAGCCGGTCGACGAGATCGCTGGTCTGCCGCGACTGCGGGGAGGACTCCGGTACGACGGTGAGGTACGCGGTGTCGCCGCCGGCGTTGTACGTCACCGGGGTCACCGAAGCGACGCCCTCGGTGCCCCGCAGGGTGGCGTCGAGGTTGTCGAGGGCGAGCTTGTCGTCGCCGCCGTCGACCTCGGTGACCAGGGTGAGCGGGCCGTTCACGCCGGGGCCGAAGCCATCGGCGAGGAGGTCGTAGGCCTGGCGGGTGGTGGAGGTCTCGGGGCCGTTGCCCTGGTCGGAGGTGCCCAGGCGCAGGCCGAGGGTGGGCAGCGCGAGGACCGTGATGACGGCCAGGGCGAGGGCGCCGAGCGCCTTGGGGTGGCGCTCCACGAACGCCGACCAGCGGGCGGCGAACCCGGTCGGCAGCTCGGGCTCGGGCCCGTGTTCGGCCAGCCGGCGTCGCTCGCGGCGGCTGAGGGCGCGCATGCCGATGAAGGCCAGCAGGGCGGGCAGCAGGGTCACGGAGGCGGCGACCGTGAGGACCACGGTCAGCGAGGCGGCGATCGCGACGCCGTTGAGGAAGCTCAGCCGCAGGATCAGCATCCCGAGCAGGGCTATGCACACGGTCGCGCCCGCGAAGACGACGGCGCGTCCGGTGGTCGCCACGGCGTTCGTGATCGACTCGGTGACGGACAGGCCGCGTTTCAGGCCGCGCCGGTGTCGGGTGACGATGAACAGCGCGTAGTCGATGCCGACGCCGAGCCCGATGAGCATGCCGAGCATGGGGGCGAAGTCGGCCACGGTCATGGCGTGTCCGAGGAGCACCGTCCCGGCGTACGCGGTGCCGACGCTGACCAGCGCGGTGGCGATGGGCAGCAGGGATGCGGCGAGGGAGCCGAAGGCCAGGAACAGCACGGCGGCGGCGACGGCCACCCCGACGACCTCGGCGAGATGCCCGCCGGACGACTCGGTGAGCGCGACGGCGCTGCCGCCCAGCTCCACCTGGAGCCCGTCCGCCTGCGCGTCCTCGGCCGCGTCCACGACGGCCTGTGCCTCGCCGCTGTCGAGGTTCTCGGCGCTGTCGTCGAAGGTGACGGTGGCGTACGCCGTCTTCCCGTTCTCGCTGATCTGGGCGGCGCCCTGCTTGGCGTACGGGCTGCCGACGGCCGCGACGCCGTGCAGTTCGGCGATCTCGTCCAGGGTGTGCGTCATGGTCTGTTCGACGTCGGCGGCCTGGACGGTGCCGGACGTGGTGTGCCAGACGACGGTGTCGCTGTCGCCGCCGAGGCCGGGGAAGCCGTCCTCGAGGAGCTGGGTGGCGCGGCCCGATTCGGTGCCGGGGACGTCGTAGTCGTTCGAGTACGCGGAGCCTGTCACCGCGGCGGCCGCGGTGACCCCGCCGAAGGCGAGCAACCAGAGCAGTACGGCGACGAGGCGGCGTTGAACACACCAGCGTGCAAGAGCTGCCACGAACGTGCTCCCGGGGCGATTTGTGGATCTTTGGCCGGGAACCGTCGTCCATGAAGTGAACAGCCCGCAAAGAACGCATGAGCGATGTGAAGCAAACTCTCGCAGGCGGGGGAGATCGTTTGCCGCGTTCGTGGGTTTATTCACAGGAATGGGAGCCAGATCACAGGACAGTAACGGCCACTGTGTCGTCCGGGCGTGACGCCTTTCACCTCAGTCGAACTGATCTCCCAGCGCCATCACCATCACGCCGGTGACGAGCAGCCACAGCGCCCGGCGGGTGCGACCCCGCGAGCCGAGGAAGGCGGCGAGCGCGCAGACCGCGGCGCCGACGGCATAGGCGGCCGGGACCAGGGCCGGGGCGGACCCGCTCGCCCGCCCCGCCGACGCGGCCAGCCCGGCGAGAGTGAGGAGCGCCCCGGTCACCATCGCCGTCCAGCGGGCCCGCCGCGCCACCCACGCAGGGTCCTCGACGTCCTCCCGGTCTTTGGCCTGTTCGTCGTCCGGCGTCTCGAACCGCTCCTCCCGCGTCCCGGATATCTCGGAATCACCGCGTCCACTCATGGCGGGCGAGCGTAGCGCGTCGCGCCGAGAAACCGGATGCGGGACCGTACGGCCGGCTGTTAGCTTCCGAAGGTCAGCCGTAGTGCGGCACACCGCCGCCGACCTGGGCAGGTGCATTGTTTGAGCGTCCGGCCGAGCTCCTCCGTATCCCTTTCCGCTTCCCCGGACTCAAGGAGCCGTTTCACCGATGCCGGACATCACCCCGAGGACCTCGGATGAGGACCTCGCCAAGCGGCTGACCCACCCCCGCTACCCGCTCAGCAACAGCTACGACCCCCGCTGGGTCGTCGAGAACCAGATGGGCCCGAACGCACTCTGGCTGCTGGAGTGGCTGGCCCCCGCCCTCGGCCTGGACGCCCTGCGCCCCGGTGCCCGCGTCCTCGACCTGGGCTGCGGCCGGGCGATGACCTCCGTCTTCCTGGCCAGGGAGTACGACGCCCAGGTCACCGCCGCCGACCTGTGGATCGAACCCGACGACAACGCCCGACGCGTCGCCGAGGCCGGTTTCGCCGACCGTGTGCTGCCCGTGCGCGTGGAGGCGCACGACCTGTCGTTCGCCGAGGGCAGCTTCGACACGATCGTGAGCATCGACGCGTACCAGTACTTCGGCACCAACGATCTGTATCTGCCCACGCTCACCCGCCTGTTGAGGCCGGGCGGGCGGATCGGTGTCGTCGTACCGGCACTGCGTGAGGAGCCGGCCGGCATCGAGCCGCCGGAGCATCTGAAGCCCTACTGGGAGCCCGGCTACTGGTGCTTCCACTCCGCCGACTGGTGGCGGCGGCACTGGACCCGCAGCGGCGCCGTCGAGGTCGAGGTCGCCGAGTGGCAGCCGGACGGCTGGCGGGACTGGCTGCTGTGGTGCGACGTGATCGCCGAGGAGAGCCCGGAGGAGTTCCATCGCACGATGGCCCGCCGGGTCGGCGAGATGGTGCGGCTGGACGAGGGGCGCGCGCTGGGTTTCGTACGGCTCGTGGGGCGTCGTAAGTGACCCCGTGAGCAGCACAACGGCCCCGGATGACCTTGCCTCCGGGGCCGTACGCGCTGTGTCTCAGCCTTCGCTGACGCCCAGCTTCTCCAGAATCAGCTCCTTGACGCGAGCCGCGTCGGCCTGGCCCCGGGTCGCCTTCATGACCGCGCCGACCAGGGCGCCGGCCGCGGCCACCTTGCCGCCGCGGATCTTGTCCGCGATGGCCGGGTTGCCGGCGATGGCCTCCTCGACGGCGGTGCCCAGGGCACCCTCGTCGGAGACGACCTTCAGACCGCGCTTGTCCACGACCTCGTCCGGGGTGCCCTCGCCCGCGAGAACGCCCTCGATGACCTGGCGGGCCAGCTTGTCGTTCAGGTCGCCCTTCGAGACCAGCTCGGAGACCCGGGCGACCTGGGCCGGCGTGATGGGCAGCTCGTCCAGCGACTTGCCCGACTCGTTGGCGCTGCGCGCCAGTTCGCCCATCCACCACTTGCGGGCGGAGCCTGCGTCGGCACCGGCGTCGATCGTGGCGACGATCGGGTCCAGCGCGCCGGCGTTGAGGATCGCCTGCATGTCGGTGGCCGAGATGTCCCACTCCGCGAGGAGCCGGGTGCGGCGGGCCAGCGGCAGCTCGGGCAGGGCCGCCCGGATCTCCTCCACCCACTCACGGGACGGGGCCACCGGGACCAGGTCCGGCTCCGGGAAGTACCGGTAGTCCTCGGCCTCTTCCTTCACTCGGCCCGAGGTCGTGGACCCGGTGTCCTCGTGGAAGTGACGGGTCTCCTGGATGATCGTCCCGCCACTGCTCAGGACGGCCGCGTGCCGCTGGATCTCGAAGCGGGCCGCACGCTCCACGGAACGCAGCGAGTTCACGTTCTTCGTCTCGGAACGCGTGCCGAACTTCTCGGTGCCGTTCGGGCGCAGCGACAGGTTCACGTCGCAGCGCATCTGCCCCATCTCCATGCGGGCTTCCGAGACACCGAGCGCCCTGATGAGCTCGCGCAGCTCACGGACGTACGCCCGCGCGACCTCGGGAGCACGCTCGCCCGCACCCTCGATCGGCTTGGTGACGATCTCGATGAGCGGGATGCCGGCGCGGTTGTAGTCCAGCAGCGAGTGCGAGGCGCCGTGGATACGGCCCGTCGCGCCGCCGACGTGCGTCGACTTGCCGGTGTCCTCCTCCATGTGGGCGCGCTCGATCTCCACGCGGAAGGTCTCGCCGTCCTCCAGCTGGACGTCGAGGTAGCCGTTGAAGGCGATCGGCTCGTCGTACTGGGAGGTCTGGAAGTTCTTCGGCATGTCCGGATAGAAATAGTTCTTCCGGGCGAAGCGGCACCACTCGGCGATCTCGCAGTTCAGCGCGAGACCGATCTTGATCGCGGACTCGACGCCGGTCGCGTTGACGACCGGGAGCGCGCCGGGCAGGCCGAGGCAGGTCGGGCAGGTCTGCGAGTTGGGGTCGGAGCCCAGCTCGGTGGAGCACCCGCAGAACATCTTGGTCTTGGTGCCGAGTTCGACATGGACCTCGAGGCCCATGACGGGGTCGTACGACGCCAGCGCGTCCTCGTACGACACCAGGTCGGTCGTGGTGGTCACGGTGAAACTTCCCTCTCAGCCCAGCAGGACGTCGTCGTCGCCCAGCCGCTTCAGCTCGCGGTAGAGGATGGCGAGGCCGGTGACGATGGCGGCGGCGGACACGGCGGCGTCGATCAGGACCAGCGTGTCGCTCTCGGCACGCGCCTTCTTGAACCGCTTGGCGACACCGACGGCGCCGAACGCCGTGGTGGCGATGGACAGGTACGTACCGGACTTGGACTTCTTGAAGTCCTTGGCCTTGGACAGCTTGCTCACAGCGACGGAGCCTCCTCCAGGAGCGGGTGCCCCCACCTTTCCACGAAGGCCGCCTCGACGGCGGCGCCGACCTTGTACAGACGGTCGTCCTTCAAGGCCGGGGCGATGATCTGCAGGCCGACCGGCAGGTTGTCCTCCGGAGCCAGGCCGCAGGGCAGCGACATGGCGGCGTTGCCCGCGAGGTTCGTCGGGATGGTGCACAGGTCGGCGAGGTACATCGCCATCGGGTCGTCGGCGCGCTCACCGATCGCGAAGGCGGTGGTCGGCGTCGTCGGGGAGACGATCACGTCGACCTGCTCGAAGGCCTTCTCGAAGTCGCGCGTGATGAGCGTACGGACCTTCTGGGCGCTGCCGTAGTACGCGTCGTAGTACCCGCTCGACAGGGCGTAGGTGCCGAGCATGATGCGGCGCTTGACCTCGGGGCCGAAGCCCGCCTCACGGGTGAGGGAGGTGACCTCCTCGGCCGAGTGGCCGCCGTCGTCGCCGGTCCGCAGGCCGTAGCGCAGGCCGTCGAAGCGGGCGAGGTTGGAGGAGCACTCGGAGGGCGCGATCAGGTAGTACGCCGAGAGCGCCAGGTCGAAGGACGGGCAGTCCAGCTCGACGATCTCCGCGCCCAGTTCCTTGAGCAGCTCGACGGACTCGTCGAAGCGCTGGATGACGCCGGCCTGGTAGCCCTCGCCGCGGAACTGCTTGACGACGCCGACGCGCATGCCCTGCACGCTGCCGTTGCGGGCGGCCTCGACGACCGGCGGGACCGGGGCGTCGATGGAGGTGGAGTCCAGCGGGTCGTGCCCGGCGATGACCTCGTGCAGCAGGGCCGCGTCCAGGACCGTACGGGCGCAGGGACCGCCCTGGTCGAGGGAGCTGGAGAAGGCGACCATGCCGTACCGCGAGACCGCGCCGTACGTCGGCTTCACACCGACCGTGCCGGTGACGGAGGCCGGCTGGCGGATGGAGCCGCCGGTGTCGGTGCCGATGGCGAGGGGTGCCTGGAAGGAGGCGAGCGCGGCGGAGGAGCCGCCACCGGAGCCGCCGGGGATCTTGGTCAGGTCCCAGGGGTTGCCGGTCGGGCCGTAGGCGCTGTTCTCGGTGGAGGACCCCATGGCGAACTCGTCCATGTTGGTCTTGCCGAGGATGATCACGTCGGCGGCCTTCAGCCGCTTGGTGAGCGTGGCGTCGTACGGCGGGATCCAGCCTTCGAGGATCTTGGAACCGACCGTCGTGGGGATGCCCTCGGTGGTGAAGATGTCCTTCAGCGCGAGCGGGACGCCGGCTAGCGGACCGAGCTTCTCGCCCTTGGCACGCTTCTCGTCGACGGCGCGGGCCTGGGCGAGGGCACCCTCGCGGTCGACGTGCAGGAAGGCGTGCACCTTCTCGTCGACGGCCTCGATGCGGGCCAGGTGGGCCTCGGTGACCTGTACGGCCGTGAGCTCGCCGGAGGCGATCTTCTCAGCCGTCTCAGCGGCGGTGAGCTTGATGATGTCCGTCATGGCTTAGTCCTCCCCCAGGATCTGCGGCACCTTGAAACGCTGCTGCTCCTGGGCCGGGGCGCCGGAGAGCGCCTGCTCGGGGGTGAGCGACGGACGGACCTCGTCCGCCCGCATGACATTCGTCAGCGGGAGCGGGTGCGAGGTCGGCGGTACGTCTTGGTCGGCGACCTCACTGACGCGTGCGACCGCGCCGATGATGTCGTCCAGCTGTCCCGCGAAGTGCTCGAGCTCTTCGGGCTTCAGCTCCAGACGCGCCAGCCGTGCGAGGTGGGCGACCTCCTCGCGCGTGATGCCAGGCATGCAGCGATCCTCTGGGGTGAGTGTGTTGGGTTTCGGCCCAATCCTATGGGTCGGAGGGCGGTGGCCGTGAAACGGTTTCCCCCGACCCTCGCCCGCCAGTGACGGCGGACGAACGCGGACCGGCTCAGACGAGGAAGAGCAGAACGGCACTGATCAGTACAACGACCGCCGTGGCGAAGTGGATCCCGAACGCGACGGCCTTCGTACCGCCGTGCCGCAGCACTATCAGCGTGTCGACGAGCGGCACGATCGCCACGGCGAGCATGAAGCAGGCCTCGGCGCGGGTGCCGACGAAGAACAGCAGCGCGAGGCCCGCCAGGCCGAGGGTGCCGTCCCTCAGTCCCTTGATCGAGAGATAGGCGCCGGCGTCGCCCTCCGGCCGTGCGGGGACGCCGTAGCCGGCGGCGGCGGAGGCGGGCTGGAACAGGAACCGGTACCCGAGGAACAGGCAGAACAGGTTGAGCACGACGGCCAGGGTGTAGGCGGCCACGGTCATGTCTTCACTCCTCGCTAGCAGCGCTAGGTACAAGAGCCAAGCTAGCAGAGCATCGACAGTTGCGCTAGCGCTGCTAGAATTCCTGGCATGTCGATCCAGACGCGCAAGGAGCGCGAACGAGCGGAACGCGAACGGCTGATCGTCACGGCCGCGCGGGAGCTCGCCGAGGCGGAGGGCTGGGACGCGGTGACGACCCGGCGGCTGGCGGCGGAGATCGAGTACAGCCAGCCGGTCCTCTACAGCCACTTCAAGGGCAAGGACGCGATCATGGCCGCGGTGGCCGTGCGGGGTTTCGCCGACCTGGCCGCCGAGTTGCGTACGGCCCGTTCGGCGGCGAAGGGAGAGCGCGCGGCGCTGGCCGCGGTGGGTGAGGCGTACGCGGCCTTCGGGCGACGCCGACCGGCCCTGTACGACGCGATGTTCACACACCCGGTGGAGCTCCCGTTCGCCACGGAGACGGCTCCGGAGCCGCTGAAGGAGGCGTTCGGGGAACTGCTGCAAGCGGTCGCACCCATCGCTGCCGAGGGCGACGATCCGCGCCTGCTGACGGAGACGTACTGGGCGGGGCTGCACGGTCTGGTGACGCTCATGCGCAGCCGGCGGCTGCCGGAGAGGGCGCACGAGCAGCGGCTGGCGCTGCTGATCGGGCACTTCACGGCGGGGACGAGCTGACGGGTTGACCTGACCGGGCGACCTGACCGGGCGACTTCCCGGCGGGAGGAGCGGTCCGGGCGCTTGACCGGCGGGAGCGGGCTGACCGGCCCCCAAAAGTCAGGTCATTCGTCGGTCGCCGCGGCCGGCAGTGCCGCGCGCGGGCGCTGCCACCCTCGCGACCCCCGTGCCCGCAGCCACGCCGTCGTCTCCTCGGGCGGCATCGCGGCGGCCACCAGCCATCCCTGCACCGCGTCGCAGCCCAGATCCCGCAGCCGCTCCCACGTCTCGTCGTCCTCGACGCCCTCGGCGACCACGAGCAGCCCCAGCGAATGCGCCAGATCCACGGTGCAGCGCACGATCTCCGCGTCCTCGGTGTCCACCGCGAGCCGCGCCACGAACGACCGGTCGATCTTCAGCTCGCTCACCGGAAGCCGTCGCAGATGCACCAGGGACGAGTACCCCGTGCCGAAATCGTCCAGCGACATCTTCACGCCGTGCCCGGTCAGCGCGGCCAGCGTGTCCGCGGCGCGCTGCGGGTCCTCAAGGAGGACGTGTTCCGTTATCTCCAGCTGGAGCGCTCCCGCCGGGACGCCGTGCCGGGCGAGCCGTGCGGCGACGGAGCCCGCGAAGCCGGGGGTGTGGACATCGCGCGGCGAGACATTGACCGCGACGGGCACGAACAGGCCCTGGGACCGCCACTGCGCCACCTGCCCGAGCGCCGTCTCCAGCACGTACTCCGTCAGATGCGGCATCAGCCCGGACGACTCGGCGATCGCTATGAACTCGTCCGGAGGCACCCTCCCGCGTTCGGGATGCACCCACCGCACCAGGGCCTCCAGCCCAGCGACCTGCCCGTCGAAGCGGACCTTGGGCTGGTAGTGCAGCTCGACCTCGTGCGCGTCGAGGGCGCGGCGCAGATCCCCCAACAGCCCCAGCCGGTCCGGGGTGTTCGAGTCGCGTTTGGACTCGTAGACCTCCACGGCCGTACGGTCTCGCTTCGCCTGGTACATCGCCACGTCCGCGCGGCGCAGCAGCCCCTCGGCGTCGAGGGCGTGGTCCGGGAAGACGGCGACGCCGGCGCTGGCCTCCAGGACCAGGGTGAGACCGTCGAGGTCCAGCGGGGAGCTGAGGGCGGTGACCAGGCTCCGGGCGACCCGGGTCGCGGACGTCGTGGAGTCGGCGACCGGCAGTAAGACGGCGAACTCGTCACCGCCGAGTCGCGCGGCCTCCGCTCCGCGCGGCAGGGCGAGACGCAGCCGGTCCGCGATCTGCAACAGCAGCCGGTCACCGGCCAGATGACCGAGCGTGTCATTGACCGATCGGAACCGGTCGAGGTCGATCAGCATCAGGGCGGACCGGGCGCCGATGCGCTCGGCGTCGTCGAGCGCGGTCCAGATGCGCTCCAGCAGCCACTGACGGTTGGGCAGGCCGGTCAGCGGATCGCGCAGCTGCTCCTCCGCCCGGGCCCTGGCGATCCACAGCGTGGAGTCCAGGGCGACGAGGGGGATCGAGAACAGCGGCAGCAGCAGGGGCTTGGCGATGGCGACGACGCACACCAGCGGTGCGATGCCGAGCAGCGCGACCGCGACCAGGCCCTGTCTCACCAGCGCGGTGCGCTCGACGGTGGGCAGGCCGCCGCGTGGGGACTGGAGGTACCACAGCAGGACCCGGGTGACCGCGAGATAGGCGACGGCGACGAGCACCACGCCGGGGGCGGCATACAGCGTCCAGGTGTCGGGGTTCCAGGGGGTCTCGACGGTGGGCACCCGGCCGAAGGCGGCCAGCACGAGGGCGCCGGCGGCGATGCCGAGGATGTCCACCGCGCCGTGCAGCACGCCCTGCCGCCAGCGGTTGCGGCGGGCGACACCGACCAGGACGACGACGGTGAGGCTGACCATGCCGGCGGGCACCCAGCCGTACAGCATCAGCACGGCGATGGTGAGGGCGGCGCCGGAGCCGGTGCCGCCCCACCAGCGGGCGCGGCCGAGCGCGACCAGATGGCCGACGATGATGCCGGTCAGCACGGCCAGCGACCAGCCGACCGTGCCGGACGGGAAGAGGGCGTGGTTGTCGGTGAACGCCCGGTAGAACCCGGCGCCGAGGACGAACCCGGCCGCCGCGACGACCGCCGCGGGCAGCGCGGGCCAGGACAGGTGCCGTTCGTGATCGGGGTCCGGCAGCCCGGCGGTGCGCTCGGGGCCGAGCTGCACCGCGGTTCGGCCGTCCGCCGCGGTGGGCGGCCCGACGGCGCTCCCCGCGCCTCTTTCCGCGCGCGGACGCTCCGCGGTCCGCGACGCCCCTCCCCGCCATGCACCGGCCAGCCGGCGCAGACGCGAGCGCGGGGCGGCGCTCTCGGTCGGTTCCATTCCCGTCCCTCTCACACCCGGCGGTGCCCACGCCACGCGGCCCGATGCCCGACAACAACCTTCAACGGCACCGCGTTGGAAAACCCTTCCCCTCGCCCTTCGAAGCCCTTCAAGAGCAAGGGGATGCCCCGACCGCAGCTGGGCACGGCAGGCGCATATCTCAACAGTAGGCCGCAGAAGGCTTCCACGGGCAGCGGTCGTCGACGGTTGCCCGAATGCGCCCCAACCACCCGTATGCATCTGGTATGCGCCGATCGGGGGGCCTTCAACCGCTACTCCTCCACGGGGAGGGCAACTTCGGCCGCCGCGTCGGGCCCCTGTTCCAGCAGGACATTGAAGCCGTCCTCGTTCAGAACAGGCACCTTGAGCTGCATGGCCTTGTCGTACTTGGACCCAGGGTTGTCACCTACGACAACAAAGGATGTCTTCTTCGAAACGGAACCGGTCACTTTCGCTCCGCGGCTCTGGAGCGCGTCCTTGGCCCCGTCGCGCGTGAAGTGCTCCAGTGTGCCGGTGACGACGACGGTAAGCCCTTCCAGCGGGCGGGGGCCTTCGTCCTCGCCGGAGCTCTCCTCCTCCATCCGGACACCGGCCGCCTTCCACTTGCGGAGGATCTCCTGGTGCCACTCCTCGGCGAACCACTCCTTGAGCGAGGCCGCGATGATCGAGCCGACGCCTTCGGTGTTCGCCAACTCCTCCTCGCTCGCCTGCTCGATGCGGTCGATGGAGCGGAACTCACGGGCCAGCGCCTCGGCGGCGACCGGGCCCACGTGACGGATCGACAGGCCGGTGAGGATACGGGCGAGCGGGCGCTCCTTGGCCGCGGCGATGTTCTCCAGCATCGCGGCCGCGTTCTTCTTCAGCTCGCCCTGCTGGTTGGCGAAGACCGTGGCGATCTTCTCCTCGCCGGTCTTCGGGTCACGCTTGGGCAGACCGCTGTCCTGGTCGAGGACGTACGCCTTGATGGGCAGCAGTTGCTCGGCGGACAGGTCGAACAGGTCGCCCTCGTCCACCAGCGGCGGCTCGGCCGGCTCCAGCGGCTTGGTGAGCGCGGCGGCTGCGACATAGCCGAAGTGCTCGATGTCCAGCGCCTTGCGGCCGGCCAGGTAGAACAGCCGCTCACGCAACTGGGCCGGGCAGGTCCGGGAGTTCGGGCAGCGTAGGTCGACGTCGCCCTCCTTCATGGGCCTGAGCGCCGTACCGCACTCCGGGCACTCGGACGGCATCACGAACTCGCGCTCGCTGCCGTCGCGCAGGTCGGCCACGGGTCCGAGGATCTCCGGGATGACATCACCGGCCTTGCGCAGCACCACCGTGTCGCCGATCAGGACACCCTTGGCCTTGACGACGTCCTGGTTGTGCAGGGTGGCGAACTCGACCTCCGAGCCCGCGACGGTGACCGGCTCGACCTGGGCGTACGGCGTGACCCGGCCCGTACGGCCCACGCCCACACGGATGTTGATGAGCTTGGTGTTGACCTCCTCCGGCGCGTACTTGTACGCGATCGCCCAGCGCGGTGCGCGCGCGGTGGAGCCCAGGCGGCCCTGGAGCCGGATCTCGTCGAGCTTGACGACGACTCCGTCGATCTCGTGCTCCACGGAGTGGCGGTTCTCGCCGTAGTGGGCGATGAACTCCCTTACCCCGCCGAGGTCCTCGACCACCCGGTTGTGCGGCGAGGTGGGCAGGCCCCAGGTCTTGAGGAGGTCATAAGCCTGGGAGAGGCGGCTCATGCCCGTGAAGCCCTCCAGGGCCCCGATGCCGTGGACGACCATGTGCAGCGGGCGCGTGGCGGTGACGCGCGGGTCCTTCTGGCGCAGCGAACCGGCGGCGGCGTTGCGGGGGTTGGCGAAGGGCTTGTCGCCCGCGGCGACCAGGCGCTCATTGAGCTCGAGGAACTTCTCCATCGGGAAGTAGACCTCGCCGCGGATCTCCACCAGGTCGGGGATCCTGTCGCCGTGCAGGCGGTCCGGGATCTCCGCGATCGTACGGACGTTGGGGGTGATGTCCTCGCCGGTGCGGCCGTCGCCACGGGTGGCCGCGCGCGTGAGACGGCCCTTCTCGTACGTGAGGTTGACGGCGAGGCCGTCCACCTTCAGCTCGCACAAGAAGTGGTACTCCTGCTCGCCCAGTTCCCGTGCGATGCGGTCGGCCCAGGCGGCGAGTTCGTCGTCGTTGAAGGTGTTGTCGAGCGAGAGCATCCGCTCGCGGTGCTCGACCGCCGTGAACTCCGTCTCGTACGACCCAGAGACCTTCTGGGTCGGCGAGTCCGGGGTGCGCAGCTCCGGATACTTCTCCTCCAGCGCCTCCAGAGTCTTCAGCAACCTGTCGAACTCGGCGTCGCTGACGACCGGAGCGTCCTTCACGTAGTACCGGAAGCGGTGCTCCTCGACCTGCTCCGCCAGCTGCGCGTGCTGTTCGCGGGCCTCGGCGGGCACCGCCGTCGTCTCCGCTTGCTTGTCGCCGGCCACCGTGTTGTCCTCCCGTTACTCTGGGTTGTCCGCGAGGGATCTCGCCGCCCGGACGCAGTGGGCGAGAGCCCTGCGTGCGTAGTCGGGGGAAGCCCCCGCGAGTCCGCACGACGGAGTGACCGTGACGGCCTCCGCGAGAAGCGCCGGTGACAGCCCCAGCCTGCGCCACAACGTCCTGACACCCATGACGCTACCGGCAGGGTCTGACAACGGGCCGTCCGTGCCCGGGACGACACCTGCGAAGAGCCGGGTGCCGTCCTCCACCGCCTCACCGATCGCGTCGTCGTCACGCTCGGTGAGCAGCGAGAAGTCGAAGGAGATCGCCGCCGCGCCCGCCCGGCGCAGCAGGGCGAACGGGACGTCCGGTGCGCACGAGTGGACCACGACGGGGCCGTCGCCGTGAACCCCGACGACGTCGCGGAGGGTCGCCTCGACGATCTGCCGGTCCATGGCCCGGTGGGTCCGGTATCCGCTGGCCGTCCTGACCTGGCCGCGCAGTACGGCGACGAGGGAGGGCTCGTCGAGCTGGAGGACGAGTCGGGCGCCGGGGACACGGCGCTTGACCTCCGCGAGGTGCTCGCGCAGTCCTTCGGTGAGCGAGGCGGCGAGGTCGCGGCAGGCGCCGGCGTCGGAGAGCGCGGACTCGCCGTTCCTCAGCTCCAGCGCGGCGGCGAGGGTCCAGGGGCCGACGGCCTGGACCTTCAGCAGCCCGTCGTACCCCTGGGTGAACTCCTCCAGCGCGTCGAGGTCCTCCCCCAGCCACGACCTGGCCCGCCTGGTGTCCCGGCCCGGCCGGTCCCCGATCCGCCACCCACTGGGCTCCACGCGCGCGTACAACTCGACGAGCATCCCGGCGGTCCGGCCGATCATGTCGGCGCCGGGGCCGCGGGCGGGCAGCTCGGCGAGGAACGGGAAGTCCTCGAAGGATCCGGTGACGGTCTTGGCGGCCTCACGGGCGTCGCCGCCGGGCATGGAGCCGATACCGGTGGCGGGGGCGAAGGTGAACGGGCTGTTTTCACTCACCCGGGAAGCCTATGCAACCCGCGGCACCGGTCTTCACCCTCCGGCTCTTCACCCTCCGGCTCGGTCAGCGGCCCGGCCGCACCGTCAGGTCGTTCACCTCCGCGTCCCTGGGCAGGTCCAGGGCCATCAGGATCGTCGTCGCCACCGACTCGGGGTCGATCCACTTCTCGGGGTCGTATTCCTTGCCCTCCTGCTGGTGGACCTTGGCCTGCATGGGGCTGGCCGTGCGGCCGGGGTAGACGGAGGTCACCCGGACTCCGTTGCCGTGTTCCTCGTGACGCAGGGAGTCCGCCAGGGCCCTCAGGCCGTGCTTGGACGCGGCGTACGCGGACCACTCGGCGTGGGCGTTGATGCCGGCGCCGGAGTTCACGAAGATCACGTGGCCGCGGGCGGCGCGGAGTTGGGGCAGGAAGTGGCGGGTCAGCTCGGCCGGGGAGATCAGGTTGACGTTGAGCTGGTGGCGCCAGGACTTCGGGGTCAGGTCGCCCACCGGGCCCAGGTCCACGACTCCGGCGATGTGCAGCAGGGAGTCCACCCGGTCCGGAAGTGACTGGTGGGAGAAGGCCCAGGACAGCTTGTCCGGGTCGGCGAGGTCGCCGACCAGCGTCTTCGCGCCGGGGAACGCCGCCGCCAGTTCCTTCGCGCGGCCCGCGTCGCGCGCGTGCAGGACGAGATCGTCCCCGCGCGCGTGCAGGCGGCGGGCGACGGCCGCGCCGATGCCGGAACCCGCTCCGGTGATCACATGTGTAGCCATGCCCGCCATGCTCGCATCAGCGCGGACTCACTCCACCCCCTGGCTCTCCTCCAGGTACGCCAGCGCCCCCACCGGCTCCTCCGCGAAGAACACCAGGTCGGTCAGCGGGCGGGGCAGGAAGCCCTCGTCCTCCATGCGACGGAACTGCTCCTTCAGGCCGTCGTAGAAGCCCGCGGTGTTGAGCAGGACGACCGGCTTGTCCGTGTGGCCGTGCTTCTTCAGCTCCAGGATCTCCGTGGCCTCGTCCAGGGTCCCGGTGCCGCCGACCATGATCACCACGGCGTCGGCCTTCTCAAGGAGCAGCCTCTTGCGCTCGGCGAGGTCCCTGGCGATGGCCATCTCGTCGGCACCCTGGCGGGCCTTGGCCGCCAGGAAGTCCACGGAGACCCCGCACAGGCGCCCCCCGGCCTCCTGCACACCGTCGGCGACCACCTTCATCAGCCCGACGTCGGAGCCGCCCCACACGAGCGTGTGCCCGCCCTTGCCCAGCAGTTTCGCGAACTCGCGCGCGGGGCGCGTGTAACGGTCGTCGAGGTCGGCGGCGGAGAGGAAGACGCAGATTCGCATGCAGTCACCGTACGCGGGAAGAACCCGGCGCCCGCGAGCGCTTTCGCGGATATGACTGAAGGACACACGATCACGATCGAGCAGGGCACGCGGCGCGTGCGGGTGGTCCACGGCGACCAGGTCCTCGCGGACAGCGACCGGCCTCTCGTCCTGCGGGAGACAGGCTGTCCCGTGCGCTACTACATCCCGCCCGAGGACGTACGCCTGGACCTGCTGAAGCCCTCCGACACGCACACCTACTGCCCGTTCAAGGGCACCGCCTCCTACTGGTCGCTGCCGGACGCGGCCGATCTCGTATGGGCCTATCCGGACCCGAAGCCGGACGTGGCGGAGATCAAGGACCACCTCTGCTTCTACGAAGTCGATGTGTCATGAGTGATTAGTTCCGTGCCGTACGGCAATCTCCACAGACATGGATAAGAACACCATCTCGGCCGACGGCACCTCCATCGCGTACGAGATCACCGGCGAGGGCCCGGCGGTGATCCTGATCAGTGGGGCGATGTCCACGGGGGGCACGGTGGCGCCGCTGGCCGTGCCTCTGTCGGAGCGCTGCAGAGTCGTCGTGTACGACCGGCGGGGGCGTGGGGAGAGCGGTGACACGCCGCCCTACGCGGTGGAGCGCGAGGTCGAGGACCTTGCCACGCTGATCGAGGCGGTGGGCGGCGAGGCCGCGCTGTACGGCACCTCGTCGGGCGGTGCGCTGGCGCTGGAGGCGGCGGCGAGCGGGCTGCCGGTGCGTCAGGTCGCGGTGTACGAGGTGCCGTTCGCCGTCTACGAGGGCGGCGCGAAGGAGCGCGCGGAGTACACCGAGCGGCTGACGGAGGCGCTCGGCGAGGGCAGGCGCGGGGACGCGGTCGAGCTGTTCCTGCGGCTGACCGGGATGGCCGAGCAGATGATCCAGGGCGCCCGCCAGTCCCCCATGTGGCGCGGCATGGAGACGATCGCGCCGAGCCTGGCCTACGACAACGCCGTGATGGGCGACGGCCTGGTGCCCCGGGACCGGCTGGCCTCGATCACGGTCCCGGTGCTGGCCGTCGCCGGCAGCGCGAGCCCCGCGTGGATGCAGGAGGCGGCACGCGCGGTCGCCGAGACCGTGCCCGGTGGGTCGTACCGGAGCCTTCCGGGGCAGACGCACATGGTGGAGCCGGAGGTGCTGGGGCCGGTGCTGATGGAGTTCTTCGGGGCGTGACCGGGGCCGGCCGCTGAACAGCCCCGGGTCCCGCTGCTCAGACGGCCGTGGGCGTGGCCCGTACCGTCGACGCGATCGTCGCCGAGCCCACCACGCGCGTGCCATCGTACAGCACGATCGCCTGGCCGGGGGCGACGCCGCGGACCGGCTCCGCGAAGGTGACCTCCAGGGAGCCGTCGATCAGTTCGGCGGTGACCTCGGTCTCGCCGCCGTGGGCGCGGAGCTGGGCGGTGTAGGTGCCGGGGCCGGTCGGGGCGGCGCCGCACCAGCGGGGCTTGACGGCGCTGAGGGCGCTGACGTCCAGGGACGCCGCCGGGCCGACCGTCACCGTGTTGTTCACCGGTGAGATGTCCAGGACGTAGCGAGGCTTGCCGTCGGCGGCGGGCGTGCCGATGCGCAGGCCCTTGCGCTGGCCGATGGTGAAGCCGTACGCGCCCTCGTGCGTGCCGAGCTTGGCTCCCGACTCGTCGACGATGTCACCCTCGGCCTTGCCCAGGCGGTTCGCGAGGAAGCCCTGGGTGTCGCCGTCGGCGATGAAGCAGATGTCGTGCGAGTCGGGCTTCTTCGCGACCGCGAGGCCCCGGCGCTCGGCCTCCGCGCGGATCTCGTCCTTGGTCGTCACCGTGTCGCCGAGCGGGAACATCGCGTGGGCGAGCTGCTTGTCGTCGAGCACGCCGAGCACGTACGACTGGTCCTTGGCCATGTCGGAGGCGCGGTGCAGCTCGCGCGTGCCGTCCTCGCGCAGCACGACCTGCGCGTAGTGGCCGGTGCAGACCGCGTCGAAGCCGAGGGCCAGCGCCTTGTCCAGCAGGGCGGCGAACTTGATCTTCTCGTTGCAGCGCAGGCACGGGTTCGGGGTGCGGCCGGCCTCGTACTCGGCGACGAAGTCCTCGACCACGTCCTCGCGGAAGCGGTCGGCGAGGTCCCAGACGTAGAACGGGATGCCGATCACGTCCGCGGCGCGGCGGGCGTCGCGTGAGTCCTCGATGGTGCAACAGCCCCGCGCGCCCGTGCGGAAGGATTGGGGGTTCGCGGAGAGCGCGAGGTGGACGCCGGTCACGTCGTGCCCCGCTTCGGCGGCTCGGGCGGCGGCGACGGCGGAGTCGACCCCGCCGGACATGGCGGCGAGGACGCGGAGGGGGCGGGAGGGCTGCGCGGTGTCAGTCATAACCCTTCCAGGGTAAGGGGGCGCGGGAACCAGGGCCCCCGAGTATCCGTTGACGATCACATGGGACAGCGGAAGGCTCCGAAGGACGGCGACCGGAAGGTCGGGCGTCGTGCGTTGCTCATCGGCGGGACGGCGGCTGCCCTGGGCTCGGCCGTGCTGGCCCGCGACGAGCTGGCGCGCCTGTGGTGGCGGGTGCCGGGCGTGGAGAAGCCGCGCAAGGAGGGCGAGGTCGACTTCGCCGGGGCGCGGTGGGTGGCGGCGTCGGACGCCAACTGGCGGCGGGCGGACCGCCCCGACGACTACGGCATAGACATGGTGATCATCCATGTCACCCAGGGCAGCTTCGACAGCGCGGTGAAGGTGTTCCAGGACCCGGAGCACGGTGCGGCCGCGCACTACATCGTCCGCAAGGACGGCCACATCACCCAGATGATCCGCGAGCTGGACGTCGCGTACCACGCGGGCAACCGCGACTACAACGAGCGCAGTGTCGGCATCGAGCACGAGGGCTTCGTGGACCGCCCCCAGGACCTCACCGACAAGATGTACGAAGCCTCGGCCCGGCTCACGGCCCGGATATGCGCGCGCTACGACATCCCCGTCGACCGCGAGCACATCATCGGGCATGTGGAGGTGCCGGGCACCGATCACACGGATCCCGGGGAGCACTGGGACTGGGACCGGTACATGAAGCTCGTACGGAAGGCTCGTACGGCTCCGGCTCCGGCGTAGCGCCTACGTCAGCCCTGCCGCCCGCGCCCGTTCCACCGCCGGCCCGATCGCCTTGGCGACCGCCTCGACGTCGGCCTCCGTGGAGGTGTGGCCGAGGGAGAAGCGGAGGGTGCCGCGGGCCAGGTCGGGGTCGGTGCCGGTGGCCAGGAGGACGTGGCTGGGCTGGGCGACGCCCGCGGTGCAGGCGGAGCCGGTGGAGCACTCGATGCCCTGGGCGTCGAGGAGCAGGAGCAGGGAGTCGCCCTCGCAGCCGGGGAAGGTGAAGTGGGCGTTCGCCGGGAGGCGGCCCCCCCGGGCCGGGTCGCCGCCGAGGATGGCGTCCGGGACCGCCGTACGGACCGCCTCGACCAGGGCGTCGCGCAGGGCGCCGATCTCGCGGGCGAACCACTCCTGCTGTTCGGCGGCGAGGCGGCCGGCGACGGCGAAGGAGGCGATGGCGGGTACGTCGAGGGTGCCGGAGCGGACGTGGCGTTCCTGGCCGCCGCCGTGCAGGACGGGTACGGGCGTCTGATCACGGCCGAGGATCAGCGCGCCGATGCCGTACGGGCCGCCGATCTTGTGGCCGGACACCGTCATCGCGGCGAGGCCGGAGGAGCCGAAGTCGACGGGGACCTGACCGAAGGCCTGGACGGCGTCGGCGTGCAGGGGGACGTCGAACTCCTTTGCCGCCTCGGCCAGTTCGCGGATCGGCAGGACCGTACCGATCTCGTTGTTGGCCCACATCACGGTGGCCAGGGCGACGTCGTGCGGATTGCGGGCGATGGCTTCGCGCAGGGCGTCCGGGTGGACCCGGCCGTGGGAGTCGACGGGGAGGTACTCGACGTCGGCGCCCTCGTGTTCGGCGAGCCAGTGGACGGCGTCGAGGACGGCGTGGTGTTCGACGGGGCTGGCCAGGACGCGGGTGCGGGACCTCGCCGGGTCGGCGTCGCGGCGGGACCAGTACAGGCCCTTGACCGCGAGGTTGTCGGCCTCGGTGCCGCCGGAGGTGAAGACGACCTCGCTGGGGCGGGCGCCGAGAGCTTCCGCGAGGGTTTCGCGGGCCTCCTCGACGGTTCGCCTCGCGCGGCGGCCGGATGCGTGGAGGGAGGAGGCGTTGCCGGTGACGCTCAGCTGGGAGGTCAGCGCCTCTGCCGCCTCCGGGAGCATGGGGGTCGTCGCGGCGTGGTCGAGGTAAGCCATGGTGGCCACGATTCTAAAGGGCGCGGGTAAGCGACCTCGCTTCGTATCGAGGTTGCCCCGGCCTCGGCCGGCTCATGCGCCCTTGCCGCGTCCCCCCTGGGGGCGGCAGCCGTGCTCGGCTGCCGCTAGAAGCTCCAGGACAGCGTGCTGTCCATCTGCATGATCACCAGCAGGACCAGCAGGTCGGCGACCCCCAGCCCCATGCCCAGGTAGGCCCGCCCCTTGCGCCGGGTGCCCCGCCAGAGGGACGCCGCGGCCAGCACGATGGCGGTCGGGCCGAGGAAGATGTTGAAGACCAGGAGGCCGAGGAGGCCGAGGATGAAGGACGCCACGGCCATGCCGTCGGCGTCGCGGGTGCGTGTGCGGGTGCCGGGGCGGCCCGCGGCCGGTGCGGTGAGTTGCATGGGTGTCAGCTCCTGAGAGGTCGGTTCGGACCGGTTGGCGATGTCAGTTGCGGCGGGCGTGACGCTCGCGGGCGGCGAAG
This sequence comes from Streptomyces sp. NPDC111802, assembly GCF_055634335.1. Taxonomy (NCBI): domain Bacteria; kingdom Bacillati; phylum Actinomycetota; class Actinomycetes; order Kitasatosporales; family Streptomycetaceae; genus Streptomyces; species Streptomyces sp. NPDC111802. The sequence continues at coordinate 53,537 of NZ_JBVKCZ010000029.1, read as the reverse complement.
ATGCCCAGCCAGACGGCGATCACGGCGGCGGTGACGGCGGTGAAGGCGAGCGGCGCGTGGGCGACGGTGCCCAGCAGCACGCCCAGCAACAGGAGCGCGGCGACGAGGAACAACATGGGTCGGATCCCCCTTCGAGATCTCTCGCGTGGATCTCTCTCGTTACAGTTCGGTGAACAGTTGTAGTAACACTTGTTCACTGACTCCCAAGTCTAGCGCGCCCTACGGCTTTTCAATTCCAGAGAACAGTTGTTAACTGCATGGCATGAGTCACACCCTCGGCATTCGGCAGGCCCAGAAACAGAAGACCCGGCAGTCGCTCCTGGACGCGGCGCTGGGACTGCTGGAGGAGCAGAGTCTGAGCAGTCTGGGCCTGCGCGAGGTCACCCGCGCCGTCGGCGTCGCCCCGACGGCCTTCTACCGGCACTTCCGCTCCACCGCCGACCTCGGCGTCGCCCTCGTCGAGGAGGCACTCGGCAGTCTGCATCCGATGATCCGCACGATCGTCTCCTCGGCCGGCGACAGCGACCAACGCATAGAGAGCGCTGTCGCGTTGATCGCCCGTCATGTCGAGACGCACCCGGCGCACGTGCGCTTCATCGCCCGTGAGCGGCACGGCGGGGTGCAGTCGGTCCGGGAGGCGATCCAGGACCAACTGGCCCGGTTCGCCGAGGAAGTGAAGGTCGCGCTCGCCAAGGACCGCGTCTCCGAGGGCTGGAACGACGACGACCTCCTCATGCTCGCCAACCTCTACGTCGACCAGATGCTGATGACGGCCTCGCTGTTCCTGGACGTCCTGGAGGCACCGGAGGACAAGCGGCAGCGCGTCGCCCAGGTCGCGACCCGCCAGATGCGGCTGATCAGCATCGGCCGCGCGCACTGGCTGGACTGAGCACCAGGCCCACCCGGCACCGGCGAGACGACAAGGGGCGGCACCCCCCGTCCATCGGGAGTACCGCCCGTGTCGTACGGCATACGTCGTACGGCATTCAGGGCGTCGTACGGCGTCCGCGTCAGCTCCTCGTCGCCGAAGCCGCCGCGCTCGGCGCCCCGCTCGGGGCACCGCCGGGAGCCGCCCCGCCGCCCTGGCCCCCGCCCGGACCGCCGCAACCGCCACCCTGGCCTCCGCTCTGACCCCCACCGGGAGCACCGCTGGGAGCGCCACCGGGGGCGCCACTGGGAGCACGGCTGGGCGCCCCGGTGGCCCCGGCCGAAGGTGCCCCGCCCGGCATACCCGAAGGCGCCCCGCTGGGCGCTCCGCTCGGCGCCCCCGACGGCTGCCGGCACGAGGACGACGGCTGACCGGAGTTGCCGCTGTCCGAGGTCGACGACTAGTCGCCGGACCCGCAGGCCACCAGGGCCAGGGGCGAGAGCGCCAGCAGGGCCACGGCGGGGAGGAGACGCGCATGCTTCATGAGAAACAGCTCCATGGAGGATGAGGAAAGTCCTTGGGGCGGGAACTCAACCAACGCCGCTCAGGGCTTCCTTGAGGGCGTGCTGTCGACGGCCTGCGCGCCGGGCAAAGCACACCTCAAGGCGCCTCGACGAACTGCGTCTTTCCTCGGATCCGCGCGCTGCTCGCTGGTACAGGGCCGTGACAGAAGCCGCCGCCCGCGCCACGACCGGAGCGTGTGTCAGCCGAGCCGTGCCCGCGCCAGCTGCCTCGACTGGGCGACCAGCCGGTCCGCGCTGTCCCATACCTCCGCGTCCTCCTCCAGGAAGCCGCCCGCGAGGTTGCGCGTGGTGATCGACACCCGCAGCGGGCCCGGCGCCGGGCGGGACCGGACATGCACCGTCAGCTCCACCGTCGGGACCCAGCCCGAGATGCCGATCTCGAACGCGGTCGGGGGCAGCGCGTCGACCGCCAGCAGCAGGGAGAACGGGTCGGCGTCGCGCCCGTCGGCCAGGCCGAACCATGCGCGCATCTCACCCTTGCCCGAGGGCCGGCCGAGCGCCCAGCCCAGGGTCGACGGGTCCAGCTTGAGCATCAGGCGGTCGGCGATGGCCGAGCTGCCGGAGACCGGCGCCGGGCCGTCCTCGGGGCCGAAGCAGTGCTCCAGGGGCGGAAACTCGGGCGGCTCGGCCGTCGTACGGACATCGTCCGGGAGGGAGTCGAGGTCGCCGTAGGAGGCGAGGACGCGGATCCGCTCGACCTCGCGGCCCTGCTCGTCGTACTGGAAGAGCGAGGCCTGGCCGGTCGACAGCGTCCGGCCGGTGCGCACCACGTCCGTGCGGACGACCGCCGGGCCCGGCTGGGACGCCGTCAGGTAGTGCGCGGAGATCGTGAACGGGTCGCTGTGCGGCAGGGCGTCCGCGAGGGCTCGGCCGAGGACGGCCAGCAGATAGCCGCCGTTGACGGCGCTGATGATGGTCCAGCCGGCGGAGAGGTCGATGTCGTAGACGCCGGGCTCGCGGCGGGTGACCGCGGTGTCGCGGTCGAACTCGCTGTCGCCGATCGTGGCCCGCGGGGCCGTCGGGGCAGAGGCTGCTTCTGGCATGGATGAACGGTACAACAGCAAACTACTAAGCGGTAGCTTTCCCGTGGTGACCCACCCTGCGCCCTCGACGAGATGCGGGCAACTTTTCGGTAAGTGTCCCTGCTCGCCCGAAACCCGAGGCCCGATCTCCCCCTCTATCAGGACATGAGTCTCACCGGGACCCCATTCCTCTACACGCTCGTCGCGCTCTGCGTCGTCGCCGTCGTGCTGCCGCTGGGCCTCTGGTCGCGGGTGCGCGGCCCGAAGGCGGTGCGGGCAATCGCCCGGGTGCTGATGGTGCTGTTCGCGCAGGGCACCGCGGTCGCCCTGGTCTTCGCGCTGGTCAACAACTCCAACCAGCTGTACGACAACTGGGGCGACCTGCTCGGCACCAGCGACCATGTGCACGAGGCCGCCGACCTCGGCGCGAGCGGCACCGGCGGGATCGCCCTGGAGAAGCTGCCCAAGGTCCGGCAGACCTTCAAGCGGGCCAAGGGTCCGGGCATGCGCGCGGAGGGCGGGGTGCTCGTCACACAACTCAAGGGCCGGGTGTCCGGCGTGCACGCCGAGGTCAACGTCTGGCTGCCGCCGCAGTACCACGAGCCCGCCTACCGCAATCACAGGTTCCCGGTCGTCGAGGTGCTGCCGGGCTACCCGGGCTCGTCGAAGGCCTGGTACGGCACCATGGACGCGCCCCAGCAGCTGGCCCCGCTGATGCGCGGCGGTCAGGTCGAGCCGTTCATCATCGTCTCGCCCCGCACCACACTGCTGCCCGGCAAGGACACCGGCTGCGCGAACATCCCGGGCAAGGTCAACGCCGACAGCTGGCTCAGCGTCGACGTACCGAAGATGGTCATGGACAACTTCCGGGCCAAGGCCGCGCCGGACGGCTGGGCGGTGGCCGGGTACTCGGCGGGCGCGCACTGCGCGGCGAAGCTGGCGGTCGCCCACCCCGACCGGTACCGGGCCGCGGTCAGCATGTCCGGCTACAACGACCCGGTCGCCGTGCCCCAGTCGCTCGCCGGCAAGTCCCCGGCGCTGCGGGCGGCGAACAACCCGTATGCGCTCCTCAGGGACTCCCGTGTCCCGCCGCGCGTCGCGCTCTACCTGTCCGGTCAGCCGAACGACGGGTACGAGGCGGCCATGGCGCTCCAGCGGATCGCGAAGGCGCCCACGACCGTGAACGTGGTGTTCGTCCCGAGCGGCGCCGGCGGCCACACCATGGCGCTGTGGAAGCCCCAGGTCGTCCCGGCGTTCCGCTGGCTGACCGAGGTGATGGGGAACGAGCACCGGGCTCGCACGGCGCCGGGGACTACTCCTCTCGCACCGTCGACCGCCGGTTCCAGGCACGCGGAGCTCGCCAGTGGAACCTCATCGCCAGCAGCCGCAGCACGAAGGCCGTGACGGCCGCGAGGCTGCTGGTGAGCGGATTCAGGGCGTCGTAGTGGATGCACAGGACGGTCAACGAGGCGCCGACGATCGCCGGGACGGCGTACAGGTCGCGGTCCCAGCGCAGCAGGGACGGCACCTCGTTGGCCAGGACGTCGCGCAGCACACCGCCGCCCACGGCGGTCGCCAGGCCCAGGGCCACGGAGGAGGTGAGATTGAGGCCGTAGTCGTACGCCTTCGTCGTCCCGGCGACGCAGAACAGACCGAGGCCCGCGGCGTCGAAGACGTTCACGCCGGTCTGGATGCGCTCCACCTGCGGATGGAGGAAGAAGACGAGGACCGCGGCGAGCAGCGGGGTGAGGAAGTAGCCCAGATCCGTGAAGGCGGCCGGGGGTACGGCACCGATGACGACGTCCCGGAACAGCCCGCCGCCCAGGGCGGTGACCTCGGCGAGGACGGCGATGCCGAAGACGTCGAAGTTCTTGCGGACGGCCAGCAGGGCGCCGGAGATCGCGAAGACGAAGATGCCGATCAGGTCGAGCGTGTGCTGGACGGACGGGCTGAACAGTTGCTGGAGCACCCGTACATTCTTGCGTAGCACGAGCCCCCCGCCTTGCAAAGGAAGGCGGGGGGCCAGGCGGGGTTACTTGTCGTCGGCCGTGTTTTCTCCGGACGTTTCCTCGGACGTCGCCTCCGAGGCGGCCTCCGCGGACGTCTCCTCTTCGGAGGTCGCAGCCTCAGGGGCCTCCTCGGACACCGCAGTCTCGGAAGGCTCCTCCGAAGCCACAGCCTCGGACACCCCGACTTCGGAAGCCACGGCCTCCGACGCCACGGCCTCAGACGCCACAGCCTCCGATGCCCCCGTCGGCACCAGTACCGCAGCCTCCTTGGCCACGGACAGCAGCACCGTGTCCTGCGGCTGCTGGTCCTCGAAGTTCTCCGGGTGGTGGCACGCCACTCGCTGGCCCGGCTTCAGCTCCGCCAGCGGCGGCTCCGTCGTCCGGCAGATCTCCGTCGCCTTCCAGCACCGGGTGTGGAAGCGGCAGCCGCTCGGCGGGGCGATCGGCGAGGGCACGTCACCGCGGAGCAGGATGCGATCGCTCTTGACGCCCCGGCGCTTCGGGTCCGGGATGGGCACGGCCGACATCAGGGCCTTGGTGTACGGGTGCATCGGCGCCGTGTAGAGCGACTCACGGTCGGCGAGCTCGACGATCTTGCCGAGGTACATCACGGCGATACGGTCCGAGACATGCCGTACGACCGACAGGTCGTGGGCGATGATCACGTACGTGAGGCCGAGCTCCTGCTGGAGGTCGTCCAGCAGGTTCACGACCTGCGCCTGGATCGACACGTCGAGGGCGGAGACGGGCTCGTCCGCCACGACCAGCTTGGGGTTGAGCGCGAGGGCGCGGGCGATGCCGATGCGCTGGCGCTGGCCGCCGGAGAACTCGTGGGGGTAGCGGTTGTAGTGCTCGGGGTTGAGACCGACCACCGACAGCAGCCGCTGGACCTCCTTCTTGATGCCGCCCTCGGGCTCGACGCCCTGGAGCTTGAAGGGGGCGCCGACGATCGTGCCGATGGTGTGCCGGGGGTTCAGCGAGGAGTACGGGTCCTGGAAGATCATCTGCACGTCACGGCGCATCGGGCGCATCTGCCCGATACCGAGATGCGTGATGTCCCGCCCCTCGAACTCGACCGTGCCGCCGGTCGGTTCGAGCAGCCGGGTGATCAGCCGGCCCATCGTCGACTTGCCGCAGCCCGACTCGCCGACGACGCCCAGGGTCTCGCCCTTGCGCACCTCGAAGTCGATGCCGTCGACCGCGCGCACCGCGCCGGTCTGCCGCTGGAGCAGGCCCTTGCGGATCGGGAAGTGCTTCTGAAGGTCCTTCACCCTCAGCAGGACCTCGCCGTCGGCGGCGCCGTCTTTCGTGAGGGTGTCCTTCTGCGCGGGGATGTTCACCGCTTTTTCGTCGCTCACAGCTTCGGCGCAATCTCTTCGGTCCAGATACGCTCCCGCTGCTCCTGGCTCATGTGGCAGGCGGCCCAGTGCCGGGTGCCGACCTCGGCCAGCTCGGGGCGGACCGTGCGGGTGACGTTGTCCTTCGGGATGTCCGCGTACGGGCAGCGCGGGTGGAACGGGCAGCCGGACGGGACGTTGATCAGGGAGGGCGGCGCGCCCTTGATCGGGATGAGCCGTTCGGTCTCCTCGCGGTCCAGGCGCGGCATCGAACCGAGCAGGCCCCAGGTGTAGGGGTGGCGGGGCTCGGAGAAGATCGACTCGGCGGGGCCGCGCTCCACGGGCCGGCCCGCGTACATGACCAGCAGGTCGTCGGCCATCTCGGCGACGACGCCCAGGTCGTGCGTGATCATGATGACCGCGGAGCCGAACTCCTTCTGCAGATCCCGGATCAGGTCGAGGATCTGCGCCTGCACGGTGACGTCCAGGGCGGTGGTCGGCTCGTCGGCGATGAGCAGCTCGGGGTTGTTCACCAGGGCCATGGCGATCATGGCGCGCTGGCGCATACCGCCGGAGAACTCGTGCGGGTAGCCGTCGACGCGCTTGTCGGGCTCGGGGATGCCCACCCGGTCCAGCATCTCGACGGCCCGCTTGCGGGCCTCCTTCTTGCTGACCTTGTTGTGGACCCGGTACGCCTCGATGATCTGCTGGCCCACCGAGTAGTAGGGGTGCATCGCGGACAGCGGGTCCTGGAAGATCATCGCCATCTTGCGGCCACGCAGCCGGCGTACCTCGTCGGGGTCGGCGGCGATCAGCTCCTGGCCGTCCAGCCAGACCTCGCCGGACACCTTGGCGCGCGCCGAGCGGTGCAGGCCCATCACCCCGAGCGAGGTGACGGACTTGCCGGAGCCGGACTCGCCGACGATGCCCAGGGTCCGCCCGCGCTGCACGTCGAAGCTGACGCCGTCCACGGACTTGACCAGGCCGTCGTCCGTGTCGAAGTGGATGCGCAGATCGCGCACGGACAGGAACGCGTCGTCCGTGTCGGACGGGGCGGCGACGGCGGGTTCGCCGAGCGCCGCTTTCTCGAGCTTGCTCACGAGTACCTCACCCGGGGGTCGATGGCGGCGTACACCAGGTCGACGATGAGATTGCAGAAGACGATGAAGAAGGCCGCGACCAGGGTGACGCCCATGACGATGGGCAGGTCGTTGTCCTTGATGGACTGGACCGCGTAGGCACCGATGCCCTGCAGGGAGAAGACGGTCTCGGTGAGCACCGCCGTGCCGACGAGGGTGCCGAAGTCCATGCCGAAGATGGTGACGATCGGGGTCAGCGCGGCGCGCAGGCCGTGCTTGGTGACGACCGTCGTCTCCTTGAGACCCTTGGCCCTGGCCGTACGGATGTAGTCCTCGCCCATCGTCTCCAGCATGCCCGCCCGGGTGAGTCGGGCGTAGAGCGCGGAGAAGAGGAAGGCGAGGCTGACCCAGGGCAGTACCAGGTGCCAGGCCCATTCGGCGGGGTTGTCGGTGAACGGGACGTAGTCGATGCTCTCCCAGATGGGGATCTCGTACACGAAGAGGGCGAGAAGCACCTGGCCGGTGAAGAAGATCGGCAGGGAGACGCCGGCGAGCGCGATGAACATCGAGATGCGGTCGATCGGACGGCCCTTGCGCAGCGCCGAGACGACTCCGATCGTGACACCGGAGATCACCCAGATCACGGCCGCGCCGACGGCCAGCGAGAACGAGACCGGGATCCGTTCCTGCAGCTGGGGCCACACCTCGACGTGACTCTTGAAGGAGTAGCCGAAGCACGGGGCGTCACAATGGGTGGCGTCGGGACCGAACTTGTAGTCGGCGCCCACCACGAGGCCCTTGATGTAGTCCCAGTACTGGACGGCGATGGGCTGGTCCAGCCCGAGGTTCCGCTTGATGGCGGCGACGGACTCGGGGTTGGCGTCCTTGCCGACATACTGCGTGGCCAGCTGGTCGGCGGTCTGGCCACCGAGCCGTGGCACGAGGAAGAAGATCGCGAAGGTGACTGCGCTGACCACCAGCAGCAACAGCACCGCGCCGAAGACGCGTCGGATGATGTACGCAGCCACAGCTGTACGGCTCCGATCGGCCGGGGTGGGTTCTGCCCACCCCGGCCATCCGGTGCCTTCACCTGCCTTTCAGGGGGATCCGGCCTTGCTGGTTACTACTTTGTGGAGCTCATCAGCAGGTAGTCGTACATGCCGAGGTAGGCCTGCGTGACCGTGACGTTGGCCGCGGACTCCGGCCTGTACAGCAGGTTCTTGCGGTAGATCAGCGGGACGACCGAGGCGTTGTCCATCACCATCTTGTCGATGTCACCCCAGGCCTTGGTGCGGGCCGCGTCGTCGGTGTTGGCGATCGCGTCCGTCAGGGCCTTGTTGATCTTCGGGTCGTCCAGCTCCATCAGGTTGTTGCCACCGGAGGGCTTGATGGCCGCGCCGTTGACGATCTGGTCGAGGAAGCCGAAGCCGGTCGGCCAGTCAGCACCCCACGCCATCGACAGCATGCCGAGCTTGTTCTCGTGGACGTAGCTCGGGACACCGGCGAAGTTGGAGAAGTACTTACCGGACGGGAACTGCTTGATCTCGACGTTGATGCCGACCTTCTTCAGCGAGGCCTGAACGGACGTGGCCGACGCCACCTCGGCGGGACGGTCGGAACGCGCGGTCAGGATCGTGTCGAAGCCGTTCGGCTTGCCACAGGCCTTCAGCGCTTCCTTGGCCTTGGCCACGTTGCCCTTGTTGCCGTCCGTGGCATAGGTGTCGAACTTGGTGTAGCCGTTCACCGACGGCGGCAGCAGCGTGCTCGCCACGTCACCCTTCGGCGGACCACCGATGGCGTCCTGGACGGACTTCTTGTCGATGGCCCACTGCACGGCCTTGCGGCAGTCGGCGTTGTCGAACGGCTTCACGTTGACGTTGAGCGCGATGTACTGCGTCGCACCGGCGTAGGAGCCGTCCGTCGAGGCCGCGTTCTTACCCGTCAGCACCTTCGGCTGGGTCGCCGGCTGGACACCGGTGCCCGCCGCGTCGGCCGTGATCTTGTCGGAGAGCAGGTCGTTGTCGACCGTCACCGGGTTGACCTTGAACTTGATCGAGATCTTGTCCGGCAGCGCCTTGCGGACCGGGTCCGTCTTGGCGTCCCAGTTCTTGTTGCGGACGAGGGTGGCGCTACGGCCCTCCTCGTAGGACTCGAACTGGTAGGGGCCGGAGGACACGATGTTCTGCACGTACTTCGCGCCGGTGTCCTTGGCCTGCGGCACCGGGGCCGTCTGCGAGAACGTCGCCAGGTAGTCGAAGTCCGCGAACGGCGCCTTCAACTTGAAGACGATCGTGTTGTCGTCCGGCGTCTCGATGGACTTCAGGCCCTCGGCGGACTTGTCCTTGTACGGGCCCTTGTACTTGTCGCCACCGTCGAGGTACGCCTTGAAGTACGTCGGGCCGTTGGACAGCGCCTCGGGCGCGAAGTTGGAACGCTCGATGGCGTACTTCACGTCCTTGGACGTGATCGGCGTGCCGTCCTGGTACTTCAGACCCTTGCGGAGCTTGTACGTCCAGGTCTTGGCGTCGGCGCTGGGCGTACCCAGGGACTCCGCCAGGTCGGGAACGACCTCGAGGCCTTCCTTGCCGGCCGCCGGCTTGAACGTGGTGAGCGCACGCGCGTAGAGACGGGAGAAGTTCTGCACCCATCCGTAGTACGTGTTGCCCGGGTCAAGGGAGTCCGGCACGTCCGAGTGCTCGTACGTGACCGTGCCTCCCTTCTTGTTCGACGCGTTCACGATGGAGGTCAGCGCGGCGTCCTTCTTGCCGTTGCCTCCGCCGTTGCCGTCGTTGTCATCTCCGCCACCACACGCGGCAGCACCCAGTGAGAGCGCTACGACCGACGCGATGGCGGCGGTCACCCTTCTCGTCTTCACCTGAGGAAAGCCCCCTCAATCGATGGATCACTTGCTGCGAGGGTCGAGGGCGTCACGCAGCCCGTCACCCAGCAGGTTGAAGGCCAGGACGGTGATGAAGATCGCCAATCCGGGCACGAACATGTACTGCGGATCCGCTGTGTAGAGATCCACAGCGTTGCTGAGCATTCCGCCCCAGGAGGCCTGTGGCGGAGCGATGCCGACTCCGAGGAAGCTCAGCGCGGCCTCGAAGAGGATGTTCGTCGGGATGATCAGCGTCGAGTAGACGAGGATCGGCGCGACGAGATTGGGGAGCAACTCGCGGAACAGGATGTACGGGCCGCGTGCGCCCAGGCTCGTGGAGGCCTCGATGAACTCCCGCCTGCGCAGGGTCATGGTCTGCGCGCGCACGATGCGGCCGATGTACGGCCAGCTGAAGAAGCCGATCACGAAGATCAGCACGCAGATGCGCAGCGGAAGCCCTTGGAGCCCGAAGAAACCGTCCTGCACGGAGGCCGAGATCGAGATCGCGAACAGCAGCAGCGGGAACGCCAGGAAGGTGTCCATCAGCCTGCTGATCACGCTGTCGACCACACCGCCGTAGTACCCGGCGACCACGCCGAGCACGGTGCCGATGCACACGGACAGGAGCGTGGCGCCGCCCGCGACGAGCAGCGACACCCAGGAGCCGTCGATGATGCGGGCGAGCATGTCACGGCCGTACTGGGGGTCGACGCCCAGCGGGTGGTCCCAGCTCATTCCGCCCCAGCCGCCCTTGGGGGCGAGCAGGGCCGGGTCGATCAGGTCCTGGTTGAACTGGTTGGGGTCGAGGTCGAACACCCACAGGATCGGCTTGGAGAGCACCGCCATGATCACGAGGCAGATGACGACGACGCCACCGGCCATCGCGACCTTGTCCCGCTTGAAGCGCATCCAAGCGATCTGGCTGAGCGAACGCCCCTCGATCTGGCTCTTCTTGACTCCGGCGAGCACGGCCTCGGGCTGTGCTTCGGCCTCCGCTCCCGTTGTCTCGATCGGTGCGGTCACGGTGAGATTGACCCCTCTCGGCCGACGGTTGCCGACCCCCTTGCTGCCGCTGTAGCGGTTGCTTTATCTCGTACACAGGACCGACCGGCCCGTGTCTTGCGGGGAGTCTTCAACGCATTGGCGATCTGTTGCCAGAGCTGGCGGGGAAAGGATGCGCAACCGTGATGCTGTCTGTGGGGTTCCGTTATCCGAACAGCGGGTAACGATCGGCGGACGTGCGCCAGTCGGGGCGTATGAGGGCGGACCGGGACCTTCCGATCGCATCTACGCGCGGAGATGTGCCTGTGAAACCGCAGCCAGCGGACGCATGCACCTACGAAGTCGGGCTGCCGACTGAACGGTAGGTTAGCGCGTCAAATGATCAGTAACGGCCCTGTGCCGGAGGGTAACCGTAGCCACCCGCGGGGGCCTGCGCGGGGGCGGCGTGTGCCTCGCGGTCGTAGAACGGGCGGGCGCCCGCCCGCATCCACATCGCGACCGGATCGTCCTCGTCGGACATCGCCACGGTCGAGACCGGCAGCCCGTCCGGGACCGCGCCGATCGACTGGAGCATCATCGCGCGCACCGAGTCCACCGCGGGCGGGCTCGTGTCGTACACGTCGAGCCCGATGGCGAGATACGGCGCGCCGAGCGCCGGCTGCACCCAGGCGCGGCGCAGGGAGCGGACGGCCGGGGTGCGGTGGGCGTTCTGCGTGAGCAGGGCGTAGAACTGCGGGATCTCGATGCCGGGCTCCGACAGGCGCAGCGGTCCGGCGGGCTGGCGGTCCAGGCCGGTGGCGATGCGACGCAGGTCGAGCCAGGGGATGCCGACGCCGCCGCCCGGGGCGTGCGGGTTCAGCCAGAGGCCGAAGTGGTCCGGATACAGGGCGCGGGCCACCTCGACGCCGTCGACGACCTCGTAGCTGCGGTTCCAGCCGCTGGCCGACAGCTCCTGGGCGGAGGTGACGCACGGGGCGTAGCCGTAGCCGTCGACCTCCATGTTTCCGTACTGGGCGTCCGGGGAGCCGGTCTGGCCGTGCCACAGCAGCATCCAGATCTGGCCGGTGTTCGGGGTCGCGAGCGCGCGCAGGAGTGCCTCGTAGGCGTCGTAGCGCCCGGGGGTCACCTGGCGCAGCATGTGCTCGACCTGTCCGGTCGAGGTTGTGCCAGCGCTCACTTTCTACCGCCCCTCCGTACAACACCTTGCCCGAACTGTGCCCCTAGCTTAAGCCCGCCCAGGAGCTCGGAACTTGCTGCCACATCGCGGCTGTCGGGGGCGCTTCGCCTAGCCGCGTTGGTAGAAGGGCCGTACCTTCGCCCGCATCCACTCGATCACCGGGTCCTGAGCCACGTCCAGCAGCACCAGGTTGACGGGCCAGGCGACCGGCGCGCGGCCCAGGGCGCGGGCGAGGGCGTCCATGGGTGCGGCCCGCAAGTCGCCCTCCCAGTGGGAGAGTTCCACGCCTATGAACATCACCGGGTCGGCCGTCTCGATGGCCGCCAGGCAGCGGCGGGCCGTAGTGACCACGCCGGTCTCGGCGAACGTGGCCGACGCCGCCGCGAGGAAGTCGACCGGGTCGTCCTGCCAGTCGGGCTCGTAGAGCTTGACGCGGCCGCCGGAGGTGAGACCGTCCAGCGGGGTGCGGCCCACCCGGCAGAGCTCGGCGACCGCCGCCGGGGGCAGGGGGACGCCGACCACGCCGTCCGGGTTCAGGGCGATGCCCATGTGCGGGGGCAGACCGCGGGCGAACTCCACGGCCGGGGCGATCGTGTACGACATGTGGGCGCCGACGACCTGGCGGAACTGTTCCTCGGAGCTGAAGACCGGGACGTATCCCTGGCCCTCGATCTCCACCGTCGGCAGGTCCAGCGGGCCGCTGTGCGGGCCGCCGCCGCTGGGCAGGGGCACCCAGACGAAGCTGCGGCCGAGCACCTCGATGATCCTCCCGCCCGCCGAGGGCAGGCCGAGGGAGGCCGAGAGCACCTCCTCCAGCTCGTTGCCGGGCCAACCGCCGTGCGGATGGAGGTGTGCCGGTGCCGGGAAGTCCGCGGGGAGATCCGCTGCGAAGTCCATCTGTCTGACCGCCTGCTGTGAACCACGTCTGAGGCCAAAAGGCTAGCTGGTGTCCGGCCGGCGCAGGTCTACGGGCGGTCATCCAGCGAATACGACCGGTCAGCCCACGGCCCACCTACCAGCCGACCGCCCCCACGCATGGCCGCTCGACCCCGCGAACCCGACCCGCCGTATCCCGGCCGGGCCGCGGCCAGACAGCCGGCCTGCGATGGCACAGGAAGGCCCACCGCGGACACCTCGCCACGCTGGGGATAGCCGTCCGGGCCGGTGCGGGGGGCAGCCCCACCGCCCTCCCGCCCCCGCGTATGGCACTCACCCCGCGACCCAGATCCCACCGCAGCGAGACACCTCGCCAAGCTTGCGACAGCCCTCCGGACCGGTGCGGGGGGCAGCCCCACCGCCCTCCCGCCCCCGCGTATGGCACTCACCCGCGACCCAGATCCCACCGCAGCGAGACACCTCGCCAAGCTTGCGACAGCCCTCCGGGCCGGTGCGGGGGGGGCGGCAGCCCACCGCCTCGACCGCCAAAGTCCGACCCGCCCCCGCCCACGACCGCTCAGCCGCCCGCCCGTGCCGGCGACCAGTCACCCGGTGAAGCCGATCCGGCGCAGTACATCCGCCGCATCGCGGTCGACCAGTACCGCCGAGCCGCACCCCGGCGGCAGGTCGCCCTTTGCCACCGAGCGCAGTAGGCGGGAGGCGGCGGTGCGGTGGCGTAGGAAGGCGTAGCGCGAGACGCCTCGGCCTCGCTCTCGTTGGCCCTCCAGCGCGGTGCCGGGGGTCACGTCGAGCAGCAGCAGGTGGAGGGTGCCGCCGCGGCGGCGGGCCTCGCGGGCCAGCCAGGCGCGCACCCAGGTCTGCGTACCGCAGTCGTGCACGACGACGCCCTCGCCGCTGCGCAGGGCGCGGCGCAGCCCGGCGTAGTGGGCGAGGCGGACCAGGGGCCGGTAGAAGGCGTAGGGGACGAAGCCCGGCATCCGGTCGTCCCAGCGGTCCCGGGTGTCCTGGGAGTCGACACGCAGGCCCTTCACGGTCCGCTTCATCAGCGTGGACTTGCCGCTGCCGGGCAGGCCGGTGATGACGACGAGGTCCCTGGGACCGAAGAGCAGCGCGTGCGGGCTGTGCCCGGAGCGCTCACGCAGATCGCGGACCACGGGCGCGGGGCACATGGCGCGGGCCTCGGCGGCCGGGGCGGCGGGCTGCTTGGGCAGCGCAAGGCCCGAGGTCGTCGCGTACGCCGTGGTGCGGTTCACCGTCATCGTCCTCCTCCGGGGTCAGGATTCCCCATCCCCACTGAGCGTAAAGAGAAGGTAATAGAGCATCCCTCGCTTTTTCGTTCGCTTACTGCCACAAGCCGGTTACAGACATGGCCCTGCCACGGACGAGCCCGGCATGCAATGATGTCCGCGCCAACTGCATACCGGCCGTTTGAATCCGCGCGGGAGAGTCCTCGGCAGTGCATCGCCGGGGCGCCGAAGGAGCAAGTCCCTCCCTTGAATCTCTCAGGCCCCGTTACCGCGCGGGCGAGGCACATCTGAAAAGCGGGCCACCCCTCTCTTCGAGAGCGGGCGTGGCTCCACCCAAGGTGCAAGTCCTGATCGTCCCCGTGGCGGTCGTGGCGAACCTCTCAGGTTCCGATGACAGATGGGGAGGAACGACCTCGCCCTCCCCCACGCTCGAATTCGCTCGCGCGGGGGGACCCCCATCGCCTTGGGAGACACCGACCGATGAGCAGTACCAAATCCCCCGACCAGCGGCGTACCGCGCTCGATGCCCTGCATCGCTCGCTCGGCGCGACGATGACCGACTTCGCCGGCTGGGACATGCCCCTGCGCTACGCCTCCGAGCGCGACGAGCACAACGCCGTACGCACCAAGGCCGGCCTGTTCGACCTCTCGCACATGGGCGAGATCACCGTCACCGGCCCGCAGGCCGCCGCGCTGCTGAACCACGCCCTCGTCGGCAACATCGCCTCGATCGGCGTCGGCCGCGCCCGCTACACCATGATCTGCCAGGCCGACGGCGGCATCCTCGACGACCTGATCGTCTACCGGCTCGCCGAGACCGAGTACATGATCGTCGCCAACGCCTCCAACGCCCAGGTCGTGCTGGACGCGGTCACCGAGCGCGCCGCCGGCTTCGACGCCGAGGTGCGCGACGACCGGGACGCGTACGCGCTGCTCGCCGTACAGGGCCCCGAGTCCCCGGGCATCCTGAAGTCGCTGACCGACGCCGACCTCGACGGCCTGAAGTACTACGCCGGCCTGCCCGGCACCGTCGCCGGCATCCCCGCGCTCATCGCCCGCACGGGTTACACCGGCGAGGACGGCTTCGAGCTGTTCGTGAAGCCGGAGCACGCCGTCGAGCTGTGGCAGGCGCTGACCAAGGCGGGCGAGAGCGCCGGCCTGGTCCCCTGCGGGCTGTCCTGCCGCGACACCCTGCGCCTCGAAGCGGGCATGCCGCTGTACGGCCATGAGCTGACGACCTCCCTCACCCCCTTCGACGCCGGGCTCGGCCGGGTGGTGAAGTTCGAGAAGGAGGGCGACTTCGTCGGGCGCGAGGCGCTGGCCGAAGCCGCCGACCGTGCCGACCGGAACCCGCCGCGCGTCCTGGTCGGCCTGGTCGCCGAGGGGCGTCGCGTCCCGCGCGCCGGGTACCCGGTCGTCGCCGGCGGCGAGGTCATCGGCGAGGTCACCTCCGGCGCGCCCTCCCCCACCCTGGGCAAGCCCATCGCCATGGCGTACGTCGACGCCGCGCACTCGGCGCCCGGCACGGCCGGAGTCGGCGTGGACATCCGCGGCAGCCACGAGCCGTACGAGGTCGTGGCCCTGCCGTTCTACAAGCGGCAGAAGTAACGCCAGACGTAGAGACTGGCAGCGGACGAGCGCGTGACCCTGCGCACATTTCCGCTGCTCACACACGTTTTCAGCAGTCCCCCATTCACCACCACTCCCGCGCGTACAGGAGAATTCAGGCCATGAGCAACCCCCAGCAGCTGCGCTACAGCAAGGAGCACGAGTGGCTGTCGACCGCCGAGGACGGCGTCTCGACGGTCGGCATCACGGAGTTCGCGGCCAACGCGCTCGGCGATGTCGTCTACGCCCAGCTCCCCGAGGTCGGCTCGACGGTGACCGCGGGCGAGACCTGCGGCGAGCTGGAGTCGACCAAGTCGGTGTCCGACCTGTACTCCCCGGTCACCGGTGAGGTCACCGAGATCAACGAGGACGTGGTGAACGACCCGGCGCTGGTGAACTCCGCGCCCTTCGAGGGCGGCTGGCTGTTCAAGGTACGGATCACGGAGGAGCCGGCCGACCTGCTCTCCGCCGACGAGTACGTCACCCACACCGCCGGCTGAGGAGTCGTATCCCTTATGTCTGCCCACATGTCTGCTTCCATGCCTGACAAGTCTCTTCTGAACGCGCCCCTGCACGAGCTGGATCCGGCGATCGCCGCCGCGCTCGACGCCGAGTTGGAGCGCCAGCAGTCCACCCTGGAGATGATCGCCTCCGAGAACTTCGCGCCGGTCGCGGTGATGGAGGCGCAGGGCTCGGTCGCCACCAACAAGTACGCCGAGGGCTATCCCGGCCGCCGCTACTACGGCGGCTGTGAGCACGTCGACGTCGCCGAGCAGATCGCCATCGACCGGGTCAAGGAGCTGTTCGGCGCCGAGTACGCCAACGTGCAGCCGCACTCGGGCGCCTCCGCCAACCAGGCCGCGCTGTTCGCGCTGGCCCAGCCCGGCGACACCATCCTCGGCCTGGACCTGGCGCACGGCGGCCACCTCACGCACGGGATGCGGCTGAACTTCTCCGGCAAGCAGTTCAAGGTCGTCCCGTACCACGTGGACACCGAGACCGGCCTGGTCGACATGGCCGAGGTCGAGAAGCTCGCCAAGGAGCACAAGCCCAAGGTGATCATCGCGGGCTGGTCGGCGTACCCGCGCCGGCTGGACTTCGCCGAGTTCCGCCGGATCGCCGACGAGGTCGAGGCGTACCTGTGGGTCGACATGGCGCACTTCGCGGGCCTGGTCGCCGCCGGTCTCCACCCGAACCCGGTCGAGTACGCGGACGTCGTCACCTCCACCACCCACAAGACGCTGGGCGGTCCGCGCGGCGGCATCATCCTGGCCAAGAAGGACTTCGCGAAGAAGCTGAACTCGTCCGTGTTCCCGGGCTTCCAGGGCGGCCCCTTGGAGCATGTGATCGCGGCCAAGGCGGTGTCCTTCAAGGTCGCCGCGAGCGAGGAGTTCAAGGAGCGCCAGCGCCGCACGGTCGAGGGCGCGCGCATTCTCGCGGAGCGCCTCACGGCCGCCGACGCCCGCGAGGCCGGCGTGAACGTCCTGTCCGGCGGCACGGACGTGCACCTGATCCTCGTCGACCTGCGCGAGTCGGAGCTGGACGGCCAGCAGGCCGAGGACCGCCTCCACGAGGTCGGCATCACGGTCAACCGCAACGCCGTTCCGAACGACCCGCGCCCGCCGATGGTGACGTCGGGCCTGCGCATCGGCACGCCCGCCCTGGCCACCCGGGGCTTCACGGCCGAGGACTTCGCCGAGGTCGCGGACGTCATCGCCGAGACGCTCAAGCCGTCGTACGACGTCGACGCGCTCAAGGCCCGGGTCAAGTCGCTCGCCGACAAGCACCCGCTGTACCCCGGTCTGAACAAGTAGTTCCTTTCCGTGGGGTGTCCCGCACACTGGTCAGTGAGCGGGCGGGGCACCCCGCGGAAACCCTCCGCACCACCCCGTATTGAGGAGTTTCCCGTGGCCATCTCGGTCTTCGACCTGTTCTCGATCGGCATCGGCCCGTCCAGCTCCCACACGGTCGGCCCGATGCGCGCGGCACGTATGTTCGCCCACCGCCTGCGCAACGAGGGTGTGCTGCCCTCGGTGGCGTCCATACGCTCCGAGCTGTACGGCTCGCTCGGCGCGACCGGCCACGGCCACGGCACCCCGAAGGCCGTACTGCTCGGCCTGGAGGGCGCCTCGCCGCGCACGGTGAATGTGGAGACGGCGGACGAACGGGTCGAGAAGATCAAGTCGGGGGGCCGTCTGAGGCTGCTCGACGACCACGAGATCCCCTTCGACTTCGACAAGGACCTCGTGCTGCACCGCCGTAAGACACTGCCGTACCACGCGAACGGCATGACGCTGTGGGCGTACGACGAGTCCGGTCACGAGCTCATGTCCAAGACGTACTACTCGGTGGGCGGCGGCTTCGTCGTCGACGAGGACGCGGTCGGCGCGGACCGCATCAAGCTCGACGACACGGTCCTGAAGTACCCCTTCCGCACGGGCGACGAACTGCTGCGCCTGACGCAGGAGACGGGCCTGTCGATCGCCGCGCTGATGCTGGAGAACGAGCGGGCCTGGCGCACGGAGGAGGAGATCCGCGCGGGTCTGCTGGAGATCTGGCAGGTCACGAAGGCTTGTGTCGCGCGGGGCATGGCACGGGAGGGCATCCTGCCGGGCGGCCTGAAGGTCCGGCGCCGGGCGGCGAACACGGCCCGCAAGCTGCGCTCCGAGGGCGACCCGAAGGCGCTCGCCATGGAGTGGATCACGCTCTACGCGATGGCCGTGAACGAGGAGAACGCGGCGGGCGGCCGGGTGGTGACCGCGCCGACGAACGGCGCCGCCGGGATCATCCCCGCCGTGCTCCACTACTACATCAACTTCGTGCCGGGCGCGGATGAGGACGGGGTGGTCCGCTTCCTGCTCGCCGCGGGCGCGATCGGCATGCTCTTCAAGGAGAACGCGTCCATCTCCGGCGCCGAGGTCGGCTGCCAGGGCGAGGTCGGCTCGGCCTGCTCGATGGCGGCGGGCGCGCTGGCCGAGGTCCTCGGCGGCAGCCCGGAACAGGTGGAGAACGCCGCCGAGATCGGTATGGAACACAACCTCGGCCTCACCTGCGACCCCGTCGGCGGCCTCGTCCAGATCCCCTGCATCGAGCGCAACGGCATGGCCGCGGTCAAGGCGGTCACCGCGGCCCGCATGGCCATGCGGGGCGACGGCTCCCACAAGGTGTCCCTGGACAAGGTCATCAAGACGATGAAGGACACGGGCGCCGACATGTCGGTCAAGTACAAGGAGACGGCTCGGGGAGGGCTGGCGGTCAACATCATCGAATGTTGACAATTCCACGTCAGGTACGCGTCAGCCGTGGCACGGTGGGGCATACACCCAGTCCAACTCCTCTCCCCTCACCGGCACTTCCGGAGTCCCCCCATGATCCGCGGCATCGATGTCAGCGCGTACCAGTCCTCCTCCTACGGCACCGACGGCCTCTCCTTCGTCTTCATCAAGGCGACGGAAGGCCGCTCCTACGTCAACCCCAAACTCGCCGCCCAGACGAAGCGCGCCCGTGACGCCGGCCTGGTCGTCGGCTTCTACCACTTCCTCTGGCCCGGCAACCTCTCCGCCCAGGCTGACTACTTCGTCAGCAAGGCCCCCGAGAAGGCGGGCGACATCCTCGCCGTCGACTGGGAGACGACGAGCGAGGGAACGCACGCGAGCAACGCGGAGAAGGACCTGTTCATCCGGAAGCTGAAGGAGAAGCGACCGAACAATCCGGTCATTCTCTACGCAAATCGCCACTACTGGCTCAATGTCGACACCACGTCCTACGCCGGCGACGGCCTGTGGATCGCCGACTACGTGACGGCGGGCAAGCCCCGCATCCAGGCGAAGTGGCGCTTCCACCAGTACACGGACGACCCGGTGGACAAGAACGTGGCGAACTTCTCCAGCAAGGCGGCGTTGCGGGAGTGGGCCGAGAACGCATGACGAAGGGGCGCCCTTCCCCGTGGGGAGAGCGCCCCTTCGTAGGCGTCACTTGCTCAGGTAGGCCCAGAACTCGTCGAACGACAGGAGCTTGTCGCCGTTGAGGTCGCGGCTCTTGATGATCGCCTCCGCGACGGCCTCGGTCACGTTCCAGTCGCCACCCTGAGCCAGAGCGGACTTGAACTCGGCGGCGGTGATGGTGCCGTCACCGTCCGCATCGATGCGCTCGAACTGCTTGCGTGCTTCCTCGATGTCGATCTGCGCCACCGATCCGCCCCTTTTCGTCGTACCTTGTTGCCTTGCTGACGGAGGTCAGATTATCCGCCCACGCGAGCCACCTGTGCGGCGACCACCCAGGTGAACTACTCCTCAGGAAGCGCGAGGATGACGGCCGTGGCGGAGCGGAGTCTGCGGGACATTCTGGACGCGGTCGCGCGGGGTGTCTTTCCGCCCGCGGACGGCCGTACGACGGTCGTGCCCCAGCCCTCGCCCCGGAACGCGGGTGTTCTCGCCTTCACCGCGCACTCCGTCGTCTTCACCGACGAGGATCCGGCGTGGGTGTACGACACCCTGCGCGGCGTGGACTGCGACACGCTGGCCGCGCCGATGAACCCGAGCTTCCTCGCGGCCCTCATGGAGCGGACGGGACGTACGGCCGAGACGATCGACGCGGTCCTGGTCGGCACCCCACTGCCCGGCGAACCGCCGCTCGCGCTGCGGGAGATCGAGGACGCCGGCCACCCTCGAATCGGCTACGCCCGCGGCCGGCGCGACGAGGTGCGCGCGTGGGCGGCGCAGGGCGGGGTCCTGGTGATGGGGCGCGGGGTCGCGGGGCGGCTGGAGGTGTCGGTCGAGGTGGACGAGGCGGTACGGCACCGGGGGCTGGGGCGGCTGCTGGTGGCGGCGGCCCGGCATCTCGTCACGGAGCCGTTGTGGGCACAGGTGGCGCCGGGGAACGCCCGCAGCATGCGGGCGTTCCTGGAGGCCGGGTACCGGCCGGTGGGCGCGGAGGCGCTCCTGCACGTAGAGCGTGCCGCAGCTGGTGCGCCAGGCCGGGTCGGGGGTGATGCGGTCGACGTCGACACGGCGGTCGGCGGCGGCCTTGATCCGGTCGTCGAACTGGACGGGGCAGGCGGCCGGGGCGGGGGCGGCCTTGGCGGCGGCCGCGCGAGCCGAGGTGGCGGAGGAGGCGGGGGTCGCGGGAGCCGTGGCGGCCGTCGTGGCGAGGACGGCCGAGAGGGACAGCACGGCGGCAGCGGCCCGCCGCCGCAGGCGAGTTGTGATCATGGGAGCACGATTGCGGAGCTACGGCGACGAGTCGGGGATCTTCACTCGTTCGGCGGCGTGTCCGCCGATCGGGGTCAACCGGCCGTCGGCTAGCGGAAGATGCCGGTGTGGCCGAGGGAGTAGCGGCCCGGCTGGGGGTACACGGCGAGACCGTGCGGGCCCTTGCCGACCGGGATACGGGCGACTTCGGCGCCGGTGCGGGTGTCGATGGCGTACACCTCGGAGTCGTAGCGTCCCGACAGCCACAGCACCTTGCCGTCGGTGGAGACGCCGCCCATGTCGGGGCTGCCGCCTTCGGGGAGCCGCCACTTCTTGGTGAGCTGGTTCCGGGTGAAGTCGAAGACGGAGACGGTGCCCTCGCCGCGGTTGGAGACGTACATCTCGCGGGAGTCGCGGCTGACGTAGAGGCCGTGGCAGCCCTTGCCGGTGGGCAGGAAGGCGGGCTTGCTGAACCTGTCGCCGTCCAGCACCCACATGCCGTCCGCCATCATGTCGGCGATGTAGAACCGCTTGCCGTCGGGCGAGATCTTGACGTCCTGGGGCATGGCGCCGTCGAAGGGGAGCTTCTGCTGTCCGACGACCTTCATCTTCTCGGTGTCGACCTTCAGCAGTTCGCCGCTGAACTCGCAGGACACGATGAAGTAGCGGCCGTCGAGGGAGAAGTCGGCGTGGTTGACGCCGTAGCAGGAGACCGGTTCGGTCTTGATCGGCTTCATGGTGTGGGGGTCGCGGAAGACGAGTTCGCGGTCGAGGGAGGCCATGACGACGGCGTACTTGCCGTTGGGGGTGAAGTAGAGGTTGTACGGGTCGTGGACCTCGACCTCCTTGCCCGCCTTGCCGGTCTTCGGGTCGATGGGGGTGAGGGTGTGGCCGCGGTTGTTGTTGACCCAGAGGGTCTTCAGGTCCCAGGACGGGACGACGTGCTGGGGCTGGCGGCCCACGGGGATGGTCTCGATGACCTCGTACGTCTTCGGGTCGATGACGGAGACGGTGTCCGACTCGGTGTTCGGGACGTAGACGCGGGACGGGAAGTCCTTGACGACCGGGGAGAGCTTGTTCGGGCGGTCGGCGGCGTAGACGTCCTTCGGGTCGAGGACGGGAGGCATGCCGGGGAGGCCCTTGACGGTCTCCTCCTTCACCGGGGCGGGGATGGCGGCCCGGGTGCCGTGGGTTTCTTCGGCGCGGTCCCTGTTCCCGACGGACTCGGTGCCGCAGGCGGTGAGTGCGAGGAGGGTCAGGGTGGTGAGGAGGGGGCGGGGTTTGAGGTTCATCGGCAGGTCTTCCGGTGGGGGGTGTCGCGGGGGGGGTGTGGCGGTGTCTGGGTGGGGTCGCCAATGATCACGACTATTTAATGAGAATTACGCCGAAAATCACGCTATTACCCGATCAGCGTCATTTCGGGTCGCCGGCCGCTCTCTCTCGCCCCCGCCGCCCCTACCCGTCCCATCCCCAGGGGCTCCGCCCCTTCGACCCCGGGTGCCTTCTGGGGGCTGCCGCCCCCAGACCCCCGCTGTCGGCCCTGAACGGGCCTCGTCCTCAAACGCCGGACGGGCTGAGATTGCCTGGACCGGCAACCAGAGGCGACCGCAACCCGGTGACCGCCCCCAGCGGGTGGGTGGGGGCCAGGCACGGCACGGGGCTCGACCTCACACGCCGGACGGGCTGACATTGCCTGGACCGGCGACCAGAGGCGACCGCAACCCCGTGGCCGCCCCCAGCGGGTGGGTGGGGGCCAGGCACGGCACGGGGCTCGACCTCACACGCCGGACGGGCTGAAATGCCTGTACCGCCGCCACGCGAGCACACCCAGTCTCAGCCGGGGCTCAGCCGCCGGAGGCGAGCGTCAGCGGTCTGCCACCCTCATCTCGAACCACGTCGTCTTGCCGCGTGGTAGCAGGTCCACGCCCCAGCGGTCGGAGAGTTTGTCGACCAGGAACAGGCCCCGGCCGCTGATGTCCATCTCCTGGACCGGCATCAGACAGGGCAGGCCCCTGGACGGGTCGCGGACCTCGATGCGGATCCAGCCGCGGCGGCGGCGCATACGGAGGCCGAAGACGCGGGCGCCGGTGTGGCGGACGGCGTTGCCGACCAGTTCCGAGACCAGCAGGACCGCGTCCTCCGTCATTTTCGGAGTCAGGCCCCACTGCCGTAACACCACCACCTGGGCCAGCCGGCGTGCCGTCGCGGCCGACTCCGGGCGGGACGGGAGCGGAACTTCCGCCTCCGTGGGATTGCCGAACAGTTCCAGCGCCTTCGATGCAGCTTCGTCCTCGACCGCCGGCGACCAGCGCGCCGCAGCCGCACGGCCGTTTCCCCGCGGGTGTTCGACACCCTCCAGCCCCGCCATGCCCCCATCATGGCCGCCCGCAGCGCCCGCCGTGGCCGTTCCTGAGGAATACACCCCCCGGAAGCCCTCATTCCGCCGCACTCGGCTGGCATATGACAGGGGCAGTTCGGGGCTCTCAACAGCCTGTCTGACCTGCGACGAAGGGTCTGTTGACGGCAATCGACGGGCTCCCTCGACAAGACACGCTTAAGGCTGCCTTAAGGCTGCCATAAACCGCCCCATCGAGGGACCCGGATCAGACACCCCGTCAATTGCAAGTGCTTCGGGCGAGTTTCAGGGGTGACATTTCAGAGGAACTTCGCCTTGCCCGGCCCCTCCTCGACGAAGCTCCGCATCCCCCGCTCCCGGTCCTCCGTCGCGAACAGGCCGGCGAACCAGCCGCGTTCCACCGCAAGGCCCGTCTCGATGTCCGTCTCCAGGCCGGTGTCGATCGACTCCTTCGCGGCACGCAGCGCGATCGCCGGGCCCTGTGCCAGCTTCGCCGCCCACGCGTGCGCCTCGGCGTAGACCTGGTCCGGCGCCACGACTCGGTCCACCAGGCCCAACTCCCGTGCCTCGTCGGCCTTCACCATACGGCCGGTGAAGATCAGGTCCTTCGCCTTGGACGGGCCTACCAGCCGGGCCAGCCGCTGGGTGCCGCCCGCGCCCGGGATCAGGCCGAGCAGGATCTCCGGCTGGCCCAGCTTGGCGTTGTCCGCGGCGATCCGGTAGTCCGCGCACAGCGCCAACTCGCAGCCGCCACCGAGCGCGTAGCCCGTCACCGCCGCGACCACCGGCTTCGGGATCCGGGCCACCGCCGTGAACGACTCCTGCAGGGCCCGGCCGCGCAGGACCATCGCCGTGTGGTCCATGTCCTGCATCTCCTTGATGTCCGCGCCCGCCGCGAACACCTTCTCCCCGCCGTAGATCACCACGGCCCGCACGTCGTCACGCCGGGCCGCCTCCTCGGCCAGCTCCTTGAGCCGGTCCTGGGTGGCGACGTCCAGCGCGTTCATGGGCGGGCGGTCGAGACGGAGGGTACCGACACCTTCGGCGACTTCGAGATTCACGGTCATGCGAGCAGGTTAACGGGGGCTAACGAAGTGTGGTGGAGTGCGGTCAGCCACACCCGGCCGGGGATCTGGGGGTTACCCCCAGACGAGCACAGCACGGGGGCCAACAGCGGGCGGTGAAGTGCGGTCAGCCACACCCGGCCGGGGATCTGGGGGTTACCCCCAGACGAGCACAGCACGGGGGCCAACAGCGGGCGGTGAAGTGCGGTCAGCCAC
>NZ_JBVKCZ010000029.1:0-28906 GCF_055634335.1 Streptomyces sp. NPDC111802 | reverse complement strand
ACACCCGGCCGGGGTCGGAGCCAACGGCAATGGCAACGGCCCCGGTGCCGTACCCCGCATGAGGTCGTACACCAGGGCCGCGGTCCGGGAGACGGGGTTACGCCTTCCACTTCTCCCACGACATGTTCCAGCCGTTCAGCCCGTTCTCCGGAGCCACGGTCGCGTCGTTGGAGTTCTTCACGACGACCACGTCGCCGATCATCGAGTGGTTGAAGAACCACGCGGCCGGTGTGCTGCCGTCGTAGGCGCCCTTGACGTCGCGCAGGCCGATGCAGCCGTGGCTGGCGTTGTAGTTGCCGAAGGCGCCGCCGCCCCAGTAGTTGCCGTGGATGAAGGTGCCGGAGTCGGTCAGGCGGGTGGCGTGCGGGACGTCGTCGATGTCGTACTCGCCGTCGTAGCCGACCGTGTCGCCGTTCATCCGGGTCTCGACGAACTTCTCGGTCATGACCATCTGGCCGTTCCAGGTGTCGTACCCGGGCTTGCCGGTGGTGACGGGGAGGGTCTTGATGACCTTGCCGTCCTGCGTGACCTTCATCTTCTTGGTCTTCACGTCGACGACCGAGACCTGGTTGCGGCCGATGGTGAAGGTGACCTTCTTGTCCTGCTCGCCGTAGACGCCGGGCCGGCCCTCGACGCCGTCGAGGTCGAGCTCGACGGTGACCTTCGTACCGGGCTTCCAGTACTTCTCGGGACGGAAGTCGAGCCGGTCGTTGCCGAACCAGTGGCCCGCGACCTCGACGGCCGGCTCGGTCTTGACGGTGATCGCCTTCTCCACGTCCTCGGGGTTGGTGATGCCCCGGGTGAAGCGCAGCGAGAACGGCATTCCGACGCCGACCTTGGAACCGTCCTCCGGCGTGAAGCGCCCGAGGAAGGTGTTCTTCGGCGTCAGGGTGGTGAAGTCGGCCTCCTTGGCGGCCTCCAGGCCCGCGGAGTCCTTGGCGACCGCGTGCACCGTGTACTTCGTGGCGGCGGCGAGGTGCGTGGACGGCGTCCATGTGCCCCCGTCGCCGGATATCTTCCCGGCTATCGCGGCACCCTTGGCATCCTTGACCTCGACCGAAGTCAGCTTGCCCTTGGCCGCGGTCACCTTCAGCGCACCGCTGGTGTCGACGGACTTGGCGCCGTCCCCCGGGGCTATGGTCACGACGGCCTGCGACTTCCTGGCGCCCGCCGTGCCGGTGTCGCCGCCCTTCCCGTCGCCGGCCCCCGAATCCGACCCGCCGTCCCCGCCGCACGCGGTGACGGTCACCAGCAGCGCGACCGCGACCGCTGACAGCCCCATTCGCCTGCGCCCGCGTCCGTCAACCGACGCCCCCGATATCGGCCGCATGTTCAAAGTCGTACTCCCCTCCCCGGGCCTGGTCCGACCCGCACCCCCGGCGCGCCCGCCGCGCGCATCGGCGCATATTAACCGCCAGGCCAGGCGCGTCGGCGCCGCGCGATTGTCACCGTTCCGTTCCAACATCAGCCGATGCTCGGCAGGTGCAGGTCCTCGCCCAACTCACCCCCCTGTCGGGTTACTTCACCGCACTGCCTGCCTTCCACTCCTTCCAGCCCATATTCCATCCTCCGAGCCCATTGTCGGGAGCGACCTTTTTGTCATTGCTGCGGACGACCTCGACGACGTCCCCGATCAGGCTGCGGTCGAAGAACCAGCCCGCCGGTGTCTCGGCGCCACCGCCCTTGACGTCCCTGAGGCCGACGCATCCGTGGCTGACATTGCCGTGCCCGAAGATCGAGGTGTCCGCCCAGTAGTTGCCGTGCAGGAAGGTGCCGGAGTCGGTCAGGCGCATGGCGTGCGGGACGTCCGGGATGTCGTACTCGCCCTTGCCGTTCTTCTTCTTGAAGCCGACGGTGGCGCCGTTCATCCGGGTCAGTTCGAGCATCTCGGTGACGACCATCTTGCCGTTGTAGGTGGTCATCTTGGGGGCGCCGGCCGTGATCGGAACGGTGGCGAGCAGGTCGCCGTCGCGGCGGACCTCCATGGTGTGCTCGACGGCGTCGACGAGGGAGACCTGGTGGCGGCCGACGGTGAAGGAGAAGGTCTTGTGCTGGAGTCCGTAGACCCCGGGCGCGCCCTCGACGTCCCGCAGGCGCAGCGCGACGGTGACCTGGGTGCCGGGCTTCCAGTAGTCCCGGGGGCGGAAGTCGAGGCGGGCCTTGCCGAACCAGTGCGGGCGGATCTCCACGGCCGGCTCGGCGGTGACCTGGACGGCGCGTTCGACGGCGGCCCGGTTCACGATCTCCCGGTTGAACTCCAGGGAGACGATCATTCCGGTGCCGACGGTGGAGCGGTCCTCGGGCGCGACATATCCGATGAACCGCTTGTCGGGGACGTACGTGGTGAAGGTCGTGTGCCGTGCGCTGCGGCGTCCGTGGCCGTCGAGGGCCACCGCGTCGATCGTGTATCTGGCGGCCAGCGCGAGCCTGGGCTCCTCGGGCTCCCAGCGCAGGCCGTCCTTGGAGATGTGCCCGGGCACCGGGCTCTCCTCGGCGTCCTGGGACCTGACGACCTTCACCGACTCCAGGCGCCCGCTGGGCACGCGGACGAGCAGTGCGTCGTCGGGGCGTGCGCCCTTGGAGCCGTCGTCGGGTGTGACCCTGATGACGTCCTCGGGCGCCGGCGCCTTGCCCAGCATCTCGCCCACGCCGCCGTCCGTGGTGCAGCCGGCGGCCCCGGCCAGCAGTCCTGCCCATGTCAGTACGGCGGCCAAAGCGGCCCCCGCGCGCCGCGCGCGCCCTTGTACGTGCCTCACGAAGACCCCAACGACCGGGGTAGCTCTGGGGAAACGTGAGTGCGAGGCAACCGGTGGGCAGAACCTTGGGGAGGACAACGCGTCGGGGAGCCGCGGCCAGGGACGACCGGGTGCTCTTCTTCCACATTGTGTGGTCCGTGAGCCGTGGGAGGCCACAGGTGTCGAGCGCAGCCGAGCAGGAGGCGGTGGCCGGGGCGGTCGCCGCTGAGGAGGGGCGCCCGGCCGCCGTCGTGAACGGCGTGCGGCACAAGGCTCCTGCCGTGCCCGTGTGGCCCGGCACGCCCGTGCCGCTCGGCGCCCGCTTCCGGGTCGGCCCGGACGGGGTGGCGGGCACCAACTTCGCGCTGTGGGCGGGCGGGGCCGAGGCGGTGGAGCTCTGCCTGTTCGATGAACAGGGCAGGGAGACCCGGGCCCGGCTGACCGAACTGACGCACGAGATCTGGCACGGCTTCGTGCCGGGTGTGATGCCCGGTCAGCGCTACGGCTACCGGGTGCACGGCCGCTGGGACCCGTGGACCGGCGGCCGCTGGAACCCGGCGAAGCTGCTGCTCGACCCGTACGCCCGCGCGGTGGACGGCGACTTCAGCCTGCCGCCGGAGGTGTACGGGCACGTCCGCGACTGGCCCCAGCAGCATGTCGCGGACACCGTGCGCGACGAGCGGGACTCGGCGCCGTACGTCCCGAAGGGCGTGGTCGTCCACGATGACGACGACTGGGCGGACGACCGCCGGCCGAAGACACCGTGGGCGGACTCGGTGATCTACGAGGTGCATGTGCGGGGGTTCACCAAGCTGCACCCGGGGATCCCGCAGGAGCTGCGGGGGACGTACGCCGGTCTCGCGCACCCGGCGGCGATCGAGCATCTGGTGAAGCTGGGCGTGACGGCGGTGGAGCTGCTGCCGGTGCACCAGTTCGCGCACGAGGACCATCTGCTGCGCAAGGGGCTGCGCAACTACTGGGGCTACAACTCCATCGGCTACTTCGCCCCGCACGCCGCCTACGCCGCCTCCGGTACGACGGGTCAGCAGGTCGGCGAGTTCAAGCGGATGGTCCGCGCGCTGCACGCGGCCGGGATCGAGGTCATCCTCGACGTCGTGTACAACCACACGGCGGAGGCGGGCGAGCTGGGCCCGACGCTGTCGCTGAAGGGCATCGACAACCGGGGGTACTACCGGTTGCAGAGCGATGCGAGGCGATACGCGGACTACACCGGTTGCGGGAACACCCTGCACGTCGTCCAGCCGCATGTCCTGCGGCTCATCACCGACTCGTTGCGGTACTGGGTGACGGAGATGGGCGTGGACGGCTTCCGCTTCGACCTGGCCGCCGCGCTGGCCCGCTCCATGCACGACGTCGACATGCTCTCGCCGTTTCTCGCCGTCATCGCGCAGGATCCGGTGCTGCGGCGGGTGAAGCTGATCGCCGAGCCGTGGGACGTGGGGTCGGGCGGGTATCAGGTGGGTGCCTTCCCGCCGCTGTGGACGGAGTGGAACGACCGCTACCGCGACGCCGTACGGGACTTCTGGCGGGGCGCGCTGCCGGACGTACGGGATCTGGGGTACCGGCTGTCGGGGTCGAGCGATCTGTACGCGTGGGGCGGGCGGCGGCCGTACGCCTCCGTGAACTTCGTGACCGCGCACGACGGTTTCACGCTGCGGGACCTGGTGTCCTACGAGCGCAAGCACAACGAGGCGAACGGCGAGGGCAACCGGGACGGCTCGAACGACAACCGGGCCTGGAACTGCGGCGCCGAGGGCGAGACGGACGACGAGCGGGTACGGGCGCTGCGGCGGCGGCAGTTGCGGAACCTGCTGACGACGCTGCTGCTGTCGACAGGGGTGCCGATGCTGGTCGCGGGCGACGAGCTGGGGCGCACCCAGCGCGGCAACAACAACGCCTACTGCCAGGACAACGAGATCAGCTGGCTGGACTGGGGGCTGCTGGAGGAGCCGGGCTGGAAGGCGCTGTTCGACCTGACCTCCCGGCTGATCGAGCTGCGGCACCGGCATCCCGTGCTGCGGCGGCGGGCGTTCTTCTCCGGGCGGGCGCACTCGGTGGACGGGCTGCGGGACCTGGCCTGGTTCACCGCGCGGGGCGCGGAGATGACGGAACGGGACTGGTACGCGCCCGCCGACACGCTGGGCATGTATCTGTCCGGGCGGGACATCCCGGGCCGGGACGAGCGCGGGGCGCCGATAGTCGACGACAGCTTTCTGGCCGTACTGCACGCCGGGGACCGGTCGGTGAGCTTCGTGCTGCCCGGGCCGCCGTGGGCGGAGCGGTACGAGGTCGTCGTCGACACGTCCAGGGAGGCTCAGGGGGAGGCGCCGGGCGTGGAGCATCGGGCGGGAGAGGCGATCACGGTGCCGGCACGGGCGGTGCTGCTGCTGCGGGTGGTGGGGTGAGGGGATTGCGCCCCGGCGCCCCCACCCTCCCCGCCCGCCTTTGACAGCCGCTCAGCCCAGGATCCCCCGCTCGTACGCCGTCGCCACCGCCGCCGCCCGGTCGTTCACTCCCAGCTTGGCGTACAGGTGGCTGAGGTGGGTCTTTACCGTCGCCTCGCTGATGAACAGCTCGCGGGCGATCTCGCGGTTGGGGGTGCCCTTGGCGACGAGGGCCAGAACCTCACGCTCGCGTGCGGACAGGGGCTCGTTGCCCGGGGACTTCGGTGTGCGGACAGCCGAGACCAGTCGGGAGGCGACGGCCGGGGAGAGGACCGTACGGCCCTCGGCGGCGGCCCGGACCGCCGTGAACAGTTCGTCGCGCGGGGCGTCCTTCAGCAGGTAGCCCGTCGCCCCCGCCTCGATCGCGGGGAGGGTGTCGGAGTCGGTGTCGTAGGTGGTCAGCACGAGGACCTTGGCACGGGCGCCGGTGCGGGTGAGATGGGCGATGGCCCGGACCCCGCCGCCGCCCGGCATGCGCAGGTCCATGAGGATCACATCGGGGTCGAGTTCGGCGGCCCGCTCCAGGGCCTCCTCGCCGCTCGCCGCCTCGCCGAGCACGACGAAGCCGGGCGCGGACTCGAACATGCCGCGCAGACCGTCCCGTACGACGGGATGGTCGTCGACGATCAACACGGAGATGGCCGCCTCGTCACTCATGGCGCACCAAAGGTACGCGAGCCGACAGTGCCGTGCCGCGTCCCGGTTCGGACTCGACGGTGAGGCAGCCGGCCATGCGCTCGGCGCGGGCGCGCATGCCGGCGAGGCCGAAGCCACCGCTGCTGCTGCGCTCGGGGAGGTCCAGCGGGTCGAAGCCGCGGCCGTCGTCGCGGATGTCGAGGATGACCTCGTCGCCGAGGAAGGAGAGGGTGACTCCCACGCGGGTCGCGTGGGCGTGGCGGGAGGCGTTGGAGAGGGCCTCCTGGGCGATCCGCAGGAGGGTCGCCGAGATCTCGTCGTGCAGGTGCTCGGCGGTGCCGGTGACCGTGAACTCGGCGGGGACACCGGTTCGTTCGGCCCATTCGGCGACCGTGCTCTTCAGGGCCTGCGGAAGTCCGTCGTTCTCCAGGGCCACGGGGGCGAGGTTGTGCACCGAGCGGCGGGCCTCGCCGAGGCTGTGGCGGGCGAGGGCGGAGGCACGGTCGAGGTGGGAGCGGGCCGTGGGCAGGTCGGGGGCGTTCGCGACGACCTGGAGCTGGGCGATGATGCCGGTCAGGCCCTGGGCGATGGTGTCGTGGATCTCTGCGGCCAGCCGACGGCGCTCGTCGGCTACGCCGGCCTCCCGGGCCTGGACGAGGAGTTGGGCGTGGAGGGCGGCGTTCTCCTCCAGTGCCTGCTGCAGGGCGGCGTTGGTGCGTTCGAGTTCGGCGATGGTCGCGGCCCGGGCGCGGGAGCGTTCCTCCTGCTGGTGGGTGAGGTGGC
The DNA here is from genome assembly GCF_055634335.1 of Streptomyces sp. NPDC111802. NCBI lineage: Bacteria > Bacillati > Actinomycetota > Actinomycetes > Kitasatosporales > Streptomycetaceae > Streptomyces > Streptomyces sp. NPDC111802. Next base: position 22,287 of record NZ_JBVKCZ010000029.1, on the reverse strand, counting down.
CGACCACCGTCAGGATGACGTTGTTGATCACCAGCAGCGCGGCGAACAACGCCCACTGCGCCGGCTCGTGGAACGGCAGCCCGCCGGCCTGCGAGCCCGAGACGGCGATCGAGCAGGCGAACGGGCCGATCCACCGCAGGCGCCGGCCGGGGATCAGCTCGTCGGAGTCGAAGTAGCCGGTGACGGCGTAGAACGCGAAGAACGGATTCAGCCAGGTGAGCACGAAGCCGAGCGCCCAGCGCGCGCCGTAGTACACGGTGCCCGCGGTGGACGGGCCCGGGCGGGTGCGGCTCGCCCGGCCCCACCACAGCTGGAGGGCGAAGCCGGCGGCGACCAGCGCCGCGACCGTGACGCGTTCCGCCGTGCCCGGCGTCAGTTCGGCGGTGGCCACCGCCAGCAGGGTGGCGACCGCGAGCAGCCCGTAGGGCCCCTTGCTGCGGATGAGTTCCCAGCGCCGCTCGATGTCGGTGTCCGCCGCGGTCATGCCTTCAGTCTGCACGGCCGGCCGCCTACTCCCAGCGGAACCAGCGCGCGGCCGCCGCCGACAGCGCGACCGTCCAGACCGCCATGACGCCGAGGTGGGCCCAGCCGGGCCAGTCGCCCGCCGTGGCCTGGTTCAGGGCCTGGGCCGCGGCGCCGAACGGCGTGAACCCGACGATGTCGGCCATCAGATCGGGCATGGCCTGCACCGGCAGCCACACCCCCGCGCAGAACAGCATGGGGAAGAACACCGCCGTCCCGATGGCACCCGCGATCTTCACGGTCCCGGACACCGCCGAGATCACCGACCCCAGGGCGAGCGCGACGAGGACCGCGAGAACAAGCGCGAGCAGATAGCCGTACGGCTGTCCGGGCAGTCGTACGTCGTAGCCGAGCCGTCCGACCGCGAGGGCCAGCAGCGCCGAGAGCACCGCGGCGAGGGCGTGCACCAGCATCTGCGCGGACAGCAGCGCCGACGGCCGCACGGGGGTGGTGGACATGCGGCGCAGGATGCCCTGTTCCCGGTAGCCGGTCAGGCCCACCGGCATGGACTGCACTCCGGCGACGATCATGCCGACCAGGACGGTCACGGGTACGTAGGTGTCGACGATGCGCAGGCCGTCGAGCCCGTCCTGGGGCTCGCGGAACGCGGGGACGGCGCCGAGGATCGCCAGCAGCAGGGGCGGGAAGACCAGGATCCAGAAGAGGCTGCCGGGTTCGCGGGCGAGCAGACGGGCCTCGGTGCGCAGTACGGCGGTGTTCATGGCGTGGTCTCCGTCATGTTCGTGTCCGTCATGTTCGTGTCCGTCAGGTCCAGGAAGGCGTCGTCCAGCGTGGCGTCGCTGACGCGTAGTTGGTGGGCGGTGATGCGGTGGCGGGCGAGCAGGGTGATGACGGCGTTGACCGTCTCGTCGCTGCCGGCCAGGGTGATCCGGCCGTCCTTGTGCTCGACGGAGGCGAGCGCGGGCAGCGCGTTCAGCTCGTTGTCGTCCAGCGGCCCGGACGGGGTGAAGGAGATCATGGTGGCGCGGGCGGAGCGTCGGATCAGTCCGGCCGGCGTGTCCAGGGCGGCGATCCGGCCCTTGTCGATCACGGCGATCCGGTCGCAGAGGCGCTGTGCCTCCTCCATGAAGTGGGTGACGAGCAGGACGGTCACGCCGTTCGCGCGGATGTCCTCGATGAGCTGCCAGGTGTCGCGGCGGGCCCGTGGGTCGAGGCCGGTGGTCAACTCGTCCAGGACGACGATCCGGGGGTTGCCGACCAGGGCGAGCGCGATGAACAGACGCTGCTTCTGGCCGCCGGAGAGCTTGCCGAACCGGGTGCCGAGCCGGTCGGCCAGGCCCAGGCGTTCGGCGAGCGGGCGCCAGTCGGCGGGCCTTGGGTAGAAGGAGGCGTACAGCTGGAGCGCCTCGCGCACGGTCAGCTTCTCCTGCAGGCGGCCCTCCTGGAGCTGGGCGCCGAGGACGTGGGAGACCCGGTCGTGGTCGGCGACGGGGTCGAGGCCGGTGACCCGGACCCGGCCCGCGTCGGGGACGCGCAGGCCCTCGACGCACTCCACGGTGGTGGTCTTGCCGGCGCCGTTCGGGCCGAGGATGCCGAAGATCTCGCCCTCTTCGACGGCGAAGGAGACACCGTCGACGACGGTGCGGCCGCCGTAGGACTTGCGCAGGTCGGTGACTTCGATGACGGACATGGCATCAGGGTCGCGGCGGGGCGGGTTCCGCCACATCGGCCGTCGCGCTCGAAGACACATCACCCGATCGCTTGATGGCGGGGTACGACCGGCCGCCGCGGCTGTACGACCCCTCGAACACGCAGGTCGTAGGACCAGCGACCGAATCAGGACCGGCCAAAACTCGGTGGGCAGTGTCAGTGGCGATCCGTAGGCTCGCTGCTGATGGTGACGACACGTGCAACCGCCGAGGACAGGTCCGAACGATCCGCCGTACGTACGCTGCTGCGCCTGTGGCCGTATGTGCGGCCGGTGCGGGTGCGGCTGTTCACCGCCGCGAGCGTGGCGATCATCGCCTCGTGTCTGTCGCTGGTCATTCCGCTCGTCCTGAAGTGGATGGTGGACGGGCCGGTCGCCGACCGGGATCCGGCCGGTGTGTGGCTCGGGGCGCTGTATCTGCTGCTGCTCGGGCTCGCGGAGGCGTTGCTGTTCGGGCTGCGGCGCTGGCTGGTGGCGCGCCCGCTGGCGGGGGTCGAGGCGGGGATGCGGGCGGATCTGTACCGGCATCTTCAGCGGCTGCCGGTCGCCTTCCACGACCGGTGGGCGTCGGGACAGCTGCTGTCGCGGGGCACGACCGATCTGATGCTGCTGCGTATGTTCCTCGCCTTCCCGCTGACGTTCCTGCTGGTCAACGGCGTGACCATCCTGGTCGGCGTGATCATCATGCTGCTTCAGGACTGGACGCTGGGGCTGGTCATCCTGATCCCGGCCGTGCCCGTGATGGTCACCTGCGTGATCTTCGAGAAGCGGTACGCCGAGGTGGCGCGCCGTGCGCAGGACCAGGTCGGCGATCTGACGACGGTCGTCGAGGAGAGTGTGCTCGGGATCCGGATCATCAAGGGGTTCGGACGGCACCGCAGTCAGGCACAGGCGTTCCGGGAGCTGTCGGGCACCCTGCGGGGCACGGAGCTGCGCAAGGCGCGGCTGCTGGCGACGATCTGGGGCGTCATCGTGACGTTGCCGGAGCTGGCCATCGGGGCGGCGCTGGTGCTGGGCACCGTGCAGGTGGCGGACGGGGAGCTGTCGGCGGGCACCCTGGTGGCGTTCCTGTCGACGGCGCTCGCGCTCAGATGGCCCGTGGACTCGATCGGGTTCCTGCTGGCGATGAGTCAGGAGGCGGCGACGGCGACGGAGCGGTACTTCGAGGTGATGGACGCGACTCCGGAGGGGCGTGCGGTCTCGACGGCGCGGGAGGACCGTACGGACCTCGGACTCCGGTTCCACGATGTGCGGTTCCGCTACCCCGACGCCCCCGAGGACTCCCCACCGGTCCTCGACCGCGTCGACCTCCACATCCGCCCCGGCGAGTCCATGGCCCTCGTCGGCGCGACGGGCAGCGGCAAGACGACCCTGACCGCCCTCGTCCCGCGGCTGCACGAGGTGACGTCCGGCCGGATCACCCTCGACGGGCAGGACATCACCGCCATGACCCGCGAGGAGCTGCGCTCACTCGTCGCCGTCGCCTTCGAGGAGCCCACGCTCTTCTCGGCCAGCGTCGCGGACAACGTTCTCATGGGGGCCGGGGACGGCGCCGGCAAGCCCGAGTTGGAGCGGGCGCTCGGCGTCGCGCAGGCCGCCTTCGCACACGACCTGCCGCACGGGACGGGGACACAGGTCGGCGAGCAGGGGCTCAGCCTCTCCGGCGGCCAGCGGCAGCGGCTGGCGCTCGCGCGCGCCGTCGTCGGCCGGCCCCGGTTCCTCGTCCTCGACGATCCCCTGTCCGCCCTCGACGTGCACACCGAGGCCGCGGTCGAGGCCGCCCTGCGTGACGTGCTCGCGGAGACCACCGCCCTCATCGTCGCCCATCGGCCGTCCACCGTGCTGCTCGCGGACCGCGTCGCCCTGCTCTCCGACGGCCGCATCACCGCCGTCGGCACCCATCACGAACTGCTGCGCAGCAACGCCGAGTACGCCCACCTGATGGCCGGGACCGAGGAGGCCGACCGATGACGGCGACCACCACCACCGCACCGGACAAGGAAGAGCCGGCCGAGGAACCCGCCGCCAAGGCGGACGACCCCTTCGACCGCGACGTCCTGCCCACTCCCCCGGGCGCCACCGCCACCCTCCTGCGCTCCCTGCTCGCCCCGATGAAGGCCCGCGTCACCGTCACCACGCTCCTGCTGCTGCTCCAGCAGGCGGCCGTGCAGGCGGGCCCGCTGCTGGTGGCGTACGCCATCGACTCGGCCGTACCGGCGTTCCGGCGTGACGATCTCGGGCCGCTGATCGCGGTCGGCGTCGGCTATCTGCTGTGCGCGCTGGTCTCCGGCGCGCTCCAGTACGCGTTCATCCTGGCCTCCGCCCGCGTCAACCAGGACGTGCTGCTCGATCTGCGCGGCCGGATCTTCCGCCATGCCCAGGCCCTGAGCGTCGACTTCCATGAGCGCTACACCTCGGGGCGGCTGATCTCCCGCTCCACCACGGACGTGGAGTCCCTGCGCGAGCTGCTGAACGAGGGCCTCCAGGAACTCGTCACCGTCATCCTGTCCTTCGTCTACATCGCGGCGATGCTGCTGTGGCTGGACCTCGGGCTGGGCGCGGTCGCGGTGGCCTCGTTCGTGCCGCTGTATCTCCTGGTACGGCTGTACCGGCGGCGCGCCGGGCGGGTGTACCGGCTGCGCTCCACCGCCATCGCGGCCGTGATCGTCAAGTTCGTCGAGACGATGAACGGCATCCGCCCGGTGCGGGCCTTCAGGCGCGAGGCCGCCAACGACGCCGACTTCCGGATCCTGAACACCCGGCACGAACGGACGAACGGCGACGCCCTGCTGGAGATGGCCCGTTATGTCGTCGGCTCCCGCGTCGTCGCCAACACGGCCGTCGCGGGGATCGTGCTGTGGGGCGCCTACCGGGTCGCCGGCGGCACGCTGGCGCTCGGTGTGCTGGCGGCGGCCGTGCTGTATCTGCGGCGGCTGTACGACCCGATCGACCGGCTCGGCATGTTCCTCAACTCGTACCAGTCGGCGGCGGCCTCCCTGGAGAAGATCGCCGGGCTGCTGGCCCAGACACCGTCCGTGCCCGAGCCGTCCGCACCCGAGCAGCTCCCGGCGCTTCGCTCGGAACACCCCGGCCGCGAGGTCGTCTTCGACGGCGTCCGGTTCGGCTACCGCACCGGCGGCGAGGTGCTGCCCCGCTTCGACCTCACGATCCCGGCCGGTCAGACGGTCGCCGTCGTCGGCTCCACCGGTGCCGGCAAGTCGACGCTGGCCAAGCTGCTCGCCCGGTTCTACGACCCCTCCGACGGCCGGGTGCTGCTGGACGGGGTCGACCTGCGCGCGCTGGCCGTGCCCGAACTGCGGCGCGGGGTGGTGATGGTGACGCAGGAGGCGTTCCTGTTCTCCGGCACGGTCGCCGAGAACATCGCCATCGGGCGGCCCGACGCCACCCGCGAGGACATCGAGCAGGCCGCGAAGGCCATCGGCGCGCACGACTTCATCAGCTCCCTGCCTGACGGCTACGACACCGACGTACGCAAGCGAGGCGGCCGTATCTCGGCCGGTCAGCGCCAACTCGTGGCGTTCGCACGGGCGTTGCTCGCCGATCCGGCCGTGCTGATCCTGGACGAGGCGACCAGTTCCCTCGACATCCCCGGTGAGCGGGCCGTTCAGCGCGCGATGTCGACGGTGCTGCGCGGGCGTACGGCCGTCGTCATCGCCCACCGGCTGTCCACCGTAGAGATCGCCGACCGGGTCCTGGTCATGGAGCACGGCCGGATCGTCGAGGACGGCACACCGGGCGAACTCATCGCCGGGACGGGCAGGTTCGCGGATCTGCACCGGGCGTGGCGGGACAGTCTGGCGTAGCGGCACGGCGGAACGGGGAACGGGGAACGATGATCGACGCGTACGAGGATCCGGGCGAGCCCGACTGTCGGGGCGGATGGCGGTATCTGTGGTGGCTGGTCATGCGGCAGATGACGCGGTCCGTCGTCGGGGCGCTGATCTCCAGTGTGTGGATGGTGCTGCTGGCGGCGACCCCGTACCTGATGTCCCGTGCCGTCGACGACGGGCTGACGGCCGGTGACTACGGCGCGCTGGCGAGGTGGACGGGTGCGCTGTTCGCGGTGGGGGCGTTCAACGCCTGGCTGAGCATCATGCGGCACCGCACGATGACGCGGGTGCGGATGGACGCCAACTTCCGCACGGTCAAGGTGCTGATCGGGCACGCGGTACGACTGGGTGCCACGCTGCCGCGCCGGATCGGGGCCGGGGAGGTCGTCACGATCGGAGTGGGCGACGTGCAGACCATCAGCCAGTCCCTGACCGTCGTCGGCCCCGGGGTCGGGGCGGTCGTCGCCTATCTGGTGATCGCCGGACTGCTGGTGTCGGTGTCGGTGCCGATCGCCGTCGTGGTGCTGCTCGGGATGCCGCTGGTCGGCGTGGTCGTCGGGCCGCTGCTGGGGCGGCTGCAGGCGACGGAGACGCGGTACCGGGAGCGGCAGGGCGTGCTGACCTCCCGGATCGCCGACCTCGCGGGCGGGCTGCGCGTCCTCAACGGCCTCGGCGGCAAGGGCCTGGTCGCCGACGCCTTCCACCACGACTCGCAGCGGCTGCGGGCCCAGGGGTACCGGGTCGGGGCGGTGACCAGTTGGGTGCAGGCACTCGGGGTGGGGCTACCGACGCTGTTCCTGGCCGTGGTGACCTGGCTGGCGGCGCGGCTGGCCGCCCAGGGGGACATCACCGTGGGCGAGTTGGTGTCGGTGTACGGCTATGTCGCGGTGCTGGTGGGGCCGGTGGCGTTCTTCATCGAGTGCGGTTACCAGGTCAGCCGTGGGGTGGTGGCGGCACGGCGGGTTGTACGGTTCCTGCGGCTGGAGCCGATGGCGGACACCGGCACGCGGGACGCCCCGGCCGAACCGGCGGCGCTGTTCGACCCCGAGTCCGGGGTGCGGGTGCTCCCGGGCCGCCTGACCGCGCTGGCCGGGGCGCTGCCCGCCGACGCCGTGGCCGTCGTCGACCGCCTCGGCCGGTATGAGCCGTCGGCGGCGACCTGGGGCGGGGTCTGTCTCGACGAGATCGCGTTGCCGCAGGTGCGGGAGCGGATCCTGGTCGCCGACCACGAGTCGGACCTGTTCGCGGACACGCTGCGCGAACTGGTGGCCGGGCATGCGGACCGGGACGGGACGGCGATCACTCAGGCGGTGCACACGGCGGTCGCCGAGGACATCGTCCGCGGCCTGCCCGACGGCCTCGACACCCCGATCGACGCCCAGGGCCGCAACCTCTCCGGCGGCCAGCGCCAGCGCGTCCGCCTGGTCCGCGCACTGCTGGCGGACCCGGAGGTGCTACTGGCCATCGAGCCGACGTCGGCACTGGACGCCCACACGGAGGCACGGGTCGCGGAACGCCTGCACACGACGAGGAGGGGCCGTACGACGCTGGTGACGACGACGTCCCCCTTGGTCCTGGACCGAGCGGACACGGTCCACTACTTGGTCGACGGCAAGGTGGCAGCAACAGGCACCCACCGGGAACTGCTGGACGGAGAGCCGGGATACAGAGCCCTGGTGGCCCGGGACGAAGACGCCGAGGAGCTTGCCAGGTGACGGAAGCCAAACGCACTCAAGGGGCGCGGGACTGTGTCAATAAGCGGCTCCGCCGCGGGGCGCGACCAGCCACAACGCACCCGCACCCGGCAGACAACCCCAAGTCCCGAACTCGTAGCCGCACAGCCCTCCCCATCGCCGAACGGCAAGACGTACGCCAAGCCACCACCCGCCTGATCCGAGCCGACGCCCGCTCCTTCACAGCCGTACTCGTCCTGAACTCCCTCGCCGCCATCGCCGGCCTGGCCAGCCCCTGGCTGGTGGGCCGCATCATCGACGAAGTCAGACGCGGCGCAGGCGTCACGGCCGTGGACAAACTCGCCCTGGCCATCCTGATAGCCGCAGCAGCCCAGCTGCTGCTGGCCCGCTGGGCCCGCTACGTCGGCCACCGATTCGGAGAACGCATCCTCGCCCGCGTCCGCGAGGAGTTCGTGAACCGCACGCTCGCGCTGCCCGCGTCGGTCGTGGAACGGGCCGGCACCGGGGACCTGACCGCGCGCGGCACCGCCGATGTGGCGGCCGTCGGCACCACCCTGCGCGACGCCGGGCCCGAGCTGCTCATCAACTCCGTACAGGTCCTGTTCCTGCTGGGCGCGGTCGTCGCGCTGGACCCCCTGCTCGGCGCCTGCGGTCTGATCGGCCTGGCCGGTCTCTGGCCGGTGCTGCGCTGGTATCTGCGCCGCGCCCGCACCGGGTACCTCGCCGAGGGCGCGGCCACTTCGGACGTCGCGGAGGTCCTCGCGGCGACCGCGTCCGGCGCCCGCACGGTGGAGGCGCTGCGGCTGGAGCGGCGGCGGGTGACGGCGAGCCGGGACACGCTGGAGACATCCCGCCGGACCCGCCTGCACACCCTCTTTCTGCGCACCGTGTTCTTCCCGTCTGTCGAGATCGCCCATCTCGCCCCCGTGGCGACGGTCCTGCTCGTCGGCGGGGCGCTGCACGCACAGGGCACGATCAGCCTGGGCACGGTGGTCGCGGCGGCGCTGTACCAGCAGCAGATGGCCGGTCCGCTGGACGAGATCCTGATGCGCGTCGAACAACTCCAGAGCAGCGGCGCCTCCTTCGCCCGCGTGGAAGGCCTGGCACGGGCCCCGCAGGCCGCGGCGGCCGACTCACCGACCCCCGCCGACGACCGGATCGACGTGACCGGCGTGCGCTACGCCTACGACCGCGGCGGCGAGGTCCTCGGCGGCGTCGACCTGACCGTGCGGCCGGGGGAACGCCTCGCGGTGGTCGGCCCGTCGGGCGCCGGCAAGACGACCCTGAGCAGACTGCTCGCGGGCGTGGACGCGCCGACCGCCGGCTCGGTCACGGTCGGCGGAGTCCCGGTCGTCGCGCTCGGCCCGGAGCAGCTGCGCCGTCAGGTCGTCCTCGTCACCCAGGAGCACCATGTCTTCCTCGGCACGGTCCGCGACAACCTCCGTATCGCCGAGCCGTCCGCCACGGACGAGGACCTGTGGGCAGCGCTCACCGCGGTCGGCGCGGACACCTGGGTACGGCGGCTGCCCGAGGGCCTGGACACGGCGCTGGGTGACGGAGGCCGCGCCACGGACGGCTCACAGGCCCAGCAGCTGGCCCTCGCCCGCGTGGTGCTGGCCGACCCGCACACCCTGATCCTCGACGAGGCGACGGCCCTGCTCGACCCGGCCACGGCCCGCCACACCGAGCGCGCCCTGGCGGCCGTACTCCAGGGCCGTACGGTCATCGCCATCGCGCACCGCCTGCACACCGCGCACGACGCCGACCGCGTGGCGGTGATGGAGAACGGCCTGCTGACCGAACTGGGCACCCATAACGAGCTGGTCGCGGCGGACGGGGCGTACGCGTCACTGTGGCGGTCCTGGCACGGGGAGCGGCCCGCCTGAACAGGCGATCTATGCTCGATGCCGTAGGAGATCCCTGACACGCTGAAGAAAGCCACAGTAGAAAGCCGCGGTCCATTGAACTTCTGGTCTATCTACCAGCACGGCTTCGCGCGGGTCGCCGCGTGTACGGGCCACACCGTCATCGCCGACCCGCAGGCCAACGCCGAAACGGTCCTGCGGCAGGCGCGCGCGTGCGCTCACGAGGGCGTCGCCGTCGCCGTCTTCCCCGAGCTGGGCCTGACCGGCTACTCGATCGAGGACCTGCTGCTCCAGGACACGGTGCTCGACGAGGTCGAGCAGGCGCTCGGCACGGTGGTGGCCGGGTCGGCGGAGCTGCTTCCGGTGCTGGTCGTCGGCGCCCCGCTGCGTCATCGCCACCGGATCTACAACTGCGCGGTGATCGTGCACCGCGGCCGGATCCTGGGCGTCGCGCCCAAGTCGTACCCGCCGAACTACCGCGAGTTCTACGAGCGGCGCCAGATCGCGTCCGGCGAGGACGAGCGCGGCGGGACGATCCGGGTCGGCGGCGTGGAGGTGCCGTTCGGCGTGGACCTGCTGTTCGAGGCGGAGGACGTCCCCGGTCTCGTGGTGCACGCGGAGATCTGCGAGGACATGTGGGTGCCGGTCCCCCCGAGCGCGGAGGCGGCGCTGGCCGGCGCGACCGTGCTCGCCAACCTCTCGGGCAGCCCGATCACGGTCGGCCGGGCCGAGGACCGCCGGATGCTGTGCCGGTCGGCGTCCTCGCGCTGTCTGGCGGCGTATGTGTACTCGGCGGCCGGCCTGGGGGAGTCGACGACGGACCTGTCGTGGGACGGCCAGACCATGATCTACGAGAACGGCGTGCTGCTGGCCGAGACGGACCGCTTCGCGCTCGACGAGCAGTACGCCGTCGCCGACGTCGACCTGGACCTGCTGCGGCAGGAGCGGCAGCGGATGGGCACGTTCGACGACAACCGCCGCACGCACGCCGGGCGGACCGGTGACTTCCGGCGGGTGGGGTTCCGGCTGGACGCGCCGATGACGGACCTGGGGCTGAAGCGGCGGGTCGAGCGCTTCCCGTTCGTGCCCGCCGACGCCGACCGGCTGGCGCTGGACTGCTACGAGGCGTACAACATCCAGGTCGCCGGCCTCCAGCAGCGGCTGGGTGCGATCGGCGGCCCGAAGGTGGTCATCGGGGTGTCCGGCGGCCTGGACTCCACGCACGCGCTGATCGTCGCCGCCCGGGCGATGGACCGGGCCGGGCGCCCGCGCAGCGACATCCTGGCCTTCACCCTGCCCGGCTTCGCCACCAGCGACCACACCAAGGACAACGCCCACAAGCTGATGAACTCGCTCGGCGTCACCGCGGCCGAGCTGGACATCACACCGACCGCGCGGCTGATGCTGCGGGAGATGGGCCACCCGTTCGCGTCCGGCGAGCCGGTGTACGACGTCACCTTCGAGAACGTCCAGGCGGGTCTGCGCACCGACTACCTGTTCCGGCTCGCCAACCAGCGCGGCGGCATCGTGCTGGGCACCGGTGACCTGTCGGAGCTGGCGCTCGGCTGGTCCACGTACGGCGTGGGCGACCAGATGAGCCACTACAACGTCAACTCCGGTGTGCCGAAGACCCTGATCCAGCATCTGATCCGCTGGGTCATCACCAGCGGCCAGTTCGACGAGGAGACCGGCGGGACACTGGCCGCGATCCTCGACACGGAGATCAGTCCGGAGCTGGTACCGGGCGAGGAGATGCAGTCGACCGAGTCGAAGATCGGGCCGTACGCGCTGCACGACTTCACCCTCTTCCATGTGCTGCGCTACGGCTTCCGGCCGTCGAAGATCGCCTTCCTGGCCTGGCACGCCTGGCACGACCCGGAGGCCGGCGCCTGGCCGCCGGGCTTCCCCGAGGCGAAGCGGGTGGCGTACGACCTGGCCGAGATCCGGCGCTGGCTGGAGGTCTTCTGCCGTCGCTTCTTCGCGTTCGCACAGTTCAAGCGCTCGGCGATGCCGAACGGTCCGAAGGTCTCGGCCGGCGGCTCGCTCTCCCCGCGCGGCGACTGGCGGGCGCCGTCCGACGGCAACGCGGCTGCGTGGCTGCGGGATCTGGAGCGCTTCGAGGTGCTGAGCGCCAAGAAGTAGCCGACGGGGCCGGGGAGTTGGCGGCAGGTGGGTCCACATCGAGTGGGCCCACACCGTTCCGGTCCGTATACCGAACATGAACTCCCGGACAACGAACGATTTCCGGCCAAGTTCCTGACGCGCTCCTGACAGAAAGCGCGGTCAGCTGGCACTCTTCCCACGGCCGCGACACAGCAACCCCACAGCACCGTCACACGACGGTGCCCGCGGCTGAACTCCAGCACGCGCACGTCCAGTTCCCGCACGCGCACGTCGTTCTGCGTACCACCACGTATCGCCCGGGACGGCCCACCCGCCGACCGGTCTCCCCTGGCCGTGTGATCCGCGGCCGCGCAGAAGGAGTCAGTGTTGAGAGACAGTTCCTCCCACAGACGCACCCCCCACACGACGCACCGCCGGGCCGCCGCAGTCGCCCTGGTCGGCGTCTCCGCCCTGATCGCCGCGGCCGTCCAGACGGGCGCCGCCACCGCAGCCCCGGAGAAGGCACCGTCGGCCGCGGGCAAGGTCATACCGGGCGCCGAGTCCGTCAAGCTGTCCCCCGCCCAGCGCGCCCAGCTGATACGCGAGGCCAACGCCACCAAGGCGGACACCGCCAAGGACCTGGGCCTCGGAGCCAAGGAGAAGCTGGTCGTCCGTGACGTCGTCAAGGACGGCGACGGCACGGTCCACACCCGCTACGAGCGGACCTACGACGGTCTGCCCGTCCTCGGCGGCGACCTGGTCGTCAAGACGGCCAGGTCCGGCGAGACCAAGGCCGTCGTCAAGGCGACCCGCGCCGCCATCAAGCCGGCCACCACCACGGCCGCCGTATCCACGGCCAAGGCGGAGAAGCAGGCGCTGGCCGCCGCGAAGGCCGCGGACGCCAAGAGCCCGGACGTCAACAAGGCGCCCCACAAGGTGATCTGGGCCGCGAACGGCAAGCCGGCCCTCGCCTACGAGACGGTCGTCGGCGGCCTCCAGGACGACGGCACCCCGAGCGAGCTGCATGTCATCACCGACGCCGCCACGGGCGCCAAGCTGTACGAGTACCAGGGCATCGAGAACGGTACCGGCAACACGATGTACAGCGGCGCGGTCACCCTCGGCACCACGCAGTCGGGGTCGACGTACAACCTGACCGACGGCGCGCGCGGCAGCCACAAGACGTACAACCTCAACCGCGGTACCTCCGGCACCGGCACGCTCTTCTCGGGCTCCGACGACGTGTGGGGCGACGGCAACCCGTCCAACGCGGAGACCGCGGGCGCGGACGCGCACTACGGGGCCGCGCTGACCTGGGACTACTACAAGAACGTGCACGGGCGAAGCGGCATCCGGGGTGACGGCGTCGGCGCCTACTCCCGGGTCCACTACGGCAACAACTACGTCAACGCGTTCTGGTCCGACAGCTGCTTCTGCATGACGTACGGCGACGGCTCGGGCAACACCCACCCGCTGACGTCCATCGACGTGGCCGGCCACGAGATGACCCACGGTGTCACCTCCAACACCGCGGGCCTGGTCTACAGCGGTGAGTCCGGCGGTCTGAACGAGGCCACCTCCGACATCTTCGGCACGACCGTCGAGTTCTACGCCAACAACTCCTCCGACGTCGGTGACTACCTCATCGGCGAGGAGATCGACATCAACGGCGACGGCACGCCGCTGCGTTACATGGACAAGCCGAGCAGGGACGGCTCGTCCAAGGACAGCTGGTACTCGGGCATCGGCTCGGTCGACGTGCACTACTCGTCGGGCCCCGCGAACCACTTCTTCTACCTGCTGAGCGAGGGCAGCGGCACCAAGACCATCAACGGTGTCACCTACAACTCGCCCACCTCGGACGGCCTCCCGGTCACCGGCATCGGCCGCGCCAAGGCGGAGAAGATCTGGTTCCGCGCGCTGACCACCAAGTTCACCTCGAACACCAACTACGCGGCCGCCCGCACCGGCACCCTCGCGGCCACCGGTGAGCTGTACGGCACCACGAGCGCCGAGTACAAGGCCGTGCAGGACGCCTGGGCGGGCGTCAACGTGGGCACCCGCTCCGACGGTGGCGGTGGCGGTGGCGGCACCACGTTCGAGAGCGGCACCGATGTGTCGATCCCGGACAACGGGGCGGCCGTGACCTCCCCGATCACCGTGTCGGGCCGGACCGGCAACGCGCCGTCCAACCTCTCGGTCGGCGTGGACATCGTCCACACGTACATCGGTGACCTGAAGGTGGATCTGCTCGCCCCCGACGGCACGGTGTACACGCTCAAGGGGTACGGCACGGGCGGCAGCTCGGACAACCTCAACACCACCTACACGGTGAACGCCTCCTCGGAGGTCGCCAACGGCGTCTGGACGCTGAGGGTCCAGGACAACGCGGCCATCGACACCGGCTACATCAACAGCTGGAAGCTCACCTTCCCGTAGGCCCGTTGACGGTCCGCCACTGACAGGGCGTCGTCTCGGTGGGTTCAACTCCCGCCGGGACGGCGCCCGTTCATATTTCTGAAACATTCACCCAACAGTCAAATCTTGGCCAACATCATCGCTCCCTCCTGACATGTACGCGTCCCAGGTGTCACGCTTCCCCCACCCGCCGCACAAGCACCACTGCATCTCCCCCACAAAAGGAGCTCGTGTGACCCCCCTCTACGCGCGTCGCAAGCGCACCACCCTGGCCATCGCCACCACCGTGGCGGCCGGGGCCCTCCTCACCACCGCCCTGACCACCGGTGGTTCGGCCGCCGCGGCCCCCGCGGGCGCCGGCGCCAAGGCCGCCCCGCTCGCCGTACCGGTCGCGCTCGCCCCGGCCGCGCGCACCACGCTCATCCAGGACCGACAGGCGAAGGCCGCCGAGACGGCCGACGAGATAGGCCTCGGCGCCCAGGAGAAGCTGGTCGTCAAGGATGTCGTCAAGGACGCCGACGGCACGGTCCACACCCGCTACGAGCGCACCTACGCGGGCCTGCCCGTCCTCGGTGGCGACCTGGTCGTCCACGAGTCGGCGGCCGGTGCGAGAAAGGGCGTGACCAAGGCGACGAAGGCCACCATCAAGGTCGCCTCGCTCAAGCCGGCCATCACCGCGGCCAAGGCCGAGGGCCAGGCCGTGAAGCTGGCCAAGGCGGCCGGCTCGGAGAAGACCGCGGCCGACCAGGCGCCCCGCAAGGTGATCTGGGCGGCGAACGGCAAGCCGGCCCTCGCCTACGAGACGGTCGTCGGCGGCCTCCAGGACGACGGCACCCCGAACGAGCTGCACGTCATCACCGACGCCGCCACCGGCAAGAAGCTCTTCGAGTACCAGGGCATCGAGACCGGCAGCGGCAAGAGCCTGTACTCGGGCACGGTCACCCTCGGCACCACCAAGTCGGGCTCGACGTACCAGCTCTACGACACCACGCGCGGCGGCCACAAGACGTACAACAAGGCCCGCAGCACCAGTTCCTCCGCCGGAACACTGTTCACCGACGCGGACGACACCTGGGGCACCGGCGCGGCCTCCAGCTCCTCCACCGACCAGACCGCCGCCGTCGACGCGGCCTACGGCGCGCAGGAGACCTGGGACTTCTACAAGAGCACCTTCGGCCGCAGCGGCATCAAGAACGACGGCAAGGCCGCGTACTCGCGCGTCCACTACGGCAACGCGTATGTCAACGCGTTCTGGGACGACAGCTGCTTCTGCATGACGTACGGCGACGGCGAGGGGAACACCAAGCCCCTGACGTCCCTCGACGTGGCCGGCCACGAGATGACGCACGGCGTCACGTCGAACACGGCGGGCCTGAACTACTCGGGTGAATCGGGCGGCCTGAACGAGGCCACCTCCGACATCTTCGGCACGGCGGTGGAGTTCTACGCCAACAACTCCTCCGACGTCGGTGACTACCTCATCGGCGAGAAGATCGACATCAACGGCGACGGCACCCCGCTGCGCTACATGGACAAGCCGAGCAAGGACGGCGGGTCGGCCGACGCCTGGTCGTCGTCGCTGGGCGGCCTGGACGTCCACTACTCCTCGGGCCCCGCGAACCACTTCTTCTTCCTCCTGTCGGAGGGCAGCGGCGCGAAGACGATCAACGGGGTCAGCTACAACTCCCCGACGTCCAACGGCTCGACGGTCACCGGGATCGGCCGCGCCAAGGCCGCCGCGATCTGGTACAAGGCCCTGACCGAGTACATGACCTCGACGACCAACTACAAGGCCGCCCGCACGGCGACCCTGAACGCGGCGTCCGCCCTGTACGGCTCCACCAGCACCGAGTACAAGACGGTGGCGGCGGCGTGGTCCGCCATCAACGTGAGCTGACGCGCGGGTGATGGTGGGCGGCCCCCGGGACGAAGGCATCCCCGGGGGCCGCCCTACTCTTGGCCCATGTCCTTCACGTACGACGACGTCGGCGCGACCCGGGAGAACGGCTTCTGCCCACCCGGCTTCCACCCCCTGCACGTACGCACCCGCATCGGCGAGGGCGAGGACGTCTTCCGCAGAGCCGCCGAAGCGGTCATGACCTGGGAGATGCACGGCGCGATGGGCGTCGGCATAGAGGCCTCGGCCGACCGTGCCGCCCCTGACGTCGACGTCACCGTCACCCTCGCCGGCGTCATCACGGCACCGTGCCGGGTCGTCTGGACGGTGAACGAGCACCGCCGCATCGGCTGGGCCTACGGCACCCTCGCCGGCCACCCCGAGTGCGGCGAGGAGGCCTTCCTCGTCGAACGCACCGGCGACGGGACGGTCTGGCTGACCGTCCGCGCCTTCAGCCGCGCGGCCAAGTGGTACACCCGAGCGGGCGGGGCGGCTACGCGCGGCTTGCAGCATGCGTATGCGCGGCGGTGCGGGGCGGTGTTGAGGAAGATGTGCGGAGACGAGGACGAGTAGGCCGGCGGGGCAGACGGCCGCACCACTCCTACCGCAACAACACCCCCGCCCCCTCCCCCAAGCCCTCCGAAGGCACCGCCACCAACCCCAGCTCCGCGCCGGACGCCAGCAACCGATGCGCCGGAAGAATCCGGACCGTGTAGCCGTACGGTCCCGTGCGGTCCAGGGACAGGGGGCCCTCGTACGTCCACCTGCCCTCCGTGTCCGGGCCCCCCGTCGGCTTCAGCGGGACCGTCGACGCGTCCGCGATGCGGTCCTCCGAGTCGACGCGGCCCGAGACGGCCTGGACCTCCACGTCGTCGGGGGCGAGATCGCCGAGGCCGACTCGGACGTGGAGCGTGAGGGTGCTGCCGAGTTCCGCCGTGGCCGTCGCCGTCGCCACGGACGTCTCCACGTGGTCGACACTCACGTCGTGCCACGCCGAGCGGACCCGTGACTTCCACTCCGCCAGCTCGCGCGCCACGTCCGGCGTCATCGCGCGGTGGGCGTGCGCGGCGGGGGTGTAGAGGCGCTCCACGTACTCCCGGACCATCCTGCCCGCGAGGACCTTCGGGCCGAGCAGGGTGAGGGTCTGGCGGACCATCTCGATCCAGCGGTCGGGCAGGCCGGCCGGGCCCTGCTCGTAGAAGCGGGGTGTCACCCGCTGCTCCAGCAGGTCGTACAGCGCCGCGGCCTCTATGTCGTCCCGGCGGTCCGGGTCGGTGCCGGTGCCGTCCGCCGTGGGGATCGACCAGCCGAAGTCCGGCTGGAACCACTCGTCCCACCAGCCGTCCAGGACGGAGAGGTTGAGGCAGCCGTTCAGCGCCGCCTTCATGCCCGAGGTGCCGCACGCCTCCAGCGGCCTGAGCGGGTTGTTCAGCCAGATGTCACAGCCGGGGTAGAGCTTCTGGGCCATCGCCATGCCGTAGTCCGGCAGGAACACGATGCGGTGACGGACGCGCGGGTCGTCCGCGAACCTCACCAGTTCCTGGATCAGGCGCTTTCCGCCGTCGTCCGCCGGGTGCGCCTTGCCCGCCACCACGATCTGGATCGGCCGCTCCGGGTGCAGGAGCAGGTCCATCAGGCGGTCGCGGTCCCTGAGCATCAGCGTCAGCCGCTTGTACGACGGGACCCTGCGCGCGAATCCGATCGTCAGGACGTCGGGGTCCAGGACTCCGTCGATCCAGCCCAGTTCGGCCGTTCCGGCGCCGCGTTGGCGCCACGACGCGCGCAGCCGCTCCCGTACCTCCAGCACCAGCTGCTCGCGCAGCACCCGCCGCAGCTCCCAGACGTCCTGGTCGGGGATCTCCCCCACCGCGTCCCAGCGATCCGAGCCGCCGACGGTCATCGCGTCCTCGGTGCGCTGGGCGCCGATCTGGCGGGCGCCGAGGCGGAAGACCTCGGGGGCGACCCAGGTCGGGGCGTGGACGCCGTTGGTGACCGACGTGATCGGCACCTCGTCGGGGTCGAAACCGGGCCACAGTCCCGAGAACATCTCCCGGCTGACGTTGCCGTGCAGCAGCGAGACCCCGTTCGCCCGCTGGCCCAGACGCAGGCCCATCACCGCCATGTTGAAGAGGTTCGGTTCGCCGCCGGGGTACGTCTCCATGCCGAGCTGGAGGATGCGTTCGACGTCGATGCCAGGGAGTTCGGCGTCCGGGCCGAAGTGGTGGGCGACCAACTCGCGGTCGAAGCGGTCGATGCCGGCCGGGACGGGCGTGTGGGTGGTGAAGACCGTGCCGGCGCGGACGGCCTCCAGGGCGGCGTCGAAGTCCAGGCCGTCCCGCTCGCACAGCTCCGCGATGCGCTCAAGACCGAGGAAGCCCGCATGGCCCTCGTTGGTGTGGAAGACCTCGGGCTCGGGGTGTCCGGTCAGCCGGCAGTACGTCCGCACCGCCCGCACCCCTCCTATGCCCAGCAGCATCTCCTGGAGCAGCCGGTGCTCGCTGCCGCCGCCGTAGAGCCGGTCGGTCACCCCGCGTTCGCCGAGGTCGTTCTCCTCGACGTCCGAGTCGAGCATCAGCAGGGGGACGCGGCCGACCTGGGCGAGCCAGACACGGGCGTGCAGCGACCTGCCGCCGGGCAGGGCGAGGGAGACCTGGGCGGGGGTGCCGTCGGGCTCCTTCAGAAGTGCCAGCGGCAGCTCGTTGGGGTCCAGGACCGGGTAGTGCTCCTGCTGCCAGCCGTCCCGGGACAGGGACTGCCGGAAGTAGCCGTGCCGGTACAGCAGCCCGACGCCGATGAGCGGGACACCGAGGTCGCTGGCCGCCTTGAGGTGGTCGCCGGCCAGGATGCCGAGGCCGCCGGAGTACTGGGGCAGGGCGGCCGTGATGCCGAACTCGGGTGAGAAGTAGGCGACGGCGGCGGGTAGTTCGGCGGACTGGTCCTGGTACCAGCGGTCGCCGGTGACGTAGTCGTTGAGGTCGCCGGCGACTGCCGTCAGCCGGCGCAGGAAGCGGCGGTCCTCGGCCAGCTCCGCCAGGCGCGCGGGCGAGACGCTGCCCAGCAGCCGTACGGGGTCGTTGTCCGAGGCGGCCCAGCGCTCGGGGTCCACGGACTGGAAGAGGTCGCGGGTCTCCGTATGCCAGGACCAGCGCAGATTGCGCGCCAGGTCGCTGAGGGGCCGGAGGGGTTCGGGGAGGACAGGTCGGACGGTGAATCGACGGATCGCCTTCACGGTTCACCTCGGGCAGCGCGTGGCAGGGGGCCCACGGCGGTGTGGGTCCCGTCATCGCCCCCGACGGTATCGGTATGCGGGGCTTCGTAACCACAGGGCGTTTTTTCGGTCATCACTGACGGTCACTGGTTGTCAAGCACGTACTTGGGAAGCACGTACGTCCGAAAAACACCGCAACCTTTACAGATCCCCCATGGCCGATATGGCCGATTCCGCACCCGTAGGCCTCCTTGTGGCGACTTCTCACATCACGAGAGGGTGACAGATGGCGTACCGGCCACGCCGGGTGCACCAGGCGAACCACGGCCGCAGTGCGCCGAGTTGAGGAGGGGAACTCACACCATGGCACGGACGCGCACACGGCGTCTGCGCCGGGCAGGCGGACTGGCCGCGGTGACCTGTGTCATCGCGCTTTCGGCCACCACCATGCCCGCGCACGCCACACCGGAGGGGCAGATACTCGGCGCCGGAGAACCCGGCTCCGTCAGCGGCAGTTACCTGGTGACACTCAAGGGGGGAACGAAGGCGCCGTCGGCGGCCGGAAAGGGCCTGGCCGAGAAGTACGGAGCGAAGATAAGCCACACCTACGGCACGGTCCTCAACGGCTACGCGATCCGGGCAAACGAGAGACAGGCCAAACGGCTCGCCGCCGACCCCGGGGTCGCCTCGGTCGTCCAGGACACGCGCGTGACCCTGGAGCACACCCAGAAGAACCCGCCGTCCTGGGGCCTGGACCGCATCGATCAGGCCAATCTTCCGCTGACCAAGAGCTACACCTGGCCCGAGTCCGCGGGCGCCGGGGTGACGGTGTACGTCATCGACACCGGTATCCGCGTCTCGCACAAGGACTTCGGTGGCCGGGCGAGCCACGGCTGGGACTTCGTCGGCGACGACGGGACGGCCGCCGACGGCAACGGCCATGGCACCCATGTCGCCGCCACCATCGCGGGCAGACAGTACGGCGTCGCCAAGAACGCCGAGGTCGTAGCCGTACGCGTGCTCGACAACTCCGGCGGCGGCAGCACGGCCGATGTCATCGCGGGCATCGACTGGGTGACCAGGCACGCGAAGAAGCCGGCGGTCGCCAATGTCAGTCTCGGCGGCTACCGCAACTCCCAGCTGGACGCGGCCGTACGCAACTCCATCGCGTCCGGCGTCACCTACACGGTCGCGGCGGGCAACGACGGGCTGCCGGCGGGCCTGTACTCCCCGGCGGCGGTGAAGGAGGCCATCACCGTCGGCGCCACCGACAAGCGGGACGCGAGGGCGGGCTTCTCCAACTTCGGCCCGGTCCTGGACCTGTTCGCCCCGGGCGTCGGGATCACCTCGGCGTCGTACGCGAGCGACTCCGGCAGGGCGACCTACTCCGGTACGTCGATGGCGTCGCCGCACGTCGCGGGCGTGGCCGCGCTCTATCTGGCCGACCATCGCAAGGCGTCGCCCGCACAGGTCGCCAAGGCGCTCACGGCACGGGCCGCGTCCGGCAAGGTCTCCGGCCGCGGACTCGGATCACCGAACAAACTCTTGCAGGTACCGGGCTCGTAGCGGCCACTTCACGGCGAGTTGCGAAACACCGGCCCCGTTCCTCAGGAACGGGGCCGGTCTTGTGCGTAGACATACGCGTGAGTAGTTAACAAAGTGCCGGATTGCCCACCCGAATAGGGTGGGAAGGCTCCTCCGGTACACCCCACCCGTGCGCCCCCGGGTGCACACCCCCATGCGGCGGAGCCGCATATCGAAAACAGCACCACGCAGGACCAACCTCCCCACAGCCATCCGCCCACCCAAGTTGACGCGGACAGGAGCGGTCATGCCCGCCATGCACCACCAGTCGTCCTCACCCCCGACGCCCCGCACCGACACACCCCCAGTCCCACGCGCCGGCACCGCCGACCCCGGACCGCCGGCTCGGGAGCGACCCTCCGCGACCGACGCGGCCGGCGGCGTCGGACGCATACCCGTCCTCGACGTCCGCCCGATCGTCCAGCTCGGGCGCAGGCCCGCGAAGGCGGTGACCGGCGAGACCTTCGAGGTCTCGGCGACCGTGTTCCGCGAGGGGCACGACGCCGTGGCCGCAAATGTCGTACTGACCGACCCGGACGGCCGTCCCGGGTCATGGACCCCGATGCGTGAACTCGCCCCCGGCACCGACCGCTGGGGCGCCGAGGTCACCCCCGGCGAGCCCGGCCACTGGACCTACTGGGTCGAGGCATGGGGCGATCCCGTCAGCACCTGGCGGCACCACGCCCAGATCAAGATCCCGGCCGGAATGGACACGGAGCTCGTACTGGAGGAGGGCGCGCGGCTGTACGAGCGCGCCGCCGCCGGTGTGCCCGAGAGCGAGGGACGGCCCGTGATCGTCGCGGCCGTCGAGGCGCTGCGGGACGAAAGCCGCCCGGCCGCCTGGCGACTGGCGGCGGCGCTGACGCCCGAGGTCGATGCCGTGCTGGGGCGTTATCCGGTGCGGGATCTGGTGACCGCGTCGGATCCGCTGCCGCTGCTGGTCGAGCGCGAACGGGCCCTGTACGGCTCCTGGTACGAGTTCTTCCCCCGCTCCGAGGGCACCCCCGCACAGCCGCACGGCACCTTCGAGACAGCCGCGCGCCGGCTCCCCGCGATCGCCGCGATGGGCTTCGACGTCGTCTACCTCCCGCCGATCCACCCCATCGGCACCACCTTCCGCAAGGGCCCCAACAACACCCTGTCCGCCGGCCCCGACGACGTCGGCGTGCCCTGGGCCATCGGCTCCCCCGAGGGCGGCCACGACGCCGTCCACCCCGACCTCGGCACCCTGGACGACTTCGACCGCTTCGTGGCCCGGGCCGGTGAACTCGGCCTGGAGATCGCCCTGGACTTCGCCCTGCAGTGCTCACCGGACCACCCCTGGGTCGACAAGCACCCCGAGTGGTTCCACCACCGCCCCGACGGCACCATCGCCTACGCCGAGAACCCGCCGAAGAAGTACCAGGACATCTACCCCATCGCCTTCGACGCCGACCTGGACGGCCTGATCGCCGAGACGCTGCGCGTGCTGCGGCA
>NZ_JBVKCZ010000028.1:0-134275 GCF_055634335.1 Streptomyces sp. NPDC111802 | reverse complement strand
CCAAAAGAACACCCGGCCCACCCCACGCCACGACGTGCACGCACCCCGCAAACCGCAGCCAGCGAAACAGCGCACGAAGAAGTCAACTACCCCACGGCCCCGCCGCACAGGTTAAAGATCAAGCTAGTGGACGCTGTGCTCCTCCAGCGGGAAGGTGCCGCCGACCACGTCCTCCGCGAACGCCTTCGCCGCGTTGCCCATGACCTCGCGCAGATCGGCGTACTGCTTGACGAACTTCGGGACCCGGCCGCCCGTCAGCCCCAGCATGTCCGTCCAGACCAGGACCTGCGCGTCGGTCTCGGCACCGGCACCGATACCGACCGTCGGGATGTGCAGCACGCGCGTCACCTCGGCCGCCAGCTCCGCCGGAACCAGCTCCAGGACGACCGCGAACGCGCCCGCGTCCTGGACCGCCTTCGCGTCGCGCAGCAGCTGCGCCGCCGCCTCCTCGCCGCGGCCCTGCACGCGGTAGCCCATGGCGTTGACGGACTGCGGGGTCAGGCCGATGTGGGCCATCACCGGGATGCCGGACTCGACCAGCAGCCGGATCTGCTCGTGCGAGCGCTCGCCGCCCTCCAGCTTGACCGCCCCGACGCCGGCCTCCTTCACCAGCCGGGTCGCCGAGCGCAGCGCTTGCACCGGGCCCTCCTGGTACGAGCCGAACGGCAGGTCGCCGACGATCAGGGCGCGGGACGTGCCGCGTACGACGGCCGCCGAGAGCATGGTCATCTCGTCGAGCGTCACCGGCACCGTGGTGTCGTAGCCGAGGTGGCAGTTGCCCGCCGAGTCGCCGACGAGCATGACCGGGATGCCGGCCTCGTCGAACACGGACGCGGTCATCGCGTCGTACGCGGTGAGCATGGGCCACTTCTCGCCGCGCTCCTTGGCGGCGGCGATGTCGCGAACGGTGATACGGCGTGTGCCCTTGCCCCCGTACAGCGCCTTGCTGCCGTCGGAGGGCTTCGCCTGAGGCGTCTGGGCAGCCGAAAGCTGCGTCATTGCAACGGCTCCTTCATGTCATCTCGAGGCGCCCTTACGGCGTCCCCGGATCCCCTCCATGGTGGCACTTCGTGCCAGCCAGTACCAGGCCCCCTCATGTGAGATCCACCCTCGTGTAAGAGCTCGGTAAAAATTTACGATACGAGACGGTGCCGTATCGAAAATCTCCTAGGCTCGTCGGCATGACTTCTCCCGCCCCTGACACCGGCTCCCGGATACCGGAGGCCGTGCACCGGCGCCGCTGGGCGATCCTCGGTGTGCTGATGCTCAGCCTGCTGATCGTCGTGCTGGACAACTCGATCCTGAACGTCGCCATCAAGACCATCTCGACCCCGGCCCCGACCGGCCTCGGCGCCACCCAGAGCGAGCTGGAGTGGGCGATCAACGCCTACACCCTCGTCTTCGCCGGCCTGCTGTTCAGCGCCGGCATCCTCGGCGACCGGCTGGGCCGCAAGAAGGTCCTGCTCGGCGGCCTCACCGTGTTCGGCATCGGCTCCGCCCTGGCCGCGTTCTCCGGCTCCCCCGGCGAACTCATCACCTTCCGCGCGCTCATGGGCCTCGGCGCCGCCTTCGTCATGCCGGCCACGCTCGCCGTCCTGATGAACGTCTTCGAGCGCGACGAGCAGCCCAAGGCCATCGGCATCTGGGCGGGCGGCGTCGGGCTCGCCATCGCCATCGGACCCATCACGGGCGGGGTGCTGCTCGACCACTTCTGGTGGGGGTCCGTCTTCCTCATCAACGTGCCGATCGTGCTGCTCGCGCTCGCGCTGATGCTGTGGCTGGTCCCGGACTCGCGTGATCCCAAGCCCGGCCGTATCGACCCGATCGGGGTCGTGCTCTCCGTCGTCGGCCTGGTCCTGCTCGTCTACGGCATCATCAAGGGCGGCCAGCTCGCCGACTTCACGGACGTGACGGTCCTCGCGACCATCGCCGCCGGTCTCGCCGTACTCGCCGCCTTCGTCGTGTTCGAGAAGCGCAGCGACCATCCGTCCATCGATGTCACGTACTTCCGCAACAAGGTCTTCTCGGCCGCGATCGGCGTCATGGCCCTGGTGTTCTTCGCGCTGATGGGCGTGACCTTCTTCTCGGTCTTCTACACCCAGAGCGTGCGCGGCTACTCGCCCCTGCAGACCGGCCTGCTGATGCTGCCGCTCGCCGCCGCCCAGATGATCTTCGCGCCGCGCGCCCGGCTCCTCGTCGACCGGTTCGGCAACCGGGCCACGACCACCGGCGCCATGCTGCTCATCGCGCTCACGCTGGCCGCCTTCGCCACCTTCGAGGCGGACACGCCGATCTGGATCCTGGAGGTCGTCTTCTTCCTCATGGGCGCCGCGATGGCGCACATCATGACCCCGATCAGCGTCGTCATCATGCAGGCCCTGCCCCGCGAGAAGGCCGGTTCCGCCTCCGCCCTCAGCAACACCTTCCGCCAGGTCGGCGGCGCCCTGGGCATCGCCGTGCTGGGCTCGGTGCTGTCGACGGCGTACCGCGGCGACATCGAGGACCGGCTCACGGCGCTGCCGGAGGGCCTACGGCACACGGCGGGCGAGTCGATCGAGGCCACGCTCGGCGTCGCCGACAAGCTGGGCCCGCGCGGCGAGGCCCTCATCGGCCCGGCGCACGACGCGTTCCTGCACGCCATGCACATCACGGCGCTGTGGGGAGCGGGCATCGCGGTGGTCGGCGCGGTGATCGTGGCGCTGTTCCTGCCGGGGCGGCCCACGGCACCTCAGGAGGGCGAGGACGAGCGGGAGTTGGTGGCGTCGGAGTAGGAGGCCGGAACCGGCCGATCAGGACACGCACCGAACCGGCCGTCGTACCCGGCGGCCTCCCGACCGGGGGAGAATCAGCACCCCCACGGAAAGGACCGAGCAAGTGAGCCTCGCCGACAGCCATCCCCGGCCGGACGGGCCCGTCCGCGGCCGCCCCCGCAGCGAGGCAGTGGAGCGGTCCATCATCGAGGGCGTCATCAGGCTGCTGGAGGAGGGCGTGCCGCTCGCGGAGCTGTCCATCGAGCGGATCGCCCGCACCGCGGGCGTCGGCAAGGCCACCATCTACCGCCGCTGGAACGGCAAGGAGGAGCTCTTCGTCGACGTCGTGCGCACCGCCGAGCCCCCGGACCCCGACCTGCCCGGCACCTCGGTGCGCGACGATCTCGTGACGCTGCTGGAGCAGTTGCGCCGGCGCGGTCTGATGACCCGGTCGTCGGTGCTCCTGCACAACGTCATCGCCCAGATGAAGCGCAGTCCGAAGATCTGGGAGGCCTACCAGGCGATCGTCGTCGAGCCGCGGCGCCGGAGACAGCACGAGATCCTGCGCCGCGGACAGGAGAACGGCGAGCTGCGCACGGACATCGACGTGGACGTGATGAACGACATGATCTTCGGCCCGATGCTGGTGCGCGCCGTCATGCGCCCGGACGCCGACCTGCCGGAAGGGCTGGCGGAGCAGATGGTCGACACCCTGCTCGAAGGTCTACGGCCCGTCAGTTCGCGGACTCCGTAGTACGCATGTGCGCGTTTCGTCACAGAGCGCGCTTTCCCCCGAGGTGACCGGAACTCGCGAGGGCGACTTGTACGTCCTCGCCCCCGTACGGCCGTCATCAGTACGGCAGGAACGAGGCCGATCATCCCCTAGGGTTTCCATGGGCGCGGGGGGACGACGGTGTGCACGGTAGGTAGTGAGGCGACGGTATGGCGCAGCAGGCGTACGTGACGGAGGCGGACAGCGGAGGCTCGGGGCCCGAGCACCGGGAATCCGGGCTTCGGCGCCTACGCGGCCGGTTGGTCACGGGCTGGCGCGGTGACCCGCGCGTCTGGCGGCGCGGCATCGTGCTCGCCGCCCTCGCGGTGATCCTGGCGCTGGTGATGGCGCTGCACGCGCGGATCCCCAACGCCATCGGCAACCTGGGCAGTCTCACCGAGACGTTTCTGCCCTGGCTGGGCCTGTTCGTCCCGGTGCTGCTCCTGCTGGCCCTGGTCCGCAGGTCCGCGACCGCGCTGATCGCCCTGGTGATCCCGGCAATCGTCTGGCTGAACCTCTTCGGCGGCCAGCTCACCGACAAGACCGGCGTCGGCGGCGACCTGACGGTGGCCACGCACAACGTCAACGCCGACAACACCGATCCGTCCGGCACCGCCCAGGACGTGGCCGCCTCCGGCGCGGACGTCGTCGCCCTGGAGGAGCTGACGGACGCGGCGGTCCCGACGTACGAGAAGGCGCTGGCGTCGACGTACAAGTACCACTCGGTGCAGGGCACCGTCGGGCTGTGGAGCAAGTACCCGCTGAGCGGGGTGAAGCCGGTCAACATCGAGCTGGGCTGGACGCGCGCCATGCGGGCCGCGGTGACCACGCCGTCCGGGCAGGTCGCGGTGTACGTCGCCCATCTGCCGTCGGTGCGGGTGAAGATGGAGGCCGGGTTCACCGCCCGGCAGCGCGACAAGAGCGCCAACGCGCTGGGCGAGGCCATCGCCCATGAGCCGCTGCGAAAGGCCGTGCTGCTCGGTGATCTGAACGGCACGATGAACGACCGCGCGCTCCGTGCGATCACCGCCCAGATGCGCTCCACGCAGGGCGCTTCGGGCAGCGGGATGGGATTCAGCTGGCCGGCGTCGTTCCCGATGGCGCGGATCGACCAGATCATGGTGAAGGGCATCGAGCCGATGACCTCGTGGACGCTGCCGCAGACCGGGAGCGACCATCTGCCGGTGGCGGCGCGTGTGAAGGTCGACACATCCGCTTCCTGAAATCCCCAGGTCAGCGCCGTCTGGACGGGTCTTTGCAACCGGCTTGTCATCTGCCGGAATACTGGGTCTGACAGGCTTTGTTCCGTACTTGAACATACTGGCACGTACGAAGTCACGGAACCGGACCTCTCAACACCCCCGAAAGGCAAAGGCACTTCATGCCCCTGGCCCTGCTCGCCCTCGCCGTGGGCGCCTTCGGTATCGGTACGACCGAGTTCGTGATGATGGGCCTGCTGCCCGAAGTCGCGAACGACCTGGACATCTCGATCCCCACCGCCGGACACCTGGTCTCGGCGTACGCGCTCGGCGTCGTCGTCGGCGCCCCGCTGCTCGCGGCGGTCACGGCGCGGCTGCCGCGGCGCACCGTCCTGATCGGCCTCATGGCCCTGTTCGTGGCGGGCAACGCCCTGTCGGCGTTCGCCCCCGACTACCACTGGCTGGTGGCCGCCCGCTTCCTGAGCGGCCTTCCGCACGGCGCCTTCTTCGGCGTCGGCGCGGTCGTGGCGACGAACATGGTCGCGCCGGAGCGCAGGGCACGCTCGGTGTCGCTGATGTTCCTGGGCCTGACGGTGGCCAACGTCGCCGGCGTGCCGGTGGCCACGCTCATGGGGCAGCACCTGGGCTGGCGGGCGACCTTCCTCGGTGTGAGCACGATCGGCCTGGCGGCGATGGCCGCGCTCGCGCTGCTGATACCGCGCGCCGAGGCGCACGCCGCTCCGGGCGCCGGCCTGCGCGGCGAACTGGCCGCGCTGCGCTCGCTGCCGGTGTGGCTGGCGCTCGGCACGACGGTCGCGGGCTTCGGCGCGCTGTTCGCCGCGTACAGCTACATCACGCCGATGCTGACCGACGCCGCCGGGTACGCCGACGCCAGCGTGACGCTGCTGCTGGCGCTGTTCGGCGTGGGCGCGACCATCGGCAACCTGCTGGGCGGACGACTGGCGGACCACGCGCTGCGGGCGACGCTGTTCGGCGGTCTGGTGTCCCTGGCCGTGGTCCTGGCGCTGTTCCCGCTTCTGATGTCCACGGCGTGGAGCGCGGCCCTCGCGGTGACGCTCCTCGGCATGGCCGCCTTCGTGACGGGCTCCCCACTCCAGCTGATGGTCATGGAGAAGGCGTCGGCGGCCCCGTCTCTGGCCTCCTCGGCCAACCAGGCGGCCTTCAACCTCGCGAACGCGGGCGGCGCCTGGATCGGCGGCCTGGCCCTCGCGGCGGGCTTCGGCGTCACCTCCCCGGCACCGGCGGGCGCGGCACTGGCCGTACTCGGGCTCGGGGTCGCGGGCGGCGCCTACCTGGTGGACCGGCGCCGGGTCGCGCCGCGGGCGGGGCGCAAGCGCGTGGTCGCCACGCATGTGCCCAGCCCGGAGCGGCTGCCCCACTGAAATCGCGGTGAGGGACGCTGAAATCGTGATGAGGGACGCCCCGCCAACGGAGTCGAGACTCTCCCGTCGGCGGGGCGTTTCCCTTGCCGCCGCGCCGTTCAGCGGCGGTACGACTCCACGTAGCCGTTCGCGGGCGTGCCCACGCCCGTCACATCGTCGTAGCCCTTCACGGCGCTCAGCGAGCTGTCCTTGCCGAGGCTGCGTACCGACGTCGTCAGGCCGTCCGTCGCGTCATAGCCGTTGACGTAGTCGACGCGGGCCACCGCGAGCCCGGAACCCGTCGGGTTGTCCGTGACGTCGTGGTACGCCTTCGAGCCGTAGCGCGCGTAGATCGCCGGGTTGGCGAACCCGAGCGGCTCGCCCCCGCGCGCCTCCTGCGCCAGCGCCTGCACGGCCGCGATCACCGGTGCGGCCAGCGAGGTGCCGCCGAGACGGTACTCGTCGTACGCCTGCGTCCTGCCGTCCGGCATGGTCTGCGTCTGGCCCACCAGGAACCCGGTGTTCGGGTCGGCGATGGCCGCGATGTCCGGGACGACGCGGTTGCCGTCGGCGCTGTTGGCCTTGGCCAGCGCGTCCGGCACGGCCGCCTTCTGGTAGTACGGCTCCGCGACCGTCCTGCTCGTACCGCCGCCCGCGCCCGAGGTGAAGGCGCCGGGGAAGCCGGCCCAGCTCTTGCCGTCGGCCGACAGGGCCGCCTTCTCGGTGCCCCAGCCGGTCTCCCACAGGTACTTGTCGCCCTTGCCGACCGCCAGCGACGTACCGCCGACCGCCGTCACCCACGCCGAACTCGCCGGGATGTCGACCTGCTTGGTGCCGCTGCTCGCGACCTCGTCGCCGTTGTCGCCGGAGGAGTAGTAGAAGCCGATGCCCTCGACCGCGCCGAACTGGAAGACCTGGTCGTAGGCGGCCGCGAGGTCCGGTGTCTGGGCGTCCTCGGTCTCGCCCCAGGAGTTGGAGACGATGTCGGCCAGATGGTGGTCGACGATCTTGCTGAGCGAGTCCAGCAGATCCTCGTCGTAGCAGGAGGCGGCGCCCACGTAGGTGACCTGCGCGCCCGGCGCGACCGCGTGCACGGCCTCGACGTC
The DNA here is from genome assembly GCF_055634335.1 of Streptomyces sp. NPDC111802. Taxonomy (NCBI): domain Bacteria; kingdom Bacillati; phylum Actinomycetota; class Actinomycetes; order Kitasatosporales; family Streptomycetaceae; genus Streptomyces; species Streptomyces sp. NPDC111802. The sequence continues at coordinate 127,066 of NZ_JBVKCZ010000028.1, read as the reverse complement.
GAGGGTCTCCTCGCCGTACCAGCCGGCGGCCGAGCACTCCTTGGTCCGCGTGTACTTCGCCGGCAGGACCTGGTGCAACTGACCGCTCTGCCAGGCCGCGTCGCCGTTGCGCCGCGCGTAGGTGGCCGCGTCGAAGGCGATGGTCGGGGAGGCGTAGGCGTCGGTGATGGCGATGCGCACGCCCTTGCCGGTGCGCGTGCCGGCCCCGTACGCGGCACGCAGCTGCTTGCCGGTGTAGCCCTTGACGGCGTACGGGATCTTCGTGCCGTACGCGTCTGGCAGCGTGGTCGCCACGTTCGAGCCGTGGTACGAGGAGAAGGGCCCGGCGTTGCGGAACACGGTCTCCGGCGGCGGGAGCTGGTCCTGGTGGCTCGCCAGGTGCGGTGCGTTGTCGAGCCCGGTGACGGTCAGGACCGCGTCCTTGACGCCGTCCGGCACCGAGGCGGTCCTGGTGGGCGCGCGGTAGGTCTTCGCGCCCTTGGTGTAGTTGTGCAGCTGGGTGCCGAAAGCCTTCTCCGCGGCGGCCACATCACCGGTGACGGAGACATAGTGCCGCGTGACACCCGTGACCTTCAGGCCCGCCGACGTCAACCAGCTCCTGACGGCGGCCACTTGGGCCTTCGTCGCGCCGAAGCGGGACTGCGCCTGGGCCGCGGTCAGGTGCTTGCCGTACGACGCCGAGTGCGGGTCGGACACGGCCTTGGCGTAGGCGGCGAGGCCGGTCGCGTCCCTGCCCCGGAGGTAGACGCGGACGGCGACCTGCGCGCTGTCCGAGGTCGCGCCCTTGTCCGCCCCGGCGGTGGCCCAGGCGGGCTTGGTGCCGGCGAGGGTGTCGCGGCCCGGGCCGTCGGCGGCGTGTGCCGCCGGAATGCCGAGCGCCATCGCGCCGGTGAGCAGAGGCAGTGTCGCCGCCAGGCTCATCGAGGTGCGCAGCGCGGCACGTCGAGATCTCATGGAACCCCCTGTGCGATTCGTGTGCGAGTGGATCACCCGCCGGTGGCCACTTAAGCGACGAACCGTTCACGCCGGGGGAATGCCCGGCTCAAGAAGGTCCCAACTACGTTAATGACAAGACCATTTCAACAACCATCACCAGGACGACCGCGGGAACGGCTAGGGCCGTGGCTCGGCGCCCCGCTCCCTCAGCATGTCGGTCATCAGGTCGATCTCCGACCGCTGCCCGTTCACCATGGTCCGCGCGAGCCGCTTCTCCACCTCGACCCCGCACTTGTCGAGGCAGCCCTCGGCCATGTGGATGCCGCCCTTGTGATGGGCCGTCATCAACTGGAGAAAGAAGACCTCGGCCTGCTTGCCGCTGAGGGTCCCCAGCTTCTTCATCTCCGTGTTGGTCGCCATGCCCGGCATCAGCGCGCCGTCCTCGCCGGAGGCCATGCCGCTCATGCCCATCCAGGCCATCGGCGCGCTCGACGACACCTTGGGCAGCTTCCACAGATCCAGCCAGCCCAGCATCATGCCGCGCTGGTTGGCCTGGGTCTGCGCGATGTCGTACGCCAGGCGCCGCACCTCCTCGTCGTCGGTGCGGTCGCGCACGATGTACGACATCTCCACGGCCTGCTGATGGTGCACCGCCATGTCCCGCGCGAACCCCGCGTCCGCCGAGTCGGCACTCGGCGTATCGCTCGAACCGCCGTCCTCGGCGACGGCATAGGTGAGCGCGCCGACCGCGACGAGCACGGCCGCCGCTGTCCCCGTGATCCAGCCGACGTGCCGCTTCACTCCGACAGACCACCCGTGCACGCGGCGCCCGGCTCGGGCGTCTGGTCACCCTGGACGTACTTCTCGAAGAACGTGCCGACGTTCGGGTCGTCCGCGCTCGTCACCGTCCGCTGGTGCCCCCAGGCGCTGAGCATGATCGGGTCCTTCTGGTCCTTGTCCGGGCTCATGAGGGTGTACGGCGTCTGCTTGACCTTCGTCGCCAGCGCCTCGATGTCGGACTTGGACGCCTTGCTGGTGTACGTCACCCACACCGCGCCGTGCTCCAGCGAGTGCACGGCGTTCTCCTTCCTGAGCTCCTTGGTGTAGACGTCGCCGTTGCAGTTCATCCAGGCCCGGTGGTGGTCGCCGCCGACCGGGGGCTCCATCGGGTACTTCACGCTCGTCTCGACATGGGTGCTCGCCAGCGTGCCCTTCCAGGTCTTCACGCCGTCCTCGCCGGCGACGAACTTCCCGGTGGTCTTCTTGTCGGGCTTCGCCGTGTCCTTGTCCTTGTCGTCCGACTGGGACTGGATGAGGACGACCCCGCCGACGACGAGACCGGCGACGACCACCGCGCTGGCCGCGATCGTGAGAATGCGGTTGCGGCGCTCACGAGCCTGCTCGGCACGCCGCATCTCCTCTATGCGCGCCTTGCGTGAAGCGTTGCTCTGGTTCTTGACGGAGCCCATGAGGCGTTGTCCTTCTGGGGAAAAGGGACGGTCGAGTCCGCTGATCGTAGTGGGGAAGGTGTGACGCCTCGTAGAGAGGGAGCGGGAAAGGCCGGATCGGGACGATCCGGCGGGCTGCCCACCGTCGACCGGCCGATATTTTGAACCGCGGATGCGCATTACCTACGCTGCGAAGCATGCGGCTGTTGCGCTCCACCGACCTGGCACTGCGCCTCCTCATGCGGCTCGCCGTCCTGGGGGACGCCACGCCGACGACCCGCGAGGTCGCGGCGGACATGGAGGTGCCGTACACGCACGCCGCCAAGGTCGTCGCCGAGCTCCAGCACATGGGCCTGGTCGACGCGCGCCGGGGGCGTGGCGGCGGGCTGTCCCTCAGCGACAAGGGCCGTACCGCTTCCGTCGGCGCGGTCGTGCGCGCCTTCGAGGGGGACGGCGACGTCGTCGAGTGCGAGGGCGACAACCCCTGCCCGCTGCACTCCGGGTGCCGGCTGCGCGGTGCGCTGCGGCGGGCCCAGGAGGCCTTCTTCGCCTCGCTGGACCCGCTGACGGTGGCCGATGTGACCGCGGACCCGACCGGGCCGCTGCTGCTGCGGATCGGCCGGATGCCCTGACGGCCGGCCCGGCTCAGCCCTGCCGCGCCAGCCAGAGGTCCGGCCCGAACACCTCGTAGTGGATGTCGGCCGGCGCCACACCCTTCCCGATCAGCTGCGCCCGCACCGCCCGCATGAAGGGCAGCGGACCGCACAGGTACGCGCGCGTGCCCTTCGGTACGGCGACGTCGGTGAGGTCGACCAGGCCGGTGCGGTGGGACTCCTCGGCTTCGTCGGCGCCCCTCTCGTACCAGAAGTGCACCGACGCGTCCGCCAGCTTCCCGGCGTACGCCTCGTGGTCGGCGCGCAGGGCGTGCTCGGCGGGGGAGCGGTCGCCGTGCACGACGAGCACCGGGCCCTCGTGCCCGCGGTCCGCGAGCTGTCCCAGCATGGCGACGATCGGGGTCACGCCGATGCCGGCGGAGGCGAGGAGCAGCGGTGCGCCGGCGCTGGCTCCGGTGTCGCTGTCGCCTTCGCTGTCGCCGAGAACGAGATCGCCGTACGGCGCCGACAGGCGCAGCCGGTCACCGATGTGCACGTGCGCGTGCAGGTGGTTCGAGACCTCGCCGTCGGGCGCGGCCCCGCCGTGCACCCGCTTCACGCTGAACTGGCGTATCGGTGAGCCGGGCGCGGCGGAGAGGCTGTACTGGCGTATCTGCCGGGCACCGTCCGCCAGCTCGGCCTGGACCGAGACGTACTGCCCCGCCCGGAAGTCCGGCACCGGGCCGCCGTCGGCCGGGCGCAGCCGGAAGGTGGCGACATCGGCGGTCTCCTCGACGCGCCCGACGACCTCCCACTCCCGCCATCCGCCGCCGCCCCGCTCCTCGTACAGCCGCTTCTCGATCGCGATCAGCGCGTTCGCCATCAGCCAGTAGACCTCGTCCCAGGCCGCCGCGACCTCGGGGGTGACGGCCTCGCCGAGCACGTCGGCGATGGCGGCGAAGAGATGCTCGTGGACGAGGGCGTACTGCTCGGCAGTGACACCGAGGGAGGCGTGCTTGTGGGCGATGCGGCCCAGCATCGCGTCGGGCCGCTCGTCGGGGTGGTCCACCAGGTACGTCGCGAACGCGGCGATCGACCCCGCGAGTGCCTGCCGCTGGGTGCCGGCGGCCTGGTTGCCGCGGTTGAACAGGTCGCGCAGCAGGTCGGGGCGGGCGGCGAACAACCCGGCGTAGAAGCGCTCGGTGATCTCACCGATGGCCCCGCCGACGACGGGGAGGGTGGCGCGCACGGTGGCGGCGGACTGCTCGGACAGCATCGGGTCTCCTCAGGTTCGACCGGGCGGCGCGAGGGCGGCCGCCTGCCTCTCATTAAAACTTGCATCTGAGATGCAAATTAAAGCGGGGTGGGTCCTGAGGGGCCGGGCATTACGGATGTCGCTCCAAGCAGGCAAGATGGGCGTCGGAGCAGCGCACCGAGAGCGCGGGCCCGACGGGACACCTCCCGTAGGCCAGGCGTTCGACCCGAGGTCGCCGCGGCGATCAAGGTCGGCAACGCGCACGAAACGGTGTTGTGGTGTGATGCTCAGGTGCCCGACCGCCTCCTGCGGGACTCGGAGACAGGCGGCCTGACCAGCAAGGATGGGGAAGCGGAAGATGGACAAGCAGCAGGAGTTCGTGCTCCGGACCTTGGAGGAGCGCGACATCCGGTTCGTACGCCTGTGGTTCACGGACGTGCTGGGCTTCCTCAAGTCCGTGGCCGTGGCCCCTGCCGAGCTGGAGCAGGCCTTCGACGAGGGCATCGGCTTCGACGGCTCGGCGATCGAGGGCTTCGCCCGGGTCTACGAGTCCGACATGATCGCCAAGCCGGACCCGTCGACCTTCCAGATCCTGCCCTGGCGCGCCGAGGCCCCCGGCACGGCCCGGATGTTCTGCGACATCCTCATGCCGGACGGCTCCCCGTCCTTCGCCGACCCGCGCTACGTCCTCAAGCGGGCCCTCGCGCGCGCCTCCGACCTGGGCTTCACCTTCTACACCCACCCGGAGATCGAGTTCTTCCTGCTGAAGGACCGGCCGCTGGACGGCTCACGGCCGACGCCCGCCGACAACTCCGGCTACTTCGACCACACCCCGACCAACGTCGGCATGGACTTCCGCCGCCAGGCGATCACCATGCTGGAGTCGATGGGCATCTCGGTGGAGTTCTCCCACCACGAGGGCGCGCCGGGCCAGCAGGAGATCGACCTCCGCTACGCCGACGCGCTGTCCACGGCCGACAACATCATGACGTTCCGCCTGGTCATGAAGCAGGTGGCGCTGGAGCAGGGCGTCCACGCGACGTTCATGCCCAAGCCGTTCTCCGAGCACCCGGGGTCCGGCATGCACACCCACCTCTCGCTGTTCGAGGGCGACCGCAACGCCTTCTACGAGTCCGGCTCGGAGTACCAGCTCTCCAAGGTCGGCCGCTCCTTCATCGCCGGTCTGCTGCGGCACGCCGCGGAGATCTCCGCGGTCACCAACCAGTGGGTGAACTCCTACAAGCGCATCTGGGGCGGCTCCGAGCGCACCGCCGGCGCCGGCGGCGAGGCGCCGTCGTACATCTGCTGGGGCCACAACAACCGCTCGGCCCTGGTCCGCGTCCCGATGTACAAGCCCGGCAAGACGGGCTCGGCACGGGTCGAGGTCCGCTCGCTGGACTCCGGCGCGAACCCGTATCTGGCCTACGCCGTGCTGCTGGCCGCCGGCCTCAAGGGCATCGAGGAGGGCTACGAGCTGCCGCCGGGCGCCGAGGACGACGTCTGGGCGCTGTCCGACGCCGAGCGCCGGGCGATGGGCATCGAGCCGCTGCCGCAGAACCTGGGCGAATCGCTGTCCCTGATGGAGCGCAGCGACCTGGTCGCCGAGACACTGGGCGAGCACGTCTTCGACTTCTTCCTGCGCAACAAGCGGGCGGAGTGGCACGAGTACCGCTCCGAGGTGACGGCGTTCGAGATGCGGAAGAACCTGCCGGTGCTGTAGGGGCAGGTCAGAGCAGGTTTCCTGCTGATTCGGCGGATGGGGCCGACGGTCGCGGACCGTCGGCCCCACTGCGTCTCACCGGCCCTGGGCCGTCTCTGGGCCGTCGGGCGCCGGATCGGTGCCCTCGTACAGGCCGTCCACGGCCTTCCGGGCCCGTGCGTCGCTGCTCGGCATGAGGTGCGTGTAGACGCGGAGCGTGAACCCGGGATCGTTGTGTCCGAGGTAGGCGCTGAGCGCTTTGACGTTCTCGCCGGCGTCCAGCAGGACCGAGGCGTAGAAGTGCCTGAGGGCGTGCATGCCGTGTTCGCGGGCGGCCTGGTGGCGCTCACCCGGTTTCGGCGCGGGGATCACCCCAGCGGCCACGAGAGCAGGCTTCCATGCGCGGTCGTTGAAGTCGGTACGCCGAACCGCGCCCGCGCCGTCGAGGCGGGTGAACAGTAGCCGCTTCGTGACCGGCGGACCGTCCGCCCGGAGCCACGGCAAGGTGATCGCTACCGGGGGGAACGACTCCATGTGCTGCTTGAGGACGTGCGCCACACGGTCCGGCAACGGGACGTCGCGGATCTTGTTCCGCTTCGGTGGGGCGAACACGAGACCGTCTTTCGTCACCTTCACCTGGTTCGCGATGTGCAGCCATCCGGAGTCGAAGCCGATTCCATCGACGGACAACCCGAAGATCTCCCCTTGCCGGAGTCCGCATCCGCCTCCTAGGTCGACCGTCGCGCGGAATCGCTCCGGCAGCGCCGCTCGTACAGCGAAGACGCGCTCTGCGCTCCACGGCACAACGCGGCCACTTCCCGCAGCAGGCGGACGCACCGATTGCGCGCGGCACGGGTTCTTCGACAGGTGACCGTCGTCCACCGCTGCGTTGAGGACCGTCGACACGTTGTTGTAGATCACGCGCCGATACGACGACGCAGGGACAGCCCGCTCCAGTTCGCTGAGCCAATCCCGGATGTGTTCCGGCTTGAACGAGCCGAGCGGTCGCGCTCCCAGGTAGGGGATGGCATGGCCGCGAATCGCGGATTCCACTGACTCTCGCGTGGTCATCTCGGTGGTCTGCGTGTTCAGCCACTTCTCGGCGTACTGCCCGAACGTCACTCGGCTCGCGGCCGGGTCCACGTACTGACCCCGAGACATGTCCGCCTCAATGTGGGCGAGCCACTGATCGGCCAGTCGCTTCTGTCCGTCGGGGAATGACTTGCTCTTCTCGGTTCCGTCCGGGCCGATGTAGCGGGCGCGGTAGCGCATCCCGGAGCCGTAGCGTTCCGTGCGTACACGGCGGGGCTTGCCGGCGGCGTCGGGTTCGGTCTTGTACCACCGGTCTTGGATGTGGCCTGCCATCAGGCGTCCTCTCGACATACAGCAGGGAGAGCCGCACGGGCGGCTCTCCCTGCTGTGTGGTGGGTGTTCGGTCAGGCGGCGGCGGTTTCGGCCTGCTTGCGCTCGTCGACGTAGGCGCGGACGTCGGCGGGGTCGTAGCGCAAGTGTTTGCCGATGCGGAACCCGCGCGGGCCGGTGCGCTTCTTGCGCCACTGGTAGACGGTTTCGAGGGGTACCTCGAAGATCTCGGCGATGTCGTCGGGGGTGAGGTACCGGTCGGGGAGGCCACCCCGGAGGGTGGCGCGGGGGTCGGAAGTGACGGTGGTACGCGCGCTCACTGAGTCCTCCGAGAGTTGGAAATACATTCCTCTGAGTCGCGACTCATCGGCACTCAGAGGGGTCTTGAGACGCGATGAGTCGCGACTCAGGCAAATGTGGTTCGGACACGTTCAGCGTGATCCCGGTGTAGGTGACCACCTGCCGGCCGTACGCATCGCGGGGCCGAGAGCGGCTGAGCTGAGGGACCACGGACAGCAGGTTGCGGCCGAACACCTGCTTCGTGCCGGGGCGGACGCCGTTGTCCTCGGCCCACTCCCGCCAGACCGTCCACAGCGCATCCACGGGCACGCTGCACGTGGGCCCGGTGGTGCAGCGTTCACGGACGAACGCGGACGTGGGTGAGGCGGTGTCCTGCATGGTCGTGACCGCTTCCCGGCTGGAGGCCGGTTCGGTGATCCGGCCCGTTTGCTGGAGGCGGGCAAGGCCGTCCAGGGCCCAGTTCAGGATGCCGGGCATCTCGGCAACGAGCCGGTCAAAGAGGGTGGGGTCTTCCTTACCCAGCCACGACACCCGCATGTTGAGCAGCACAAACCGCTTGGCGATGACCCCGGAGGAGTCGCCGAAGTGCGGCAGCTCGTTGGAGAGGATCACCAGCCGGGTGGGCAGCTTGCCGGTCCACACTTCGCGGTACTTGCGGTCAATATCGATCGTGTCCTCACCCGAGATCGTCAGCAGCCGTTCGACGACCTGGCTGTTGTCGTTGCCGGACAGGCGCGCGTCGGAGATGACCGCCAGCGGCTTGCCGATCAGGGTGGACAGCCCGAAGTTCGTGCCGAGTCCGGCCAGGGTCGGTCCGGCGAGGTTCTCCTTGCCGACCAGCTCTTTGAGCACGCGGGCGATGGTGCCCTTGCCGGAACGGGACGGGCCGACCATGAGCAGGATCTTCTGTTGGTCGGTCCGGCCGGAGAGGACGTAGCCGAACCACTGCTGAAGCGCGGTGATGGCGTCGGGATCCTCGGGCCAGATCTGCGACAGGAAGCGGTGCCAAGTCGGCGCTGTCGCGGTGGGGTCGTAGGGGAAGGGGACGGAGACGAGGTTGAAGAATCCTGGACTGTGCGGCAGCAGCGCGCGGTCCCGGATGCGCAGCAGCCCGTTCTCACACGCCACGATCGTGCCGTCCTCCTGCCCGCCCTTTCCTTCGAGCCACACGGGGGCATCCAAGTCGGTGGGCAGCAGCGTGATGGCTCCGAGCGCGTCGAACAGGTTGCTGATCTTCTGCTTGGTAGGCGCCCAAGCGCGTTCCTCGGTCTCGCCGTCCTTGGCCGGGGCCTGGTAGACGACGTGCTCCAAGCGCTCGTACATGGCCTTGCGCACCTGCGCCTCGTCCAGCTCGCGCCAGCAGGTACCCGTCCAGCGCATCCACGAGCCGCGCCAGCGCCGGTACACAAGCTGTCCGCTCTCGCTCTGCCAGTCCGGCAAGAGACGTCGGGCGACGGCCAGGGGGTTGGACGGCGGAGGAAGTTCCTCGGTCTCGGGGACGGGGCGGTCCATCATGCGGCGTCCCTCCCTTCCTGGGGATTGCGGAGCGGGCAGGTGTCGCGGTGGGCTTCGTGGTCGGTGATCAGGGCGAGCACCCGGGCATGGCCTACGGCGCTGTGGTCCCTGCCGCACAGGCACTTCGAGGTGGCGGTGGGGATGGCGCCGCGCGGTGCGGTGATCCGCAGCCACGCGACGGGGAAACGGTCGTCGCTCCGGCGCGGGTCGGGGCTTGTTCGGACGCCCTTGCGGGCGGCGCCTTTCGGCTCGCCCACGGCCGGTCGTAGTGCGGCCGGGTCGGCGGCGCGCGGGCCGGTGAGGGGAGCCGGTTGGCCTTCCAAGCGGGGGGCGTTGGGGGCGGTCATGCCGCTTCCTGGGGTCGGGCGGTGCGTAGGGAGCTGTCCAGGGCGCTGCGGATCGTGGTGCGGCACTCGGCAGCGGTGAGTCCGACCGCCTCTCCAGCCGCTTGGAAGGCGTCCTCTGCCACCTGCCGGGGGAGGTCGCCCCACGCGACGAACCGTCCCACCTTGAAGGCGCAGCGATTGAGGGTGTTGTTCCGCAGGCCGTCCGGGGCCGTAGCGACGACGGCGCATTCGGCTTCCAGTGCCGCCACTGCCACACGGCTGCCGTCCACCGCGGGAAGCCTCAACGGGCCTACAGGCCGCATGGGGGCGGGTTGCAGGACGCATTGCAGCCATCCCGGCAGTGAGGCTGTCTCAGTGCCGTTCAGCGCCTTGTATCGTCCGGTGGGCAGGATGCTGCCCGCAGCGACGACGTAACCGCCCCATGCACGGGTGTCCACGGAGTCCGCGACGGTTCCCGCCGTGCTGGCCAGCCGGACCCCGGGCGGCGTGGAGAGGTAGAGATGCGTCCCGCCGCTTGTGGTCCGGGTCCGGTAGGTGTCGGGGACGGCGTGGCCGGCGCGCTCGCAGAGCGCCCGAAAGGTTGTCGCGCCGTCAGGCGCGTCCGAACTGCCTTTGTGCTCAGGCGTGTCCAGGTCGACGACCACCAGCCCGGAAGGGCCGGTGGCGATACCGACATTGAACGGCGCCCGCGACCAGGCCGCGCGGATGCGCTCGGCATCGGTAGTGGCGCGCTGCTCCCACTTCAGGTGACCGTCCGCGCACGGGCCGGTGTGGGGGCAGGCGGTCTCGCCGTGGAGGGCGGGGCGCTTGGTGCCGGGCCGCAGGGGGAAGACGTGCCAGCCGCGTGCGGTGGCGTCCAGCGCTGCGGACAGCAGCGCGGATCGGGGATCGTGGGTCATGCTGGATGTCTCCAGTTCCTTGGACGGATGCTGGTGAGCAAGGGCGGCCCCGGTTCTTGGCGGAATGGGGGGCCGCCCTTGGCCTAGCTAGAGGTCGGTGGCTTCGTTGAGGAGGGCGGCGGGGTTGGGGTGGAACGCCTTGGTGTAGAGGCGGACGCGGTGTCCGTCGCGGGCGGTCCGGCGCTCGATGGGGTCGCACTCGAACGCGGTGGTCAGGGCGTGCACGATCTCGGGTTCGTCGGCCGGGTCGCAGATGATGCGGATGTCGAACATGGGGCTCCTTCGCGAGTGTTCAGCCGTGGAAGTGGTTGCGCTTGATCACGGCCTTGCGGATGTTGACGGTGGTGCCGCCCTTGTGGCCGCTCGCACTGAAGACCTGCACGGCGATCCATCCGCCGAAGATCACGGCGGCGAGGATGATGAGCTGAGTGATCAGTGCGGTCAGGGCCGTGATGAAGGTGGTCAGCAGGAGCAGGCCGCCGCACACGGCGAGGAATCCGACGCCCCCGAGGGCGACGTTCACCGCCGTACCGGAGACGACCGGTTTGGCCGCGACGGGTTCGGGCTGCACGGGGCTCATGGCGTAGCCGGTGACGACGCGGCCGTCCGGCAGGACGACGCTTGCCACGGCCGGGACGTGGCCGGGCTGGAGGGGAACGAGCGGCGCCGGCTGCATGGTGGCGGGCGTGATGGGGGTGGGCTGGTGGACTTCCACGGCCCGTTCATGGGGCGCGTGGCGGGCAGGTTCGGGGTACATGCGGGATCCCTTCCGGTGCTCGGCGGGGGAGGTGGAGGCACCCTCTTCGAGGTGCCGCGTGGAGGGGTGTTTCGGGGGTCTGAGCAGGCAGCCTCCCCGCCTCCCCGAAACGATGTTTGCGCTGATCAGCGCGGGGAGGCGGGCCCGGTGAGCGGGTTGGGGAGTTCTCCCCGCCTCCCCGGGCCGGACGGCCGTGCCTCCCCGCTACTCGGCGGCGGAAGCGGAACCATCGGTGGCACGGTTAGCGAGGGCGCGGGCCACGTCGTCGCGGCGCACGACCATGACCCCGTGGGACTTCTTCGGCTCCTCGCCGTGCTCCTCCAGGAGCCGCTTCAGGCGGACGTTGTTCCACTCGCGGTAGGCGGCCGTGTCGAGCGCGTGCAGCCGCTTCAGCACCTCATCCGTGCGCATCCGCGCCCTGTCGCCGATGACGGCCACGACGTCGGCGAGCGGGTCGCGCGCCTCGGTGCGATCGATGGCTCGCAGGGTGGCCACTCCGTCGCGCAGGGCCTTAGCCCGGGCAGCGATCGCGGCGGCCGGCTCGTCGTCGATGAAGTGCGTCCGCACAGTGATGGAGGACTGGCCAGCGGGAATGGTGATGCCGTCGGAGGCGACCACGAGGGTGCCCTTGTCCAGACCCTGGCGCAGCAGGTGCGGGGCGGCGCCGGCGTTGACGGCCTTGGCGCCGAGCGCCATCTCAGCCTGCGATTCGGTGCCGACCACGAGGGAGGCGCGGGTGTGGGCGCCCTCGCGGACCAGCTTGGGAAGGTTCTGGTCGGTGGGGTCCTGCGTGCCCTGCCACATCAGCACGTCGACCGCGCGGCCCTGGTTGTGGATCTCGCGCACCGCCATGAAGTACCGGGAGGTGGCCTTGGCGCCGCCGTAGGGGCGGCCGTCCTCGCCCTTGGCCGGACACATGAATGCCTTCTGCGCCTCATCCACCAGCACGATCAGCGGCGGGAACACGATGGACGGGTCCTTGCGAACCGCCTCGATCCGCCGGTTCATCTCCTCCACCGCGTCCTCAACCATCTCGGTCGCCTGAATGCAGTGGCTGTCCGAGGGGCCCTCGATCAGGACCTTGGCGATGCCGTCGAACGGTGCCCAGTCGCCGACACCCTTCAGGTCCGCAATCCAGAACTGCACCGTCCGGTCCAGCGCCAGCCACAGCGCGAGCGCCCGCAGGGCGGCGGTCTTGCCCTGGTTCGACAGACCCGTGACCAACAAGTGGCGCTGATACACGCTCAGCTCAGCGGCGTCCCCGCGCAGGTCCTGGCCCCACGGGGCCCGACCGGTCTTGTAGTTCGCGGTCAGCGTCTCGTCGGTGACCAGCGGGGACGGGCCGATCGGCTCATCCAGAGCGCCGGAGTCGGCGATCCACAGCCGCACGGTCCGTGCAGCCTCGGGAATGGTGATGAACACCTCGTGCTCGTGCCGGGTCAGGTTCTCCGCGAGCTTGCGCCGCTTGTTCTGCACCTCGTTCGTGGCCACCCCGGAAGGAAGGGTCACGTCGACTTCCACGCCGCATCCGGCGATCCGGATCGGCCCGAGCATGGACGCGCCGGCATCACCCATCTCCTTGATGGCGTTGCGCAGCGCCGGGACGCCGAGGTCGCGCAGGGCCTTAACCACGATGGACGGGGTGATCGGCTCACCCTCGCTGCTGCGGACGTTCGCCGGGAGTGCCCAGTTCGGTGCCGCCTGCTGCTTGCGGCCCACCGACCACAGCGCGAGCAGCGCGAGGAACGGGCCGATCGTGAGCGCCGGACCCCACACAATCTGCACGATCCGGATGAGCAAGGCGATGAAGTCGATGGTGGCCGACAGCGGTGTGATGGCGTCGCCGACGTGGCCGGTGTTGATGGCCATGACGACTCCAAGGGTGACCAGGACACCGATGCTCATGCCGGCGCCGACGGCCATGCCCTTAGCGGCCTCCACCGGGGAGTGGAGCAGGTCCATGCGGCGGTGGTGGCGGGCGGCGCGGAAGCGCTGCAAGCGCTCTTCCCACTCTTCGGCCGCTTCGAGGTTTCCCGCGGCTTCCGCCGCCCGGATCATCCGCTCGTACCGGGACCCGGTACGGCCGTCCCACGCGCGACGGGCCACGATCCGACCGCCGTTGAAGGTGTAGAGGCTGTGCCGGACCGCCGCCCGGACCGTCGCGCGGGTCTTCTCGTGGGTGACGCCGGTCTTGATGGCGCGGCCGGAGCGGACCCACAGGGGCACCGGCCGCGCGGGCGGCGCGTCCGGTACGACCTTGAGCACGGTGGGGGCCGTGTCGTCGGTCGTGGGGTCGGTGAGCTTGTGGAGGTGGACGACGTTCTCAGACATGCTGGAAGTGCTCCTGACTGCCCCCAGCGGGGGCGGGAGTAAGGGAGAGCCGGGGTGGCCGGGTCCATGGAAAGAGCGGCCACCCCGGTGTGATGGCTGGTCAGAACCAGCCGGACGACTTCTTCTTGGCCTTGGCGCGGGCGGCCTCGGTGAGGAGACGCTGACGCTCGCCGTGCAGGGCGGTCAGTTCCGCGTTCAGCCGGATCTCCACGCTGTTGCCGGTGGCGTCCATGCGCTGCTCTTCACGGCCTGCGCTACGGCCCCGGGCCACCTTGTAGCCACCGACGGCCAGGGAGCGGGCCATGGCCCGGCGCTCGCTGGCGTTCAGCGGCCACCATTCACCCCGGCGGACCGCTTCGAGCTTCTTCATGGTCGCCTGAATCTCTCGGTCCAGGCGGCGGATCTCGGAGTTACGCATGCGTGGCTTCCCCTCGATGGGTTGGGTGCTTGCCGGTTTCAGGTCATGCACCAGCCGGAGTCACAGCCGGAGTCCCATTCGTCGAACGGCAGCGTGTCGACGCCGTCCGGGATCGCGGCCCGCAGGGGCCGGTTGAACCGGGTCAGCCAGACGTGGTCTTTGCCGAGTTCGTCACGGCGCCGGTTGAGGAGTTCTTCGAGCTGGCACGCCTTCTCGAACAGCTCCGGCTCGGTGCGGCGCATGTCGTGCCACGTCTCCGGCCGGTGGAACGGGCAGAACCAGCACGACGACTTCGGCGGCACCGGCAGGCCCGCAGCGCGGATGATGCGGGCGCAGTCGATGCGCCGGATTCCACGCTCTAGCAGCGGGTATTCGATGCGCTCGTGCGGCTCGCAGCGCCGGTTGTTTGCCCGCTGGATCTCGTCCAGGCTGATCCCGATGCCGACGGTGGCCGGGGCGTCCTTGGTGGCGCCGCGTCGTTTGAGTTCGTCGGCGATGACCTTGATTTTGAATTGCGCCGTGCAGGAGCGGGTGCCGGGGGCCCCGTTCGACATGCGCACCGGGATCTTCAGCGACCGCGATCCCTCCCGGGTGAGGTCCTGGTACAGCGTGCGGACCTCACCAGAGCGCTTCATGACCCGGTCCAGCACGACCAGTTCAAGGCCGTGCGCTTCGGCGTAGGGGATGGCGTACTGGCGCAGGTAGGCGAGGGTGCCGGGGTGTTCGGAGTCGTCCCCGACGTTGGCCATCAGGAAGGTGCGGTAGTCCAGCTCGCCCGTGGCAGCGAGGACTAGGGCGGCCGTGGACTGGACACCGCCGCCGAAGCTGAACGACTTCACCGTGTCCGTCGTGGGCGTGGTCATTCCGCCACTCCCACCGTGCGGGCCCGCTCAGCAAGGAGCGTGTCCCGCAGGGAGCGGGCGTTGGCGGGCGACGTGTGGATGGCGCGGCGGATGCCCTCGCCGGTCACCTTCGCGTCCGGCCAATCGGCCGTCGCCTTGCGTGCTTCGGCGAGCAACTGTTCCGGGGTGCGCTTCGGTCGGATCGACTTCGCCACCGCCGGGACACGGCCCGTGGCGCGGCGCGGTCGAGTCGATTCCGCAGCCACCGCGCGCCGCTCGATCGGCGCGGCGGGGGCCGGTGCGATCGAGGGGAGCGGCTTGGCCGGGAGCGTCGACTTCAGGAAGCCGACGGCCACCGGCCGGGGCAGCACGGTCACGTTTGGCGTGATCGGCGCCGGAGTCGATACCGGCAGGTCAGCCGTAGACCGTTTCGTGTTGGTCTCGGTCGATTCCTCCGCATTTGTGCTCACGGTCGGGATCGGGGCGGGGCGGTGGTGCAGCACCTTGGCCACGAGGTCGGAACCGAAGTAGATCGACCCGACCGGCAGGGACGTGGCGAGCAGGACCAGGGCCCAGTTCGCCGGGTCCCAGTCGGCCAGTCGACCCCAGTCGACCGTACGGCCGTGGAGCTCCGGGACCAACCCGTGCACGTAGTTCAGGACCAGCGAGGCGATCGTGTACGCCCCGAGCACCCGCAGCGCGAAGCGTCGGGCGTCGCCGGTGAGTACGAGGGTGGCGATCAGGGCGAGCGCCATCAGGCCGTCGACCACGAACGGGTACAGCATCGCGGCCGTCTCGTCCGCACCCACGGCGCCGGCGATGTCACGCAGCGCGTTCCACGACACCCGGAACGCCATACCGACCACGGCGACCAGCGCGAGCACCAGGGCGGCGCGCCCCTTGCGGTGAAGGTTCATGACCGCCCCTCCCGCCATGGGAAGGGGCGGGTGTGGTGCGCGGCCCGGAAGATACGCAAGGCCACACCAGCGGGGGCCTCCGGCTTGGCGACCGGGCGCCCGCCGGCGATCGAGGCCATCAGGCGTGCGGCGTGCAGCTCGCAACCGTCGGCGCCCGCGTTCTGCGAGTCCAGGACGGTCACGACGACCGGCCCGCCGCACGGCGTCAGGTCCTCCGGGTGCGCGGCTGGGCAGCGGCGGGCTCGCTCTTGGTCGGCGTCGAGGATCTCCAGCAGAGACCGAAGCGACACCTCCAGGCGGCCCACCATGTGAGCGGCGGCGGACGGGTCTGTCAGCCTCACCCCGTCGATCGCGGCGAGCGTTTCCCGCGCCACCTCGACCTGCACCCGCTCATGCAGGCTCAACTCAATGCGCCTCATCGCCTGCTCCCGTTCCGGCGGCCGTGTACCACCCAGCCGAGGAACTGCACGAGGCAGCCGCCCGCGATCAGGCAGCGCCAGACGTGCTCATGGGTGACGAACGCGGCCGTGATGCTGATGAAGGAAATCAGCAGACCCACCACGATCAGCAGCAGGGCCAGACCGCTCGGGGAGGTGTTCGCCCTCATGCGGCACCGCCCGGCATGCTCGCGCTCTTGCGGTTGATCAGCGCGACTCGGGCGGCGAGCGCGCGGCGGCGGGCGCGGCGGATGCGGCGCGCGTCCAGCTCGGTCGGGGTGCGGTCGATGACGATGATCTGTGCGTCCAGCAACTCCATCTCCGTGCGGATGACGGGCATCTCCGCGTCGATGGCGTCCAGCTCCGCGTCCGTCGGTTCGATCCAGTCGGCGAACGCGGTAACAGCGTCCTGAACAGTGACGATGTGGCTCATTGGGTCGTGGTTCCTCTCACAGGTGGAACGGCCCGAACGCGGTCCCCGGGTGGCACCCCGGGGACCGCTCGCCGTTGAAGTCGGTAGATCCGGGTCCCCTCAGCGCTGCTCGTACGAGACGAGCAGCGGAGGCAACCGGCCGCAGCAGATGAGCTGCGGGCTGGTCAAACTGCGCTGTAGTCGCACGCGGGGCCATGACCCACGTACACCGGTCTTCTCCGCCTTGTTTCCGACCCCTTCGGGCAGGCGGACCACGGGTTACCGGCAGTTCCCTGTGTGAAGTTGTCAAGCAACCACCAGTGCGGGGCCCCTAGTTGTGGCGAGCCATCCCGATCCGGAACCACTCCTCACGGAGGAGGAGCGGCGTTACGTCAAACAGACTGGA
Organism: Streptomyces sp. NPDC111802; assembly: GCF_055634335.1. Lineage (NCBI taxonomy): Bacteria > Bacillati > Actinomycetota > Actinomycetes > Kitasatosporales > Streptomycetaceae > Streptomyces > Streptomyces sp. NPDC111802. Next base: position 110,192 of record NZ_JBVKCZ010000028.1, on the reverse strand, counting down.
CCGGTGGACCGGTCCAGTCAAGCGGTGAAAATGGAGTTGGGTGACGCCAGATGGAATTTCCGCAGGTCAGAATGCATGACGGGGCATCAAAAAAGCTGGACCGGCGGACCGGTCCAGCTCAGTTCGGGCGGCTTCCCTACATGGCGTAGGTGTCCACCTGCTCGAAAAGTGAGGACGGCGTGACGCCTTCCTCGCAGACCAACGGACGGCCGTCCTCGTCGTATGCCGTGTGGAGGAGCACGGCGACCGCGGTGCCCGGTGCTACCTGCAAGCGGTCCGCCTCCGTTTCCGTAGCGAGGCGGACCGTTGTGATGTCCACTCCCTCGACCGGGAACCGGCCGGTCTGCCGACGGACGTAGCGTGTCGTGCCCTCCGCGATGGGAGCAGTGTCGGCGAGGCGAGGTGATGCTTCCGCGATCTCTGGGGGAAACCACGCCTCCACGCAACTGTTCGGGGTTCCGTCCGGAAGCTGGAGAACGCGGATGCGTCGTAGCGCCAGCACTCCGGAGGAGGTCCCAAGCGCATTGGCGACACGGGTAGGCGGTTCCGCCCAGTCGGGCGTACCGATCCGCAGGAACGGCATTCCGCCCAAGATGCGGGCCGACCCGGCTCGGCGGGCGCCGGCGGGGCGGGCTACGGGTGTCTCCGTGACGACGAAACCTGTGCCCTGCTTGGCCACCACAACGCCGTCGTTGCGCAGCACGTCCACGGCCTTGATGGCGGTGGCCCGTGACACGCCCCACTGCTCGGCCAGGTCGCGGCCGGACGGGATGGTGGCACCGGGGGCGTACTCGCCAGCGGCGATACGGGCGCGCAGAGACTCGGCGATCTCTTCGTACTTCAAAACGGCCATGGCTTCCCCTACTCCGCGCGCTGGACTGGTCCACCGGTACACAGGATACTTCGACCATGTCGAATCTCGAATTGGCTCCCTCCGTGATGCGGTTCTACGGCGAGACAGTGAACGAGGACAGCCGTCTGCGCAGCTCGGCAGACGGACGTATGGAGCTGGTCAGGACTCAGGAGCTTCTCCGACGCTTCTTGCCCCCCGCGCCGGCGCGCGTGCTCGACGTGGGAGGGGGGACTGGGATTCACGCTGAATGGCTTGTGAAGGACGGCTACGACGTCACGCTCGTGGACCCCGTGCCCCGTCATGTCGAGAGCGCGGTGGCCGTGTGCTCGGCGATCGTGGGAGACGCTCGCGATCTGCGTGAGCCGGACGACAGTTTCGACGTTGTGCAGCTTCTTGGGCCGCTGTATCACCTTCCCGACGCCGACGATCGGCGCAGGGCGCTGGCGGAAGCCGGCCGCGTGGTGAAGCCGGGCGGATTGGTTGCGGCGGCTGCGATCAACCGCTACGCGTCGCTCTTTGAGCATGTCACCTACGCCCACCTGCACACGGAACGGATTCGCGACTCCGTATCCAAGATCCTTCAGACGTCCGTCTATGACGGTGTACGAGGGTTCACCTTGTCCTACTTCCACCGTGCTGAAGAGCTTGTGGCGGAGTTGGTGGCCTCCGGGTTGACGGACGTGCAGGTCTTCGGCATCGAGGGGCCCGCATGGTCGCTCGTGAAAGCGGCCGAGCAGCAGCCGGGCGAGGGGCCCACGGACGAACTGATTGCCTCCGCCATGGAGGCGGCGCGCATGGCAGAGCCGTACCCGGAGTTGCTCGCTGCCAGTTCGCACCTCCTGGCCGTGGGCAGGGCTCCCGCCGACATCAACGCCTGACATCAACGGTGGTCAACATTGACGGACAGAGGCAGCCGTTCCGTCTGTCGTCCGCGCCCCTGTAAGTACGCGGGAGGAGGAACGCATCGTTCGCGCACCCGCCTACGGATCAGAAGGCGCCGTGCTCGGCCGCGCCGATGTGCCGGAGAACCGCGCTCCGTCGGTGCTTCCCTGAGGCCGCGAGCTGGCTGAGGGGGAACGTTCCCTACTGCATCAAGGCCCGCGCACGGCGCGGGCGCGCGCCGCCTCTGCGGCGCGGCCTGCCTCCTGTCTTCGCCCCGGCTGGCCGCGCCCGGCGGCGCGCCACGTGCAGCGGACAGAGCAGGAAAGCCTGGGGCTGGGGCCGGTCGGCTCCACGGCTTTAGCCACCTCCCCGGTCCGGGGCCCGCGTCGAGCAAGACCAGGGGGCCACTCATGCACATTGCGGTCAGGCCCAAAGCCTGCCCGAGTTGCCAACCAGCGTAAGGCCCCCTGATCATGCTCGACCCCAGACCGGGCAGGCCACCGGCTAAACCCGCTCCGCCGACCTCTGATTACTGCTCTAGCAATCCTTCCCGCTCCAATACCTGTCGCACTTCCTCGAATTTGGCAGAGATGTCCCCTTTGGGAAATCTGATTTGCGACAGGCCGTCGATATTAGAGAAGTCCTCGCAACCCTCTTCAAGCATGACGATAGCCCGTTCAAAGCCGAGCCTACCTTGAAATAGCCCCACCTCATGGATCACGTTCTGGCGAGCGTGAAGCTTTCCGTCCGCCGTCTCATCTTCGGCAGTCATAATAAGGAAGGCGAATGCCGCTCTATCCAGCATCTGTGCCAGTCGGACCGTGGTGGCGACTCCGGCTACGGGGACCCTATTGAACTCATCCCATGGAAGTTTGAGGCGGTCGCTAACGAAGTCTTTGAGCTCCCTCCAGAGCGGAGAACGCCCGTGGCCGATAAATACACTCTCACCAGTCTGCCGCCCAGCCATCCTCGGCGCAACGCTTCGTCTATCGATATGGTTCGCAGCCCTGTCGAGGAGGAAGAGCATCTCTTTGTGAGCTTCGAAGGCTCGTCGCACTTCACTCACCTTAGCAGCCATCTTTTGATGCTCAGCAAGCTGTAGGCCTTGACTGATTGCCACACTGTCACGGCTGGCCTCAAGACCTTTTGGCAGCATTTGCCGAGAGATCAAATCAGCCTTAGGAACTGAGATTTTCTGAACCTCCCCCTTGATATTTTCGATGTACTCGTCGTGAGTGAACGCGAGGTATGCACTGAGAATAGATTCCGCCTCGGACTTGACCACCTTGAGTGCAACGCGCGCTCGCTCAGCTGAAGCTAGTGCATCACCGATATCAGCCCCTTCAGATAGCTCGCGAAATTTCACAATGACTGCCGCTCGCGGATGCTCTCTCCACCCCGTTGCGGACTCATTGAACAGGTTGGCGAACCCCCACTCTTTACTGAAATGGTCACCCGGTGGCGGCGCTTGAAACCCTTCATAATAGACGTTCGCATGATATCCAATATTGGACCCTGACCACGCCTCTGACATTACCTGGACAGCTTTGTCATATGCCTTCAAAGTTCCAGAGAAAGCGTCGTCGACTAGGGGGAAATCATTCTTCAGCTGGTTACTTAGGTCACGCAGGGCGCCAGAGTAGGTCATACTGCTCATGGTGCCGGATCTTCGCGACGTTCGTTCGTCCTATCGCCTACACGCGCCCCAAGACTGTCTGTCAGGCACACTGGCCCGACGTCGGCAGTACTGCCGAGAGGTGCCACAGCCGCAGCGTCTACCTGCGCCAACTAACTGGCTCGCCCCGTGGCAACTGGATGACAGACGTTGACTGACTGCTGCGGGACTCCGAGTCATAGGTCTCCGACACTCGCGACTGTCGTGCCGAGAGATGGCGGCGACCGGTCTGGCGCCTGAGTTGATGCCGTACTCCCGCACAAGCGCTCTCCCGGGCCGTCCTCGGGCCGTGGAAGGGCGCTCAGTGATGACCAACGCCGACAACTGCCGACAGCTCAGCAGCAGGTCAGGACGCTGATCGTTTAGGCGGCCGCAGGTCACGGCCGCCGATGGTCAGTTGTGGCAGCCCCGGCCAGCCTCAGGCTCGGTGTTCCTGCGCACGCGTGCCGTAGTAAGGGAGGTACCGATTGCGGCATGCTCAGGGCATGGATCTGGAGAGGATCGGTGCCATCTCCGCTACAGCCGTGGCAGCGCTCGGAGTCCCAGCCGCTGTCCTGGTGGGCCGTTGGCAGATGCGCGGTGCGCTGCGAGCGGCTGAGGAAACAGGTCGTGTCGGCATTGCTCAGGCTGAGTCGACTTACAGAGCAGCCCTGGATGCTGTTCGTACTGAGGCTGACGCGGCTCACCTGCAGTGGCGACGTGGCATTCGACGTGACGCGTACGCAGGATTCCTGCTGGCGATGACGCACTGTGTGCAGGCGGCCGAGGCCTTACCGCTGAGACGGCTGGAGACGTCTCAAGTTCTCAGTGCTGCCGAGGGTGAGCTCACTCGGGCGAAAAATGATCTGAGCGCAGCACTCTGGGTGGTGAAGCTCGAAGGGCCCTCTGCTGTCGCTGACATAGCTGGGAGTGTGTCCTCACTTACCTACGAACTCACTGAGGCACTGGCTCGGAAGGCTGAGTACCATCGTGCGGCCAGCACCCTCTATCACCTCAGCTCGTCCAATCCCATAGCTGCAGAACTGGACGCAGCGTTGATGAGCTTGACCGTGGTAGTAAGCGAGACTGGGTACAACGCTCGGCCGGGGTCACGGCAGACGCCGCCGCAGGAAGTGACAGAGGGCGTCGAACGTGCAAGGGAGCTACATGGCCAGTTGTCGGACGACATAGGAATCTCTGAATGGGTCGCGCTACTCAACGAGGCACTCGACTATTTCACGGATCCAAAGGCGCTCAATCGGCAGCTCTCGTCTGCTGTAGAGCAGCTCCTTCCTGCTTGCAGACAGGCTCTGGATGCCCGATCCAGTACAGATGACCTCTCCCTGATGACAAGTCCCTGACATCCACAGCTGACATCAACGATGTCGGACGAGGGCGTACACGAGCCCTCATGTCCGGCCGCAGCGGTGCGAGGTCACCTCGCCGATGCCAGCTCCCGATCGAACTCCTAAAGCAGTGCTCATCCGCCCGCCATGGATGTCTGCGCAGACCCCCTGACCTAACTCTGCTTCCCCCAGGTGTACCCCGACAGCCGGCGACACACGGAAAACCGCAGGTCGTAGGAGGTGAACTGCGCCGCTGTAAATCTGCTGTGGCCCGGAGCGGGGCCGTCTGTGGGCCGTCTAAGGGCGGCCCTGAGTCACCAACGACGACCAAAGACGACTGCTTGGGCGTCTGGCTGTGCTGCATGGACGTCGATCGGGGGAGGCCGCTTCCGGGCCGCGTCACTTCCTGCGCAACAAGCGGGCGGAGTGGCACGAGTACCGCTCCGAGGTGACGGCGTTCGAGATGCGGAAGAATCTGCCGGTGCTGTAGCGCTTCGCGCGGCCCCCGCGCCTGGGGTGGTGCGGGGGCTGAGAAGCGCTTTGTGAAAAAATGTCCGTTTCTTCTTGACGTAAGCCGTGCCAGTGACAAGCGTGGTTCCAGACACGCGACAGTCCCAACCGCTCTGCCGCACCGCCGGAAAAGGACTGGAGGCCGATCGCGTATGACGGCCACAATCACCGCAAGGCGGATCGCCACGGCGCTCGGCGCCGGCGCCGCGATATTCGCACTGAGCCTCGGCGGCGCAGGTGTCGCCGACGCCAAGATCACCCCTCAAGACACCCAGTGCACCAACAACGGCGGTCAGACGCCGAACGGGCAGCAGCCCACGTGCACGGGAGGTGGGCTCACACAGGAGACCGAGAACCAGAACCCCGCCGGTCACGCCCCGCCGGGACACAACTGACCCAGGAAAGGGCCGCGGTGCCTCGGCACCGCGGCTTGCCCATGCCGTAGGACGCTGCCGGCTACCGCTCCTGCCGCCGCTTCGCGGCCAGATCCGCCAGGAGCTTGTGCAGGGGCTCGGTCTCCCTGCGCCGGTACTCCTGGATCGACCAGCCGTTGCCGTCCGGGTCCGTGAAGTACATGAACGTCGCGCCGTCGTCGGGGGAGTACTGGACCGGCTCCGAGACATCCAGGCCGCGCTCGACCAGTTCCGCGTGGGCCGCCTTGATGTCGGCCACGCAGAGCTGGAGGCCCTGGTAGGAGCCGGGCTCGGGCCTGGTTTCGCCCTTCGTCATCTCCCATATGCTGTCGCCGAGGGCGATCGAGCAGCCGGAGCCCGGAGGCGTGAGCTGGACGATGCGCATGCCCGGCATGACCTCCTGGTCGATGTCGACGTGGAAGCCGACCTTGTCCCGGTAGAAGTCGCGGGCCCGGTCGATGTCGCTCACGGGCAGCGGGATCACTTCGAGCGTGAAGTCCATCGCTAGTCCTCCAAGGTGAATCGCCAACGGGTCTGGCTGAACGGTTCACCCTTACCGAAGCCGAAAACGGTGCGCGGCGCCACCGAGTAGACGTACGCGTGTCCCGCACCGTGCTGGAAAGAGCCGTCGGCGACGTCGAAGTGCCAGAAGCTGCCGTACTTCGCCTCCCAGGCGGCGGCCAGTTCGCGCAGCCGGGCGTCGTCGGTGATCCGCACCGCCTCGCCCTCGACCACCAGGTCGTACCCGCGGTTCCAGGTGTTCGTGCCGGTCGTCAGGACGAGCTTCGGGTTTTCCGCCAGGTTCCGCGCCTTGCGCTCCTCCGGTCCCGTGCAGAAGTGCAGCGCGCCCCGCGACCACACCGCGGGCAGCGGGGTCACATGCGGGCGCCCGTCCGGCCGTACCGTCGAGATCCAGAACAGCTCGGCCTCGGCCAGCAGCTTCTCGGCATCGGTCCACGGGACCGCCGTGGCCGCCTCGTCGCTGTAACGCGCATCCAGCCGGGTCTGCGGTTGCTTGTCGGTCATCGGGCGCCCTCCAGACATGTCGCTCGAATATCGCTCGAACGTCGCTCCACCATGCTGACCGCGCACGCCGCCGGAACTCATCGGCGCCACGCGCAGGTACTCCGGTTAGGCTCGACCGCGTACGACCTTGATCGGGCGCGTCCGACCCCGATCGGACGGGAGGGCGAGCATGACGGCGCCGGGGCGCAGGAGCAGTACCTTCACACGGCTGCTGCGGCACGGATTCACCGACCCGTCGGCCGCCGAGCGGCTTCTGGAGAGCGCCGAGCTCGCGCTGATCAGGAACGACCCGGTGCTGCTTGAGGCCCTCGGCGGCACCGCCGACCCGGACCTCGCCCTGCACGGCCTGGTCCGGCTCCTGGAAGCGCAGTCGGCTGCCCACACCGCCCAGCGTGAGCTGCTCGACACCGTCATAGCGGCCAAACCCCTGCGCGACCGGCTGCTCGGCGTGCTCGGCGCCTCCTCCGCGCTCGCCGACCACCTCGCCCGGCACCCCGACGACTGGCAGGCGCTGGTCATGTACGAACCGCGGGATCTGCACCCCGAGGTGGAGGAGTTCGAGCAGGGCCTCGCCGACGCCACCGACCCGGTGTCGCTGCGCGTCGCCTACCGGCGCTGCCTGCTGTCCATCGCCGCACGCGACGTGTGCGGCACCGTCGACGTGGCCCAGACCGCCGCTGAACTCGCCGACCTCGCCACCGCGACCCTGCGCGCCGCCCTCGCCATCGCCCGCGCCGCCGCCCCCGAGGACGCCGCACAGTGCCGGCTCGCTGTGATCGCGATGGGCAAGTGCGGGGGCCACGAGCTCAATTACGTCTCCGACGTCGACGTCATCTTCGTCGGTGAGACCGCCGACGGCGCCGACGAGGGCAAGGCGCTGCGGTCGGCCACCAGGCTCGCCTCGCACATGATGCGGATCTGCTCCGAGACGACCGTCGAGGGCTCCATCTGGCCCGTGGACGCCAATCTGCGCCCCGAGGGCAGAAACGGTCCCCTGGTGCGCACGCTCAGCAGCCACCTCGCCTACTACCGGCGCTGGGCCAAGACCTGGGAGTTCCAGGCGCTGCTCAAGGCCCGCCCGGTGGCGGGCGACATCGAGCTCGGCGAGCAGTACGTCGCCGCGCTGGAGCCGCTGGTCTGGACGGCCGCCGAGCGGGAGAACTTCGTCGCCGACGTGCAGAAGATGCGGCGCCGGGTCGTCGAGAACATCCCGGTGGCGGAGCTGGACCGGCAGCTGAAGCTGGGCCCGGGAGGGCTCCGGGACGTCGAATTCGCTGTACAGCTGCTGCAGTTGGTGCACGGCCGGCACGACGCCTCGTTGCGCAGCGGTACGACCCTGGACGCGTTGCAGGCGCTCGCGGCGGGCGGGTACGTAGGGCGGGCCGATGCCGCGCAGCTCGACACCGCCTACCGCTTTCTGCGCTCCATGGAGCACCGCATCCAGCTCTACCGGCTGCGGCGCACCCACCTGGTGCCCGAGGACGACGCCGACCTGCGGCGCATCGGCCGCTCGCTCGGGCTGCGCGTCGACCCGGTCGCCGAGCTGAACCGCGAGTGGAAACGGCACGCGAGTGTCGTACGACGGCTGCACGAGAAGCTCTTCTACCGGCCGCTGCTCGACGCCGTGGCCCAACTCGCCCCCGGCGAGGCCCGGTTGAGCGCCGATGCGGCGAGGGAGCGGCTGGTCGCGCTCGGGTACGCCGATCCGGCCTCCGCGCTCAGACACCTGGAGGCGCTGGCATCCGGGGTGACACGGAAGGCGGCGATCCAACGCACGCTGCTGCCCGTGCTGTTGGGGTGGTTCGCGGACTCGGCCGATCCGGACGCGGGCCTGCTGAACTTCCGGAAGGTGTCGGACGCGCTCGGCAAGACCCCTTGGTATCTGCGGCTGTTGCGGGACGAGGGGGCCGCCGCCGAGAACCTCGCCCGAGTGCTGTCGGCCGGCCGGCTCGCTCCGGACCTGCTGATGCGGGCGCCGGAGGCGGTGGCGCTGCTCGGCGACGGGGACGGCGGGACCGGTCTTGAGCCTCGTTCGCGTGGGCACCTGGAGCAGGAGATCCTCGCGGCGGTCCGTCGCGCGGACGGTGCCGTACAGGCGGTCACGGCGGCCCGTGGGGTGCGGCGCCGGGAGCTGTTGCGTACGGCCGCGGCCGACATCGTCGACTCCTACGGCACCGAGACGAAGCCGGCGGAGCCCGATCAGGGCGCGTTGGTGGACCGGGTCGGGGGCGCGGTCTCGGATCTGACGGCGGCGACGCTGGCGGGGACGTTGCGGGCGGTGGTCCGGGACGGATGGGGCGACACCTTGCCGACCCGGTTCGCGATCATCGGCATGGGGCGGTTCGGGGGGCATGAGCTGGGATACGGCAGTGACGCCGATGTCCTGTTCGTGCACGAGCCGCGCGACGGCGTCGACGACCATGAGGCCGGTGTGGCCGCGAACCGGGTCGTCGAGGAGATGCGGCGGCTGCTGCAGATTCCCAGTGCGGATCCGCCGTTGCTGATCGACGCCGATCTGCGGCCCGAGGGGAAGTCGGGGCCGTTGGTTCGTACGCTGAACTCGTACGCGGCGTACTACCGGCGGTGGTCGCTGGTGTGGGAGTCACAGGCGTTGCTGCGGGCCGAGCCGGTGGCGGGGGACGAGGATCTGGCGCGCCGGTTCGTCGAGTTGATCGATCCCCTGCGGTATCCCGCCGGAGGGCTCGGCGAGGACGGTGTGCGGGAGATCCGGCGGCTGAAGGCGCGGATGGAGTCCGAGCGGATGCCGCGCGGCGCCGACCCCAAGCTGCACACCAAGCTCGGGCCCGGTGGGCTCTCCGACGTCGAGTGGACCGTGCAGCTGCTGCAACTGAGGCACGGCTGGGCCGAGCCCGGACTGCGGACGACCCGGACACGTGAGGCGCTTGCCGCCGCTGTCGCCGCCGGGCTCATTCCGGAGGAGGAGGCGGCGATCCTGGACGAGGCGTGGGTGCTGGCCACGCGGGTCCGCAACGCCGTGATGCTGGTGCGGGGGCGGGCCGGGGACACGTTTCCGTCGGACAGCAGGGAGCTGGCCGCGGTGGGGCGTTACCTGGGGTACGAGCTCGGTCACGTCGGGGACATGCTCGACGCTTATCGGCGTACCGCGCGGCGGGCCCGGGGGGTTGTGGAGGAGCTGTTCTACGGCGGGTGAAGCGCGGGCGGGGTGCGCGTAGCGCCTACGGTTTCGCCGTGGGCCGGGGTCGTGCCGGGGGGTTGCTCGCCGTTCGCGACTGGGCCACCTGCCTCGGCAGGGCGTACGGGAGCGCTCCGTACCAGACGCGTGCCACCGTGTAGCCGAAGGCCAGACAGAGGAGGCCGCCCACCGCGTCGAGCCAGAAGTGGTTGGCCGTCGCCACGATCACCAGAAGGGTGGCGGTGGGATACAGCAGGCCCAGCACGCGTACCCAGGGGATCCTCGCCAGGGCGAAGATCGTCAGCCCTGACCAGACGGACCAGCCGATGTGCATCGACGGCATCGCGGCGTACTGGTTCGACATGTTCTTCAGGTCGCCCGATGCCATCGAACCCCAGGTGTCGTGGACCAGGACCGTGTCGATGAAACCGGTGTTGGTCATCAGCCGTGGGGGAGCGAGCGGGTACAGGTAGTAACCGACCAGGGCCACGCCCGTGGTGGCGAAGAGGACCAGGCGGGTCGCCGCGTAGCGGCCGGGGTGGCTGCGGTAGAGCCAGACCAGGACGGCCAGGGTGACGATGAAGTGCAGGGTCGCGTAGTAGTAGTTCATGCCGACGATGAGCCAAGTCACCGAGTTCACGGCGTGGTTGATCGACTCCTCGACGGCGAGGCCGAGGCTGTGCTCCAGCCTCCAGAGCCAGTCGGCGTTGCGCAGCGCCTCGGACCTCTGCTCCGGTACCGCGTTGCGGATCAGTGAGTAGGTCCAGTAACTCACCGCGATCAACAGGATCTCGAACCAGAGGCGAGGGCGGCGAGGAGTGCGCAGTCGCCGCAACGGACCCCGCCCCGTCTCGTCCGCGACGGGGTGCGGAACGGCCGCTTCGCGGCCTTCCAATGTCGTCACGGTCGTGTCACCCATAGGCACAGAGTCTGCCAGATAAGCCTTCCCCGGCCGATCATTCCTCGGACGGGTTCAGGACGCACGTTCTACAGCGGACGTATCGCCCCATTCTCCTACCAACGCAGGGGTGGGCGCGACCGGTCTTCGCCTCGCGGACGACTCAGGGACGGTTTCTGTCCCCGGGTGCCGAAGCCGTCGAACCGCGTACCACCAGCTCCGGCATGAACACGAACTCGCTGTGCGGCGCCGGAGTCCCGCCGATCTCCTCCAGGAGGGTGCGTACCGCGGCCTGGCCCATCGCCGGGACCGGCTTGCGGACCGTGGTCAGCGGCGGGTCGGTGAAGGCGATCAGCGGGGAGTCGTCGAAGCCCACCACCGAGATGTCCGTGGGGACCTCCAGGCCGAGCTGGCGGGCCGCCCTTATCGCGCCCAGCGCCATCATGTCGCTGGCGCAGACCACCGCGGTGCAGTCGCGGCCGATCAGGGCCGTGGCCGCCGCCTGGCCGCCCTCCAGCGTGTACAGGGAGTGCTGGATCAGTTCGCTCTCGATGACGTCCGTCGGCAGGTTCAGCTGGTCCTGCACCGTGCGGACGAAGCCCTCGATCTTGCGCTGCACCGGGACGAAGCGCTTGGGGCCGAGCGCCAGGCCGATACGGGTGTGGCCCAGCGAGGCGAGGTGCGTGACCGCGAGGTTCATCGCCGCGCGGTCGTCGGGGGAGATGAACGGCGCCTGGACCTTCGGGGAGAAGCCGTCCACCAGGACGAAGGGGACACCCTGGGCGCGCAGTCGCTCGTAGCGCTGCATGTCGGCGGTGGTGTCGGCATGGAGGCCGGAGACGTAGATGATGCCGGCCACTCCACGGTCGACGAGCATCTCCGTGAGCTCGTCCTCGGTGGAGCCGCCGGGGGTCTGGGTGGCCAGCACCGGCGTGTAGCCCTGCCTGGTGAGCGCCTGGCCGATGACCTGGGCCAGGGCCGGGAATATCGGGTTCTCCAGCTCCGGGGTTATCAGACCCACCAGGCCCTCGCTGCGCTGGCGCAGCCTCACCGGACGCTCATAGCCGAGCACGTCGAGTGCGGCCAGCACGGACTGGCGAGTGGTGGCGGCGACGCCCGGCTTCCCGTTGAGGACGCGGCTGACGGTCGCTTCGCTCACCCCCGCCTGAGCAGCGATGTCGGCAAGCCGTGTGGTCACGGCACTGGACTGTACCGGCCGTATGTCGCCTTGCACACCAATCGGACGCCGTGGGCGACCTGTTGACCGGCCGCGCCCGGGCTGCTGCGTCATCGCGCTCCCTCGTGAAAGTGATGGCAAGAGCTTGCAGAGTCTTGCACAACCCGCCTCCATGCCGCTCCACCGTTGAAAAGAAGCGTCTCATGGTGGTCGCCGGGCGGTCACACCCGGATAACTTCGTCGTTCTCTTGCACTTTTTTGCTGCAAGGTCTTTCGTAAGTCTTTCAGCGCTGTTACGTTCACGTCGCCCGGCGGCCGCAACGGCGCAGTCGGCACGACAGCAGAGGCAGGCAGACGGGGCCGCCCCTGCACACACGGGCTTTTCACTTCAAGGAGAACTCATGCGGCGTGGCATAGCGGCCACCGCGCTGGTGGCGTCCCTCGCCCTCGCGGCGACGGCCTGCGGCGGCGGGGACGACAGCGGCAGCGACTCGAGCGGGCCGGTCACCATCACCTGGTGGGACACCTCCAACGCCACCAATGAGGCGCCGACGTACCAGGCCTTGGTCAAGGAGTTCGAGGCCGCCAACAAGGACATCAAGGTCAAGTACGTCAACGTCCCCTTCGACCAGGCGCAGAACAAGTTCGACACCGCCGCCGGTTCCAAGGGCGCCCCGGACATCCTGCGCTCCGAGGTCGGCTGGACCCCCGCCTTCGCCAAGAAGGGCTTCTTCCTGCCGCTGGACGGCACCGACGCCCTCTCCGACCAGGCCAAGTTCCAGCCCAGCCTGATCGAGCAGGCCAAGTACGAGGGCAAGGTCTACGGCGTTCCGTTCACCACGGACACGCTCGCCTTCGTCTACAACAAGGACCTGTTCAAGAAGGCCGGCGTCGAGGCCCCCAAGACCTGGGACGACCTGAAGAAGGCCGCCGCCAAGGTCAAGGACAAGACCGGCGTCGACGGCTACTGGGGCTCAACCCAGGCCTACTACGCCCAGACGTTCCTCTACGGCGAGGGCACCGACACCGTCGACGCCGACGCCAAGAAGATCACCGTCAACTCGGCCGAGGCCAAGAAGGGCTACGGCACCTGGCTGAGCCTCTTCGACGGCAAGGGCCTGCACAAGGCCGACACCACCGCGGACGCTTACGCCCACATCCAGGAGGCGTTCGTCAACGGCAAGGTCGCCGCGATCATGCAGGGCCCGTGGGAGATCACCAACTTCTACAAGGGCTCCGCGTTCAAGGACAAGAACAACCTTGGCATCGCCACCGTCCCGGCCGGCTCCGCAGGCAAGGCGGGCGCCCCGACCGGCGGCCACAACCTCTCCGTGTACGCCGGCTCCGACGAGGCGCACCAGAAGGCCTCGCTGAAGTTCGTGAACTTCATGACCTCGGCGAAGGCCCAGGAGACCATCGCCCTGAAGAACTCCACGCTGCCCACGCGGGACGACGCCTACACCGCCGAGGTCAAGGCCGACCCGGGCATCGCCGGCTACCAGGGCGTCCTCGCCGCCGCCCAGCCGCGCCCGGCGCTGCCCGAGTACAGCTCGCTGTGGGGCCCGCTGGACACCGAGCTGCTGAAGGTCGCCGGGGGCAAGGAGTCCCTGGACAAGGGCCTGAGCACAGTCGAGACCGAGATCACCAAGCTGGTCCCGGACTTCAGTAAGTGACCGCGAGTGGCCGTCGGATCCTCCTGATCATGGGGGGAAGGATCCGGCGGCCACCCGCTGTGCGCCGTACACCCTGAACTGTCGATCTTCATGAAGGTTGTCGAACCATGACAGTCGCCATCGACCGCGCGACCGGGAAACCCCGAGGTGACCGCGGGCCACGCCGTGGGCTCGGCCAGCGCCTGAGGCACGGCTACCAGAAGCACTGGTACGCCTACGCGATGATCGCCCCGGTGGTGATCGTCCTCGGCGTGCTCGTCGTCTACCCCTTGGTGTACGGCTTCTACCTCACCCTCACCGACGCCAACAGCCTCAACAGCGCCCGCACGATCGGCGTCAACGAGATCGAGGCCACCTACAAGTTCATCGGCTTCGACAACTACGCCGACATCCTGTGGGGCGAGACGGCCTACGACCGCTTCTGGTCGCACCTCATCTGGACGGTCGTGTGGACGGCGGCCTGCGTCACCCTCCACTACACGATCGGCCTCGGCCTCGCCCTGCTGCTCAACCAGAAGCTGCGCGGGCGCACTCTGTACCGGCTGATCCTGATCCTGCCGTGGGCCGTGCCGACCTTCGTCACCGTCTTCGGCTGGCGGATCATGCTCGCCGACGGCGGCGTCGTGAACTCCTTCCTGGAGACACTCCACCTGCCGACCCCGCTGTGGCTGGAGGACACCTTCTGGCAGCGGTTCGCCGCGGTCATGGTCAACACCTGGTGCGGTGTGCCGTTCATGATGCTCTCGCTGCTCGGCGGCCTGCAGTCCATCGACTCCTCCCTGTACGAGGCCGCCGAGATGGACGGCGCCAGCAGGTGGCAGCAGTTCCGGTACGTCACCCTGCCGGGCCTGCGGTCCGTGAGTTCCACCGTCGTACTGCTCGGCATCATCTGGACCTTCAACCAGTTCGCGATCATCTTCCTGCTCTTCGGCAAGACCGCCCCGGACGCCGACATCCTCGTCACCTGGGCCTACCGCCTCGGTTTCGGACAGCAGCCACGTGACTTCGCGCAGTCGGCGGCCTACGGCATGCTGCTGCTGGCCATCCTGATCGTGTTCACCTCCTTCTACCGCCGCTGGCTGAACCGCAACGACCAGCAGCTCGCGATCTGAGGCAGGAGTCCCATGAGTACCACCACTGTTGAGACCCCGATGAACAAGCAGGACTCCGTGCCTACTGCAACCCCGCGCACAGTGCGCCTCCGCGGCACGTCCCTCGTCTCGCACGGCATCCTCATCGTGGCGAGCCTGATCGCGCTCTTCCCCGTCGCCTGGCTGCTCTTCCTGTCCCTCGGCCCGGACAAGGACGACTACCTCCACCCCGGCGGCATCTGGGCGAAGATGACGCTGGACAACTACACCTACGTCCTCCAGGAGACGAAGTTCCTCGACTGGCTGACGAGCACACTCATCGTCACGCTGGGCACCACGCTCATCGGCGTCGTCATCGCCGCCACCACCGGCTACGCGGTCTCTCGGATGCGCTTTCCGGGCTACAAGAAGTTCATGTGGGTGCTGCTGGTGACCCAGATGTTCCCGGTGGCCGTCCTCATGGTGCCGATGTACCAGATCCTGTCCGAGCTCCAGCTCATCGACAGCTACCTCGGCCTCGTCCTCGTGTACTGCACGACGACCGTGCCGTACTGTGCCTGGCTGATGAAGGGCTACTTCGACACGATCCCGTTCGAGATCGACGAGGCGGGACGCGTCGACGGGCTGAGCCCCTTCGGCACCTTCGCGCGACTGATCCTGCCGCTCGCCAAGCCGGGCCTGGCGGTCGCCGCGTTCTACAGCTTCCTCACGGCCTTCGGCGAGGTCGCGTTCGCGTCGACGTTCATGCTGTCCGACACGAAGTACACGTTCGCGGTCGGTCTGCAGACCTTCATCAGTGAGCACGACGCGCAGCGCAACCTGATGGCCGCCACGGCGGTGTTGGTCGCCATACCGGTTTCCGCGTTCTTCTACTTCGTGCAGAGGAACCTGGTGACCGGGCTCACGGCGGGCGGCACCAAGGGCTGAGCTCCCTCAGCAGCTCCCCGTATACCCGAGGCGGCCGCGGTGGCCATCCGACCCCGCTGCCATCGCGGCCGCCTCGTCACCCGCCTCCGTACGCACACCCTTCTGACCCGATGACCCCGTTACGTACCAAGGACGCCATGAGCCAGCACCCCACCGCCCCGGCCTCCACCTCCGCCGTCGCCACCGTCGCCAAGCGCCGGGACTGGTGGCGGGACGCGGTGATCTACCAGGTCTATCCGCGCAGCTTCGCCGACAGCAACGGCGACGGCATGGGCGACCTGGAAGGCGTACGCTCCCGCCTGCCGTATCTGCGTGACCTCGGTGTGGACGCCGTGTGGCTCAGCCCCTTCTACGCCTCCCCGCAGGCCGACGCCGGCTACGACGTCGCCGACTACCGGGCCGTCGACCCGATGTTCGGCAACCTGCTCGACGCGGACGCGCTGATCCGTGACGCCCGTGAGCTGGGGCTCAGGATCATCGTCGATCTGGTCCCGAACCACTCCTCCGACCAGCACGAGTGGTTCAAGCGTGCCGTCGCGGAGGGCCCCGGCTCCCCGCTGCGCGACCGCTACCACTTCCGTCCCGGCAAGGGGAAGAACGGCGAAGTGCCGCCCAACGACTGGGAGTCCATCTTCGGCGGCCCGGCGTGGACACGGGTCGCGGACGGGGAGTGGTACCTGCACCTCTTCGCGCCCGAGCAGCCCGACTTCAACTGGGAACACCCGGCGGTGGGGGACGAGTTCCGTTCGATTCTCCGCTTCTGGCTGGACATGGGCGTCGACGGCTTCCGGATCGATGTGGCCCACGGCCTGGTGAAGGCGGAGGGGCTGCCCGACCTTGGATCCCACGATCAGCTCAAGCTGCTGGGCAACGATGTCATGCCGTTCTTCGACCAGGACGGTGTGCACGAGATCTACCGCCAGTGGCGCACGGTCCTCGACGAGTACGCGGGCGAGCGCATCTTCGTCGCCGAGGCCTGGACCCCGACGGTCGAGCGCACCGCGAACTACGTCCGCCCGGACGAGCTGCACCAGGCCTTCAACTTCCAGTACCTGTCGACCGATTGGGACGCGGAGGAGCTGCGCCAGGTCATCGACCGCACCCTGGAGGCGATGCGCCCGGTCGGCGCCCCCGCCACCTGGGTCCTCTCCAACCACGACGTCACCCGCCACGCCACCCGCTTCGCCAACCCGCCCGGCCTCGGCACCCAGATCCGCACGGCCGGGGACCGCGAGCTGGGCCTGCGCCGGGCGCGCGCCGCCACCCTGCTGATGCTGGCCCTGCCCGGCTCGGCGTACATCTACCAGGGCGAGGAACTCGGCCTGCCGGACGTCGTCGACCTGCCCGACGAGGTGCGCCAGGACCCGGCGTACTTCCGCGGCGCCGGCCAGGACGGCTTCCGTGACGGCTGCCGGGTGCCGATCCCATGGACGCGCACGGGATCGTCGTACGGCTTCGGCGCGGGCGGCAGCTGGCTGCCGCAGCCGGAGGGCTGGGGCGAGCTGAGCGTCGAGGCCCAGAGCGGCGACGCCGACTCCACGCTGGAGCTGTACCGCTCCGCCCTCGCCGTCCGCCGCACCGAGCCCGACCTGGGCGCGGGCGACTCGGTGGAGTGGCTCCGCGCACCCGAGGGGGTCCTGGCCTTCCGCCGTGGCGAGTTCGTGTGCGTCGCGAACACCACCGGCGAGTCCGTCACCCTCCCCGCGCACGGCCGCGTCCTGCTCACCAGCGGTGAGATCACCGAGGCGGACGGCGAGACGAAGGTCCCGTCGGACACGACGGTGTGGTGGACGACGGCCTGACGGCCCAGCAACTTCCAGCCCGGGCAACTTCCAGCCGAGCAACTTCACAGGGCCCGCTGCCTGAACAGGCAGCGGGCCCTGCTGCTGTGCGCCGGTAACCACCGGTGAGCGTGAGGGAGTTGGGTAGGGCACGTCAAGGTTGCGGATGAAAGTACTTGCTATGACTTTCAACTCTCTTGCTGTAAACCTTTCGCGGCGGTACGTTCACGCCGGCGCCCGGCAACGACGCCTGGCCGTCATCGCAAGGAGTACACGCCTGTGATATCGAGATGGTCCGTCACCGCAATCGCGACCGCGCTCGCCGCCTCGTCGTTGGCCCTCATGGCCCCCGCGACCACCGCATCGGCCTCCCCGCCCGGCGCCAAGGACGTCACCGCGGTGATGTTCGAGTGGAACTTCGCCTCGGTCGCCAAGGAGTGCACCAACACCCTCGGCCCCGCCGGTTACGGCTATGTGCAGGTCTCCCCGCCCGCCGAGCACATCCAGGGCTCGCAGTGGTGGACCTCGTACCAGCCGGTGAGCTACAAGATCGCCGGGCGCCTCGGCGACCGTACGGCCTTCCAGAACATGGTCAACACCTGCCACGCGGCCGGTGTGAAGGTCGTCGTCGACACCGTCGTCAACCACATGGCCGCGGGCAGCGGCACCGGCACCGGCGGATCGTCGTACACGAAGTACAACTACCCGGGCCTGTACTCCTCGTTCGACTTCGACGACTGCACCAGCCAGATCAGCAACTACCAGGACCGCTGGAACGTCCAGCACTGCGAGCTGGTCGGCCTCGCCGACCTGGACACCGGTGAGTCCTACGTCCGCGGCGCCATCGCCGGGTACATGAACGATCTGCTCTCGCTCGGCGTCGACGGCTTCCGCATCGACGCGGCCAAGCACATGGACGCCGCCGACCTCGCCAACATCAAGTCACGCCTCACCAACCCCTCCGTGTACTGGAAGCAGGAGGCCATCTACGGCAGCGGAGAGGCCGTCCAGCCGACCGAGTACACCGGCAACGGCGACGTCCAGGAGTTCCGCTACGCCTACGACCTCAAGCGCGTCTTCAACAACGAGAACCTCGCCTATCTGAAGAACTACGGCGAGGGCTGGGGCTATATGAGCAGCGGCGTCTCTGGTGTCTTTGTCGACAATCACGACACCGAGCGCAATGGCTCCACCCTCAACTACAAGGACGGTGCCAGCTACACGCTGGCCAATGTCTTCATGCTGGCCTGGCCCTACGGCGCGCCCGACATCAACTCCGGCTACGAGTTCTCGGACACGGACGCGGGCCCGCCCAACGGCGGTACGGTCAACGCCTGTTGGCAGGACGGCTGGAAGTGTCAGCACAACTGGCCCGAGATCAAGTCGATGGTCGCCTTCCGTAACGCCACGCGCGGTGAGGCCGTCACCAACTGGTGGGACAACGGGGCCGACGCGATCGCGTTCGGACGGGGCAGCAAGGGGTTCGTGGCCATCAACCACGAGTCGAGCAGCCTGAGCCGCACCTACCAGACGTCGTTGCCCGCGGGGACGTACTGCAACGTGCAGAACAACACGACGGTGACCGTCAACTCCAGTGGGCAGTTCACCGCCACCCTGGGCTCGAACACGGCCCTGGCGATCCGCGCCGGGAAGTCGAACTGCTGAACAGGCCGCTGACGGTCCGCCTGAAATTTCTTGCCGATGGTTTCAAGACTCTTGCTGTAATCCTTACGGCGGCGATACGGTCGCGCGGGGTCGGACCCAATGAGCCGTAATCGCAAGGAGTCCATCTGTGATACCGAGATGGCCGACGCCGTCGAGGCGCCGCACCAGCCATGCCGGACGGGTCGCCGCGGTCACCGTGACCGCGCTGGCCGCAGCGCTCGTCCAGCCGCTCGCGGCGCGGGCGGACACTCCGCCCGCGCCCCCGTCCGACGCGAAGCTCGCTGCCGAGCCCGCCCGGCACGACGCCACCCGTGAGCAGTTCTACTTCGTGATGCCGGACCGTTTCGCCAACGGCGACACGTCCAACGACCGGGGCGGGCTCACCGGCTCCCGGCTCTCCACCGGCTACGACCCCACCGACAAGGGCTTCTACCAGGGCGGCGACCTCAAGGGCCTGACCAAGCGCCTCGACTACATCAAGGGCCTCGGCACCACCGCCGTCTGGATGGCCCCGATCTTCAGGAACCAGCCCGTGCAGGGGACCGGGAGCAACGCCTCCGCCGGCTACCACGGCTACTGGGTCACCGACTTCACCCAGGTCGACCCGCACTTCGGCACCAACAAGGACCTTCAGACCCTCATCTCCAAGGCCCACGCCAAGGGCATGAAGGTCTTCTTCGACGTCATCACCAACCACACCGCCGACGTCGTCGACTACGAGGAGAAGTCCTACGACTACCTCTCCAAGGGCGCCTTCCCGTATCTGACGAAGGACGGCAAGCCCTTCGACGACGCGGACTACGCGGACGGCAGAAGGGACTTCCCGGACGTCGACACCGAATCCTTCCCGCGCACGCCCGAGGTCACGAGGAACTCCAAGGTCCCGTCGTGGCTCAACGACCCGACGATGTACCACAACCGCGGCGACTCCACCTTCGCCGGTGAGAGCTCCACACACGGCGACTTCGGCGGCCTCGACGACCTGTGGACCGAGCGCCCCGAGGTCGTACGGGGGATGGAGCGTATCTACCAGCGGTGGGTACGGGACTTCGACATCGACGGCTTCCGGATCGACACCGTGAAGCACGTCAACATGGAGTTCTGGACCCAGTGGGCCACGGCCCTCGACTCCTACGCGGCCAAGCGGGGCCGCGACGACTTCTTCATGTTCGGTGAGGTCTACTCCGCCGACACGGGCATCACCTCGCCGTACGTCACCCAGGGCCGCCTGGACGCCACGCTCGACTTCCCCTTCCAGGAGGCGGCACGCCAGTACGCCTCCCAGGGCGGCAGCGCAGGCAAGCTGGCCGGCGTCTTCGGCGACGACTACAAGTACACGACCGACAAGGCCAACGCCTACGAGCAGGTCACCTTCCTCGGCAACCACGACATGGGCCGCATCGGGTACTTCCTGAAGCAGGACGCCCCGGACGCGACCGACGCCGAACTGCTGAAGAAGGACGAGCTCGCCAACGAGCTGATGTTCCTCAGCCGCGGCAACCCGGTCGTCTACTACGGCGACGAGCAGGGCTTCACGGGCTCCGGCGGCGACAAGGACGCCCGCCAGACCCTGTTCGCCTCCAGGACCGCCGACTACCTCGACGACGACCAGATCGGCACCGACCGCACCCACGCGAGCGACGCCTACGACACCGGTGCGCCGCTGTACCGGCAGATCGCGGCGCTTTCCAAGCTCCGCAAGGCCAACCCGGCCCTCGCCGACGGTGTCCAGACCGAGCGGTTCGCGGCCGACGGCGCCGGGATCTACGCCTTCTCCCGCACCGACGCCAGGACGGGCACCGAGTACGTCGTCGCCTTCAACAACGCCGACGAGGCGAAGACGGCGACATTCGCGACCGGTTCGGCCGGCATGACGTTCAAGGGCATCTACGGCAGCGACGGCTCCCTGAAGAGCGACGGCGACAAGAAGCTCACCGTCACCGTCCCGGCCGGCTCGGCGATCGTCCTCAAGGCCGCGGGCAAGCCGGCCCAGCCCGCCGCCAAGCCGGCGATCACCCTCAAGGCCCCGGCCGCCGGCGCCACGGGCACGGTCGAGATCGGCGCCGAGGTCGACGGCGGGCAGCTCAACCGCGTCGTCTTCGCCGCACAGGCCGGAACCGGCAAGTGGGGGACCCTCGGCTCCGCCGACCACGCCCCGTACAAGGTCACACAGATCATCGGGAAGGACGTACCGGCCGGAACCACCCTGCGCTACAAGGCGGTGGTGATCGACTCGGCGGGACACAGGGCGAGCGCGACCGCCCAGTCCACCACCGGCACCCCGCCCGCCCCCGAGATCCCCAGCGCCTCCTCCCGCGACTACGCGATCGTCCACTACAAGCGCACCGACGGCGACTACGCGGACTGGGGCCTGTACGCCTGGGGCGACCTCGCCGACGGCGAGTCCACCGAGTGGCCGAAGAGCCACCCCTTCGTCGGGCGGGACGCCTACGGCGCCTTCGCCTACGTCAAGCTGAAGCCCGGCGCGTCGAGCATCGGCTTCCTCGTCATCGACAAGGACGGCAACAAGGACGTCTCCGCCGACCGCACGATCGACGTCACCAGGACGGGCGAGGTCTGGGTCGAGCAGGGCAAGGCGGACGTGCTCACGGAGCGGCCGGACCTTCCCGGGCAGGACAGGACCAGGGCGACCCTCCACTACCACCGTGCCGACGGCGACTACGACGGCTGGGGTCTGCACACCTGGACGGGTGCCGCGCACCCCACCGAGTGGTCGAACCCCCTGAAGCCGGTCAAGACTGACAGTTATGGTGCGGTCTTCGAGGTACCGCTCACCGACGGTGCCACCAGTCTCAGCTACATCATCCACAAGGGCGACGAGAAGGACCTGCCCAGCGACCAGTCGCTCGACCTCACGGCGAACGGCCATGAGGTGTGGCTGTTGAGCGGCCAGGAGAAGTATCTGCTCCCGCAGCCGGCGGGCTCCGCGGCGGCCCTCGACCTGACCACCTCCAAGGCGGTCTGGATCGACCGGAACACGCTCGCCTGGAACGGCTCCGACGCCGCCGCCTCCACCCAGCTGCTGTACAGCCGGGACGGTGGGATCGCCGTCGAGAACGGGACGCTGAGCGGCGACGCCAAGTGGCTGCGGCTGTCGAAGACGTCCCTCACCGACGCCCAGAAGGCGAAGTTCCCGCATCTGAAGGACTACGCCGCCTGGTCCGTCGACCCGCGCGACCGCGACCGGGTGCGCGAGGCACTCAAGGGCCAGGTCGTCGCCTCGCAGCGGGCCGCGGGTGGTGCCGTCCTGGCCGCGACCGGTGTGCAGATCGCCGGCGTGCTCGACGACCTGTACTCCGGCGCGGCGAAGGCCGAGCTCGGACCGACCTTCGACAAGGGCCGTCCGACGCTCGCCGTCTGGGCGCCCACGGCACAGTCGGTCAAGGCCGAGATCGGCGACTCCACCGTCGCCCTGAAGCGGAACGAGAGCACCGGCGTCTGGTCCGTCACCGGGCCCAGGTCCTGGAAGAACAAGCCATACCGGTACGTCGTGCGGGTCTGGGCGCCCAGCGTCCGCGAGGTCGTCACCAACAAGGTCACCGACCCCTACTCGGTCGCGCTCACCGCGAACTCCGAGCGCAGCCTCCTCGTCGACCTCGACGACCGGTCCCTGGCGCCGGCGGGCTGGTCGACGTACACCAAGCCGAAGGCGGTGCCGCTGAAGGACGCGCAGATCCAGGAGCTGCACGTCCGGGACTTCTCGATCGCGGACAGGACGGTGCCTGCGAAGGACAAGGGCACCTACCTCGCCTTCACCGACAAGCTCAGCGACGGCTCCAAACACCTGAAGCAGCTGGCCGAGGCGGGCACGTCGTACGTCCATCTGCTGCCGGTCTTCGACATCGCCACCATCCCGGAGAAGAAGTCCGACCAGGCGACCACCGACTGCGACCTTGCCTCTCTCCCGGCCGACTCCGAGCGGCAGCAGGAGTGCGTCGCGAAGATCGCCGCGAAGGACGCCTACAACTGGGGCTACGACCCCTACCACTACACGGTCCCGGAGGGCTCGTACGCCTCCGACCCCGACGGCACCGCGCGTACCGTCGAGTTCCGCGAGATGGTCAAGGCGCTGAACGAGGACGGCCTGCGGGTCGTCATGGACGTCGTCTACAACCACACGGCGGCCGCCGGTCAGGCCGACACCAGCGTCCTCGACCGCATCGTCCCCGGTTACTACCAGCGGCTCCTCGCCGACGGCTCGGTCGCCAACAGCACCTGCTGTGCCAACACCGCCACCGAGAACGCCATGATGGGCAAGCTGGTCGTCGACTCCATCGTCACCTGGGCCAAGAAGTACAAGGTCGACGGCTTCCGCTTCGACCTCATGGGCCACCATCCCAAGGCCAACATCCTCGCGGTCCGGCGGGCCCTCGACGAGCTGACCCTCGCCAGGGACGGCGTCGACGGCAAGAAGATCATCCTGTACGGCGAGGGCTGGAACTTCGGCGAGGTCGCCGACGACGCCCGCTTCACCCAGGCCACCCAGCGGAACATGGCCGGCACCGGTATCGCCACCTTCTCCGACCGGGCGCGGGACGCCGTACGCGGCGGCGGGCCCTTCGACGAGGACCCGGGCGTCCAGGGCTTCGCGTCCGGGCTCTACACCGAGCCCAACTCCTCGAAGAACAACGGCACTTCTGAGGAGCAGAAGGCGCGTCTGCTGCACTACCAGGACCTGATCAAGGTCGGCCTGTCCGGCAACCTCGCCGGTTTCCGCTTCACCGACACCGCGGGCAAGGAGGTCAAGGGCTCCGAGGTCGACTACAACGGCTCACCCGCCGGCTACGCGGCCGCCCCCGGCGACGCCCTCGCCTACGCGGACGCACACGACAACGAGTCGCTGTTCGACGCCCTCGCCTTCAAGCTGCCCGCCACGACGAGCGCGTCCGACCGCGCCCGGATGCAGGTCCTCGCCATGGCCACGGCGACCCTGTCGCAGGGCCCGGCGCTCTCCCAGGCCGGCACCGACCTGCTGCGCTCCAAGTCGCTGGACCGCAACTCCTACGACAGCGGCGACTGGTTCAACGCCATCCACTGGAACTGCGCCGACGGCAACGGCTTCGGGCGGGGGCTGCCGATGGCGGCCGACAACGCCTCCAAGTGGCCGTACGCCAAGCCCTTGCTCGGCACCGTCAAGGTCGGCTGCGAGCAGATCGAGGGCACCTCGGCGGCGTACCGGGACCTGCTGCGGATCCGTTCGACGGAGAGCGCCTTCTCCCTCGGCACGGCCGAGCAGGTGCAGTCGAAGCTGTCCTTCCCGCTGTCCGGCACGGACGAGACGCCCGGCGTGATCACCATGCGGCTCGGTGACCTGGTCGTCGTCTTCAACGCGACGCCCGATAAGCAGGAGCAGCGCGTCGCCCCGCTCGCCGGCGAGTGGTACCGGCTGCATCCGGTGCAGGCCTCAGGCGCGGACCCTATCGTCAAGTCCGCTTCCTACGAGGAGGAAACAGGCACGTTCGCCATTCCGGGTCGTACTGTCGCCGTCTTCACACGAACCCTTTGACACGGCGCTAGCTTGAGTGGGGCGGGCCCGGCCAACGGGTCCGCCCCACTTACGCGCATCCAGGGGCTGCCGACGATGGACGGTTACGTCAAGCCGTCGGGCGCGACCGTGATGGTCGTCGACGACGTCCCGACCAACCGCTACGCCATGGGCGCCGTGCTGCACCGCGCTGGCCATGACGTGGTACCGGTCGCGAGCGCGGGCGAGGCACTGAGCGAGCTCGACGTACGGCTGCGGGCGGGCGCCCTGCCGGACGCGGCCCTCGTCGACATCGGGCTGCCGGACATGAACGGCTTCGACCTGTGCCGCCTGGTCAAGTCCCGCCCGTCCACGGCCGCGCTGCCCGTCGTACACTTCTCCGCGACGGCGAGGGACGCGGGGGACCGGTGCCGGGGGCTCGACGCGGGCGCCGACGCCTACCTGACCGTGCCGGCCGAGCCCCGGGAGATCCAGGCCGTCGTCCAGGCGGCGGTACGCAGGGCGCGCCGGCGCACCGACGCCGAGGCGCTCGCGCAACGGCTGACGCTGCTGTCCGAGACCATCGTCACCGTGCAGACCGCGCGCTGCCTGGGGGAGCTGGCCGACGCGGCCGCCGCGGGCGCGGCCCGGCTCACCGGCACGCCCGCCGTCGTGTTCCTGATCGGCCCGGACGGCGAACCGCACCGCGGCACCTCGCGCAGCCGGCTCGCCCTGCCCGACGCGGGAGCGCACGAGGCGGCGGCGCGGCTGATCACCCGGATCGCGCAGCGCTGGGGCGGGCGGACCGGTGTGCACAGCACCGTCGTCCCGGCGCCCCTGTGGCCGGCGGGATTCTTCCACCCCGGCGCCAGGGACGACGCCCACCTGGTTCTGGCCGTCACCCAGGAGGGCCGCACACCGGTGTGCGTCGCCACCCCCGCACACCGGCCGGCCGTGTCCCGCGAACTCGGGGACGACCACCTGTCGTCGGCCCTGGTGCTCCCCGCGCAGAGCACCGCGCACGTCTCCCGCGCGCGCCCGCGGACCCCGCTGGTCCCTCCCGAGCAGGACCCCGCCGACCTCCTGGCCCGCCTCGCCCAGGCCACCGCGCTCGCGGCCGAGCCGCTGCTGATGTACCAGGCGGAGCGGGACATCGCCCTCACCCTCCAGCACAGTTTCCTGCCCCAGCCGCACCGGCTGCCCCATCTGCCGGGCGTCGACCTCGTCGTGCGGTATGTGCCCGCCTCCCGGCAGACCGAGATCGGCGGCGACTTCTACGCCGCCCTGCGGACCCCGGACGGGGTGCTCACCGCGGTCGGGGACGTCGTCGGGCACTCGCTGGACGCGGCCACCGTGATGGTCGAGATGCGGCACGCGCTGCGCGCCTACTGCGTCGAGGAGAGCGACCCGCGGGCACTCGCCGAACGGCTCGACCGGATGCTGCTGCACTACCACCCCGAGGTCACCGCCACGGTCTGCCTCGCCCTGGTCGACCCCGGCACGGGGCGGGTCCGGATCGCCAACGCGGGCCATCTGCCGCCGGTGCTCGTGCGGGAGGAGGGCGAGGCCGAGTACGTCCCGGTGGACGGTCCGCTGCTCGGGCTCGGCCTCGACCGGCCCGAGCCGAGCGAGCTGGTGCTGAACCGGCAGGACCGTCTCCTGATGGTCACCGACGGCCTCATAGAGACCCGCGGCATCGACCTCGCCGCCTCCATGGAACAGCTGCGCACGGCCGCCGCCGACGCCCCGGCCGGCCTCGACGGGCTGTGCGACAGCCTGCTGGGCTGCTTCGGGCCCGACCGGGAGGACGACATCGCGATGCTGGCGCTGCGGTTAGGGTGAGCGCTGCCGACGTAGAACAGGAGTGCTCATGCCGCAGATCACGGTCGACTACTCGCAGACGATCTCCTTCGACCGGGAGGGCTTCGCCAGGGACCTGCACACCGCGACCGTCGAGATCGCGGCGGCCAAGCCGGAGGCGTGCAAGACACAGTTCCGGCCCAGCCGGCTCACGGCCTTCGGCTACGAGGACCCGCAGGCTGCGGCCCACGCGGTCGTCCATGTCACGCTCGGCCTGCTCGCCGGGCGCAGCGACGAGACCAAGGCGAGGCTGACGGAGGCGGTTCTGGAGCTGCTGCGCAAGCACATCGAGGACGACGGCATCGTGCTGCACGCCTCCGCCGAGGTGCGCGACCTCGACGCGTCCTACCGGAAATTCGACCGCTAGGGCCTGTTCTGGCTTCCCCCTATGCCGCCAGCGAGATCAGCCGGGCGACCAGGTCGGCGAACGGGCCGTCGGCCGGTTCGTCCCTGAGCATGCGGCGGAGCAGCGCGCCCATCTCCTCGTCCTGGGCGGCGCTGACGGCGGCCAGCGCGGCGAAGTCGTGCACGAGCTGGACCTCCAGCTCGCCGCGCGGGATGCGGCGGCCGTCCAGCCAGATCAGCGCGGTCGACTCGGCGAGCGAGATCCAGGAGCGAACGACCAGTTCCAGTCGCGCCGGCGGATTCTCCACGCGCAGATGCGAAAGGATTTGGACATACGCGGCCTGCCGTACGGAGTCGATCAGCGCGTTCGTCGCCGTCGAGCCGACCGCCGGGCCGCCGCGCATCAGCGCCGAGAAACCGGGGCCGTGATCGTCGACGAAGTCGAAGAACCGCCGCATCACCCGCAGCAGCCGCGCCCCAAGCGGCCCCTCCTGCGGCTCGACGAAACGACCCGCCAGTTCCTCCGCCGCACGCTTCAACGCGGCTTCGTACAGGCTGAGTTTGCCGGGGAAGTAGTGATACACCAGCGGCCGGGAGATGCCCGCGGCCGCGGCTATCTCGTCGATGGAGACATCGTCGGGCGATCGCTGGCTGAACAGTTCGAGGGCGACGCCTATCAACTGCTGCCGCCGCTCCTCGACTCCCATTCTTCGCCGTACCCCGGTAGTCATGCGAACACCTTACCGATCGATTCCGGCCCCGAACGGACCGGACCGACCATGGTCGTTCACATATCCAGCACGAGCCGATCACCCCGCGCCCGCGACACACAGATCAGCATGGAGTCGCCCCGCTCCGCGTCGGTGAGCAACTCGTCCCGGTGATCCACCTCGCCCTCCAGTACCCGCTGTTGACAGGTCCCGCAGAAACCCTGCTCGCAGGAGTAGGCGGTGTTCGGCAGCTCGGCGCGTACGGCGGCCAGTACGGTCGAGTCGGCGGACACGGTCAACGTCCGTCCGCTGCGCCGGAGTTCGACCTCGAAGGCGCCGCCCGCCGCGGCGCGGGGCGTGAACCGCTCCAGCCGGACCGACGGGAACCTTGCCTCCACCGCGGCCATCAGCCCTTCCGGCCCGCAGCAGTAGACGGCGGCACCCTCGGGCACGTCCGCGAGGAACCCGTCGACGTCCGCCGGCCCCTCCACGACCGTCACCCGGCCCTCGCCCAGCTTCTCGACGTCCGCCAGGAACGGCATCGAGGCGCGGTCGCGCCCGCAGTACAGCAGCCGCCACTCGGCGCCCTCCGGCAGCGCCCGCAGCATCGGCAGAACAGGGGTGATCCCGATGCCGCCCGCGACGAAGACATACGACTCGGCCTCGACGAGCGGGAACCGGTTCCGCGGCCCGCGCACCTCCAGCTCCATGCCCTCGCGGATCTGCTCGTGCACCTCGCGCGAGCCGCCCCGCCCGTCCGGGACCAGCCGGGTCGCCACGGTGTACGACGAGGTGTCCTCCGGGTCGCCGCACAGCGAGTACTGCCGCACCAGCCCCGACGGCAGGACGAGGTCGAGATGCGCGCCGGGCTCCCAGCGCGGCAGGTCGTGCCCCTCCAGCCGTAGTCGTACAACCCCCTCGGCGACCTCCTCGCGCGCGGCCACCAGCACCCGCAGCGCACGCGACCGGGGCCGCCCGGAGATCGGCTCCTCAAGGGCGGGCATCGGCCACAGCGGCGAGACCTGGACACGGCGCCGCAGCGCCCGCCGCGCGAGCAGGGCGGCACCGGCGACGACGGCGACGGTACGGAGCTTCGGCATCAGGCGGCACCCTTCTCCGCGGCCAGTGCGGCAGGGGATGTGGCGAGATAGGCGACGGCCTGCTGGGTGGAGCCCTCCTGCGAGGGGTGGTACGCCCGGCTCAGATACCGCGGGATGGACCTGAGCATGTCCCCGGTCGAGGGGAGCGTGCCGCGCCTGCCGCGGACGTGGAAGTCCTTGAAGGTCGCCCTGCCGTCGATGAGCGTCGGGTCGTTCTCCATGAAGAACCGTGCCCCGCGCTGCCAGAGGAAGACCAGAGCCGTGAACGCGGTGGCCCAGGTCCGCACCCGCCGCCGGTACTCCCCGTCGACATGCATGAACACGTCGAAGGCGACCGACCGGTGCTCGACCTCCTCGGCGCCGTGCCAGCGCAGCAGGTCCAGCATGGTCGGGTCGGCGCCCCGGCGGTCCAGCTCCTCGGCGTTCAGCACCCAGTCGCCGAGGAAGGCGGTGTAGTGCTCGATCGCCGCGATGAGCGCGACCCGCTCCATCAGCCACCAGCGCCGCGCCCGGCCCGGCGGCAGCGTGCGGTCGCCGAGCAGCTTCTCGAACAGCCAGTCCACCTGCGCGGTGTACGGCGTCGGATCGAGCCCCTGCTCCCGCAGATGCGGCAGCACCTCGTCGTGGGCCTGCGAGTGCATCGCCTCCTGTCCGATGAACCCGAGGACGTCCTCGCGCAGTTGCTCGTCCCGTATGTACGGCAGCACCTGCTTGTAGACGTGCACGAACCATCGTTCACCGGCCGGCAGGAGCAGATGCAGCACATTGATGGTGTGCGTGGTGAACGGATCCCCCGGCACCCAGTGCAACGGGGTGTCGTCCCAGGAGAAGGACACCTTGCGGGCCTTGAGGGGCACCCGGTCCTGCGTATTGGACATGGCCGTATTAGACATGGCGTCAATGTACTGACCGGTAAGTCCCGGGTGAAGCCCCGTGCGTCACCTTGTTTACATGACTGTCAGCAAGGCTGCTGTCAGCAGGCCGCTCACTTCAGCCCGCTGATCGACCGCCCGTTCTCCAGGGTGCCCTTCAGCTCGGCCTGCGCGCCCTGCTCGGCCCGTACGGTCAGCAGACTGCCCTCGGCGGTGCCCCGCACACCGCCCGTCGCCCGGATCGACTCCGTGTCACGCGTGCCCGCCGCCATCAGGTACCAGTCGCCCGCCTTCGCCTTCCACAGCACCCCGGCCAGCACATGGGGATCCCGCGCCCCGCACGCCGACACGTTCTGCGCCTTGGCCACCACCGCCGCCTGCGCGGTGCCCGGCGTGCGGAACTGGGCCAGCACCCGCTCGCCGCCCCCACGCCAGGTCTCGGCACGGCTGCACGACCAGTCCGCCGAGCCGGTGCCGTCGGGCAGCGTCTGCCGGGCGAACGACCAGGCGTTGACCGTGCGCACGCCCGCGGAGCGCATCGCGCCCAGCCAGCAGGAGGAGGGCGCCCAGGCGTGCAGCGCCTGCGCACCGGTCACGTCCTTCGCGGCTCCGGGACGGCCCGAGGTGAGGCGGGCCGGGACCAGTTCGGCGAGGTCGGTCAGCAGCCGGGTGCCGGCGGCGTCGGTCACCTGAAGGACGTTCCACGACGAGCACGCGCCGGTCCGCTGGGAGACCGGACTCGACAGCGGCGAGGTGACCCCGTCCGTCACCGTGAGGTCCATGGCCCCGGAGTCCGGCTTCAGCAGGTCACGCTCGGCCGCCCCCTTCACCCAGGGCGCCAGCAGATAGCGGACATTGCCGTCGGCCCGGCTCAGCACCACCGCGCTCGCCTCCGCCCTGGTCGCGCCGTCGACCCGGGAGAAGTCGAGGGCGGCGCCGGTCGTGCCGTCCGTCGGCTCGGCGTAGCGGGCGATGCGCAGACCGTCGTAGAGGATCACCACGCGCGCGGTGTCGATGGTCCCCGCGTACAGCAGCTGCGGCGCGCCGGGCGGGCCGCCCGCCGGGGTGCCGGGGGTCGCCGAGACGGTGACCGTCTCACCGGGGCGGGCCCACACGGCGAGGGCGCGGCGCAGCAGGGCCGAGTCGCCGGCGAGGTCGCCGCGCGCGGGCCACACGGAGAAGTCGGTACGCGCGGCGGACTGCCAGGCCAGCGCGGGGACCTTCGTCAACTGGGCCGGGTCGAGGGCGGCCTCGGCCGCCGGGTTCTGCGCGTACGAGGGCGCGGCGGGACCGTCGGGGGCCCAGCCCTCGCCGGGCAGGCCGAGCAGTGCGCCGCACACGAGCAGGGCGGCGCCGGCGGCGAGCGCGGCCCGCAGGTGCTGCCTGCGCCGCATCAGGTCGGTGGGCCTGGCCTGCAGTGAGCAGGGGTCGAACTCGGGGGAGTCGAGCAGCGCGTAC
Source organism: Streptomyces sp. NPDC111802 (assembly GCF_055634335.1). Taxonomy (NCBI): domain Bacteria; kingdom Bacillati; phylum Actinomycetota; class Actinomycetes; order Kitasatosporales; family Streptomycetaceae; genus Streptomyces; species Streptomyces sp. NPDC111802. The sequence goes on along the minus strand of NZ_JBVKCZ010000028.1, from coordinate 79,312 downwards.
TGCGCCGGCACGGCGTCGGCCTCCTCCAGTGCGTCGTCCACGTCCTCGACGCCGGCCGCAGTCAGTACCTCGCGTACGTCGCCGTCCGGGAGCTTCTCCAGGCCGCGCAGGACGTAGGCCGCCCGCGCCGGGCCGGACAGCGCCGACAGCCGCTGGTCCAGGGCGAGTTCATCGGCGCCGCCCGACCTGGGGAAGAGGCGCAGGCCCCAGACCTGGGGGAGCAGGGGCGGCAGTTGGGAGCGCTTGGGCCAGGCCGGGCGCACCAGGGGCAGGCCCGCCTCCAGCGCCGTACGCAGAACCCGCAGGCGCAGGAAGGTGTACCCCGGGTCGCCGTCGCGGCCCGTCGCCTGGGCCGGGATCACGGACGCCGACGACGCCCGGCCCCGGGGCAGGGCGCGCTGGGTGAGGGAGTGCGCGGTCACCACACGCCGGTTGCGGCCGAGGCTCGGTGGCAGCACCAGATAGGCGAGCCGGACGAGACGCGGATAGTGCTCGACGAGCGCGGCCTCGGCCCGCTCGACGTCGACGACCGGGTCGGCCGAGGCGGGTGCGGGGCGGGAGGCGACATCCTGTGACTGCACGTTCAGCAGAACGAGCGAATCGGCGGTTGGTCACCGCCGCACGGGGTGTCCGGGCGGGGCGGACAGGCTCGGTCTCAGGGCTCCAGCAGTGCTCGGGCGTAGTTCGCCATCGACCGCTGATACCGCGGCAGATGTGCCGCGAGCGCACCCAGCACGAGCGCCAGCCCCTCCCGGTCCCGTCCGAGACTGGACAGGCACAGCGCCAGCGTCGCCCGCACCGCGTCGTCCAGCTCGTCGGAGGGTGCGTCCAGCTCGGGCGTGAGGAGTTTGACGCCCTCCTCCGCCTGTCCGATGTTCCTCAGCGAGCTGGACAGCTGGATCTTGGCCCGACGGCCCTTGTAACCGTCCAGCCCGCGTGCGATCGCCTCCCGGTACAGCGGCGCCGCCTTGTCCGAGTGGCCCGTCGAGTCCCAGGCGCAGGCCTGCTCGAAGGGGCCGAGGGGGCTGTCGTCGGGCAGTTCGGTGACGAGGGCGTCGATGATGGCGCGGAAGTCGGCCGCCCGCTCCTCGGGGTAGCTGTCGAAGGTCGCCCATGCCGCACCCACGCGGTCTTCCCAGTCCTTGTTCATCGAGCCACATTCGCACACCCGTGCCTGTGAGAGCCTCTGTTTTGAGCGCATCGCACACCACAGCCGTATGGGAGACGAGGGCCCCCGACGGGGCTCTGTGCGGCATGGACCGGAGGAACAGATGACATTGACCCGACCGATGCTCGCGCTGTCCGGCGCGGTGGCGGTGCTCGCGCTGGCCGGCTGTGGCTCCGGCGGCGACAAGGAGGCCGAGGCGCCGAAGACGGCGACCGGCAGCCTGGAGCATCTGGCGGCCATGGCGAAGTGCGACCCGAACATGCAGACCGACGCGGACGAGATCCGCCAGGCCATCTGCAAGACCGGCAAGGAGAAGTACATCCTCGCCACCTTCGCCACCGACCGCGGCCAGCGCGAGTGGATCAACACCGCCAAGGACTACGGCGGTTACTACCTCGTCGGCCGCAAGTGGGTGGCCGTGGGCCACGAGGACGTCGTGACGTCCCTGCGGGACGAGCTGGGCGGGGACATAGAGCTCGGGACCGACCACTCCGGTCACTCCGCCACCCACGAGGGTTGACCACACAGACCTGGACAGGGGAAAGCCGGCGGTGGGAGATCCCACCGCCGGCTTTCTAATGAGGTGTTACTTGCACTCCTGGCCGGAGTTGATGCACTCGACCACCTGGTTCATCAGGTCCTCGTCCATGACGTTGATGAAGTCGTTGTGGTCCGTGATCGGCTTGTGCAGCTGCTCCGGGAAGCCGTCCACGGCGTACGGGTTCTGCACCTGACCGTTCTCGACGGTCGGGGCCGGAACGTCGTACACCAGGCGGACCTGGAGCTGCGGGATGGCCTTGAAGCCGTTCGCACAGCTGCCGTCGGCCTGGACGAACGCCACGTGGGTACGGTGGTTGGCGCTGTCGATGTTCTGTCCGTCCCAGCAGCTCTGGAAGTTGGACGTCCGCACCACCTGGCTGCCCTCGGGGCAGAGCACGTACTTGTCCGTCACCTGCCGGTCCTCGAAGCCGGTGCAGCTGAACGAGGTGTTGGCGTTGGCGAGACCGTTGGTGAAGGCCTTGGCGTCACCGGTGATGATGCGCAGGAACTTCGGCATCGCGACCACGTCGCCCTGCTTGCTCCCGACGAACTTGATCTCCGCCTGGCTGGCCTCCAGGATCGTACCGGCGTTGCCCTCGGCGCCACCGCCTGCCTGGTCGGCGTCGAACTCGTTCGAGCCGTCCTGGAGCCTGAGCACCGGCCAGTAGTAGGTGGACTTGTCCCCCTGGTTCTGACACGAGGTGCCCGCGTTGGCGAGGTCCTGGTCACTGGAGAAGGCGTCGTTGTCCTGGTTGCCGACGTAGTCGTGCGTGTGGTGCGCGCCGTTGTCGACACCCGGGGCGACGATCAGGTTGTCGGTGTTGAACAGGTTGTTCTCGTTGGTACCACACTCCGTGGTGAAGGAACCGGTGGAACCGGTGTCCCCGTTCGCGGCCAGACCGTTCGGCAGGTTGCGGGAGTTCGGCTGGACGTCCTCGATGTTGACGAAGTCGGCCGCCGCCGGGCCGTTGCCGGCCTGGCCTCCGTTGCCCTCGGGCACCGGGTCGAGACCGTTGTCCTGACCCTGATCCTGACCGTCGTTGTTCTGGTCCTGGTTCTGGTCCTGGTTCTGGTCCTGACCGTCCTGGTTCTGGTCCTGCCCGTCAGCGTCGCCGTCGTTGGTCTCCGGCTGCTCGGCCGGGACGCCCTGACACTGGGCGAACTGGTCGAGTCCCTGCGGGCGCTGGCCGCCGGCTCGGTTGATGTTGATACCGATCCGGTCGAGCGTGGCCACACGCTTGGACTTCAGCGGGCCGAGGATGGCGTTGTTGACGTAGTTGGCGTCCCCCGCCTGGGCCTGCCGCGTCTCCGCGAGACGCGTGTAGGCATCCGTGATCTGCCTGTCGAGCAGCGCCAGCTCCTTGGCAACGCCCTCGCGCGCGCTCTGCGGCACGTTCGTCAGCTTCTGGCCGACGTCCGGGCAGTTGATCGTCGCGACCTGGGCGTTCGTGGACTTCGTCTGGTTCCACCCAGAGTTGTTGTCCTCGTGCGCCGAGGCATAGAAGTTGGCCCATACAAGCCCGCCCCCACCGAGCGCTAGGGCTGCCGATGCGGCAATGGCCTTGGTGGCCAGCGGCGTACGGCGTTTTCTTGTGTTGCGTCCCATGGAACTCCTCTGACTTCCTTTTTCGGGGGCATCGAGGGCGCCCGACAGGAGTGAAGCGGCTCCCTTTCATACGGAGGCCGTCCCATGGGTGTTCAGACGCCTCGGAAATTGTTGAGAGATTCGTGAGAACGCTGTGTGCTCAACCGCCCCTGAAATACCACGAGTTGTTGATCCCGCACGGCGGGTGAATGAACTGGCCCGGTTTTACCGGCCATGGTCGAGATACGCGAGAACCGCCAGCACGCGACGGTTGTCGTCGTCCGACACCTCAAGGCCCAGTTTGGCGAAGATATTGGCGGTGTGCTTCGCGATGGCCCGTTCCGTGACGACGAGCCGGTCGGCGATCGCCGCGTTCGTCCGCCCCTGCGCCATCAGTTCCAGCACCTCCGTCTCCCGGGGCGTGAGCCGGGCCAGCGGCTGGTCGTCGGCCGCGCGCCGGCTCAGCAACTGCTGGATCACCTGCGGGTCCATCGCCGTACCGCCCGCCGCGACCCGCCGTACGGCGTCCACGAACTGGTCCGCGTCGAACACCCGGTCCTTCAGCAGATACCCCACCCCGCCGCTGCCGTCGGCGAGCAACTCCCGCGCGTACAGCTGCTCCACGTGCTGCGACAGCACCAGTACCGGCAGCCCGGGCTTCCTCCGGCGGGCCTCAAGGGCGCACTGCAGCCCCTCGTCGGTGTTCGTCGGCGGCAGACGTACGTCGACGACGGCGACGTCCGGGTCCAGTTCGGCCAGCGCGCGGGCCAGCTCGGGGCCGGTCTCTACGGCCGCCGCGATCTCGAAGTCGTAGGCCTGAAGCAGCCGGACCAGTCCGTCGCGCAGCAGGAACAGGTCTTCGGCTAGGACAACGCGCAAGGAATCTCCATGGTGACCATGGTGGGGCCGCCCGCGGGCGAGCTGACGGCCAGGACGCCGTCGAATGTACCCAGTCGCCGCTCGATCCCGACCAGCCCCGAACCGGCCCCGATCACCGCGCCGCCCTTGCCGTTGTCGGTGACGGTGACCCGCAGCATGTCGTCCCTGTGGTCCACGTCGATCCAGATCCGGTCGGCGCCCGCGTGCTTGACGGCGTTGGTGAGCACCTCGCTGACCGCGAAGTACGCCGCCGACTCCACGGGCGCCTCCGCCCGCCCGGGCAGCTCCACGTTCACCTCGGTCACCACCGGCAGCCGCAGCGCCAACGCCCGTACGGCGTCGCCCAGTCCGCGCTCCGCGAGCACCGGCGGATGGATGCCGCGCACCAGGTCGCGCAGCTCGGCGAGGGCGTCGGCGGAGGACCGGCGGGCCTGGGCGACGAGCTGCCTGGCCTGCTCCGGGTCCTTGTCGAGCAGCATCTCGATGGTTCCGAGGTCCATGCCCATCGCCACCAGCCGGGCCTGCGCCCCGTCGTGCAGATCCCGCTCGATCCGGCGCAGTTCGGCGGCCGAGGTGTCGACGGCGTCCCGCCGGGTCTCCGTCAACACCCGCACCCGCTCGGTGAGTTCACCCTGACCGGAACCGAGCACGGCACGGGTCAGCCGGAAGTGGACCTGGAGCAGGGGCACGGTGAGGAAGTGCGCGAAGAAGAGGATGACGACGCCCAGGGCACCGGCGCCGAGTGCGGAGGCCCGGTCGGTGACCGGTACGAAGCCGTACCAGTACCCGTCGGGCAGGACCCGCCACAGCCCCGCCGCGATCGCGAACCCCTCCAGCGGATAGATGAGCAGCACCGCCGGCAGCAGCGCGGTGAGGAACCCGGCCGTCATGTCGACGGGCAGCCACAGCAGATCCCGCCAGGTCGCCGGGTCGCCCAGCATCCCGAAGGTGCGCGTCCACGGATTGGCGCCCTTCGGCAACGGCCGGTACGCGGGCGGGATCCGCACTCCGCCCCACTCGGCCGCGAGCACCCGCCGCCAGTCGGCGAACGTCCTGACCCCCGTCAGCACCCACGGCGTCGTGACGATGCCGACGCCGATGGGTATGAGCGCGATGGACACGAGGGACAGGACGAGGCAGAGGACGGCCCCCGGCAGGGAGATCAGGGCCAACGCCAACCCCTGTACGGCCGCCAGACCCATGCCCCGCGCCCTCGCCCGTCCGCCGCCGCCGCTCTTGGTGTCGATGCTCATGGCGTCAGTCTGGCCGAGGGCGGGAGGGGAGGTCACGGGGCCGAACCCCCGGATCAGGAGGTGGTGCCAGGTACACCCCCCTGGGCTGCCAGCACCTTCGCCTCCACCTCAGGATCGAGGCCCACCGACGCCCGGTCCGGCCGCTGGGGCGCGGTTCCGCCGATGTCCCGCAGCCACTGCCAGGTGTCGGCCACGGTCTCGGAGACGGGACGGCAGCGCAGCCCTGCCGCGACGGCGCGGGACACATCGGCGCTGTGCAGGGCGTCATGCAGGTCGCTGCCCGGCGGCACCCACACGGGCAGCTGGGTCCATGGCTCGATGCCCGCGCCGAGGACGACGTCCGGATCGGTCCAGCGCAGCTCCGCTTTCGCACCGGTCACGGCCACGCACGCGTCGAGAAGCTCACCCGTGGTGGTGTGCCCCCGGGGGCTGATGAGGTTGTACGGCCCGCTCAACTCCCGCTCCACCGACCCCAGCACCCACTCCGCGAGATCGCGGACGTCCACGTACTGGAGCGGCAGGTCCCGCGGCCCGGGCGCGAGGACGGCCCCGCCGAGCGCAATGCGACCGAGCCACCACGGCAGCCGGCCGATGTTCTCGTACGGCCCGAGGATCAGCCCCGCCCGCACGAGCACCGAGCGCTCCGCCCCGAAGGCCTCTACGGCGGCCAGTTCTCCGCCCCGCTTGTCCCGCGCGTAGTCGGTCTGCTCCGCACCGGCCTCGGCACCCTCGACGAGGGCCGCGTCCTCGGTGTACCCGGCGGGCTGGGCCCACTGGTACACCGAGCAACTGGACACATACACATACCGTCCGGCGCGGCCCCGCAGCAGCCGCGCCGAGTCCCGTACGGCACGAGGCGCGGCCGACCAGGTGTCGACGACGACGTCCCACTCGCCCTCCGCCTCCGCGAGGGCAGTGAGCCCCTCGGGCGCCGTGCGGTCACCGTGCAGCGACCGCACGCCCGCCGGGGGCTCGTGCCGCCCCCGGTGGAAGACGGTTACCTCCCAGCCCCGCCCGAGGGCCGCCTCCACCACGGCCCGCCCCACGAACTCCGTACCACCCAGCATCAACAGCCTCATGCCGTCGACTCTGCACGGTACGGACGCGGGACGGAACAGGACTCTGCCGTCAGCAGAAGCCCGGGCGTCGGCTCCGGATCAGCGCCCGGCCGGCGGGGCGTACTTGTACCCCACCCTGCGCACGGTCCGGATGGTGTTCCGGTGCTCGGCGCCCAGCTTGCGGCGCAGCCGGGCGATATGGACGTCGACCGTACGGCCGTCCCCCACATGCCCGTACCCCCACACCGTGGTGACCAGCTGGTCGCGCGTGTGCACGCGATGGGGGTTGGCCACCAGGTGGGCGAGCAGCTCGAACTCCAGGTACGTGAGGTCGAGTTCACGCCCCTCGACCGCGGCGGTGCGCCGCACGGAGTCGACCCGCACCAGCGGGTCGCCGTCGGTGTCGACGGCCCGTGGAACGGGCGGCTGGCGGTCGGCCGGGACGAGCACCAGGTAGCCGATCATCGGCGGCTGTCCCGGCAGCGTGGGCAGGGAGTGCTGGGGAGCGGGCAGCCAGGTGGCGTCCGGCGGCAGGAGGTCCGCGACGTCGATCACCTCGTCCCGGTCCACGGCGCGCAGATGATGCCGTGCGCCGTTGGACGAAGGAGAGTTGAGCGTGGCGGCGGGGGAGAGAGAACGAGTGGTCGCCATGAGAGGTCAGCTCTTTCGCGCGAGAGGTCCGTCGTGGGTGAGGAACGTCGTTCGCGCTGGCCGAAGGCCGGGGTGACGGCTTTAGAGGGCCCGCGCGTTCATCGCGCGGCAACACACCCGGTCGAAGTCGTGGTGCTGACGGGAAGGCCAGAAGGGCTCGAGGTCATGGCGACCTGTCGAGGAGTGCTTCTGGATGCTGGCCATGTCCCCATTGAAGCAGACACCCGCTCCCGGCGGGACCCTTCGTCTCATCCCGCCGGCCGTTTGTCCCAGGTCAACGGCGTGACGTTGATCGCCTTGGCCGGAGAGCCGTCCCACTCCGTGGACAGCCCGACATCACCCGCCACTGACAACGCGATCACCGCACGACGAAGGGGCGCCCACCAACGGGTGGACGCCCCTTCAGGAGACCTGTGCGGATCAGACCTGGCCGGCCTTCTCCAGCGCGGAGCAGCAGGTGTCGACGATCAGACGCGTCACGACGTACGGGTCGACGTTCGCGTTCGGACGACGGTCCTCGATGTAGCCCTTGCCGTCCTTCTCGACCTGCCACGGGATACGGACCGAGGCACCGCGGTTGGAGACACCGTAGGAGTACTCGTTCCACGGGGCGGTCTCGTGCAGACCGGTCAGGCGGTCGTCGATGCCGGCGCCGTAGTTCTTGACGTGGTCGAGCGGCTTCGAGCCCTCGCCCAGCGACTCGCACGCGGTGATGATCGCGTCGTAGCCCTCGCGCATCGCCTTCGTGGAGAAGTTGGTGTGCGCGCCGGCGCCGTTCCAGTCGCCCTTGACCGGCTTGGGGTCGAGGGTGGCGGCGACACCGAAGTCCTCGGCGGTGCGGTAGAGCAGCCAGCGGGCCACCCACAGCTGGTCCGAGACGTCCAGCGGGGCCAGCGGGCCGACCTGGAACTCCCACTGGCCGGGCATGACCTCGGCGTTGATACCGGAGAGGCCGAGACCGGCCGCCAGGCAGTTCTCCAGGTGCGCCTCGACGACCTCACGGCCGAAGATCTCGTCGGCGCCGACACCGCAGTAGTAGCCGCCCTGCGGGGCCGGGAAGCCGCCCTTGGGGAAGCCGAGCGGGTAGCCGTCCTGGAAGAAGGTGTACTCCTGCTCGATACCGAAGATCGGCTCCTGGCCGGCGAACTTCTCCGCCACCTCGGCCAGCGCGGCACGCGTGTTGGACGGGTGCGGGGTGAGGTCGATGTTCAGCACCTCGCACAGCACCAGGATGTCGTCGCCGCCGCGGATCGGGTCCGGGCAGCTGAAGACCGGCTTGAGCACGCAGTCCGAGGCGTGACCCTCGGCCTGGTTGGTGGAGGACCCGTCGAAGCCCCAGATCGGCAGCGCGTCCAGACCGGCGGGCTCACCTGCGATGATCTTCGTCTTCGAACGCAGCTTGGCCGTCGGCTCGGTGCCGTCGATCCAGATGTACTCAGCCTTGAAGGTCACGGGCCACATCCTTCGGGGGTGGGTCTAGGCGCACTTGCGGGTGCGGCGGCGCTGCGGCACTTCAGGCGCCGCGCTTGATGCCCGCGAGCCTGTCAACAGGCGATTTCCCGGTCATTGCTCGAATGTGAACCCCGTGTTACCTGGTGCTGCTGTGCCGCGACTCACGTGGTGAGCTGCCGTGCGAGGCCGACTCCGCAGACATACGCGGGTCCTGCCACCCGTGGCCGCGAGTGGCAGGACCCATGACACGTACGAGGTTGATGCTCCGAGCCTCACCCCACCTTCTCGATCAGCGCACGGCGGATCAGGAACTTGCCGGGTTCACGCACCTGCTCGAAGGCCGCGTTGTTGAGCAGCGCACAGCTGCCGGAGACCGAGGTGACCTCGACCGTCGTGGACTTGTTGTTGTCCAGGTTGGTGACCTTCAGCTTGGTGCCGGCCGGGAACTGGTTGCTGGACGCGGCCGGAGCCCCGCCCTCGCCGGAGAGCGTGACGGTGGACCCGTTGCAGACCTGCTGCCCGGAGGCCGCGGCACCGCCGCCGGCGTTCCCCGTGTCACCGGCGTTCCCCGTGTCACCGGCGTTCCCCGTGTCACCGGTGTTCCCCGTGTTGGCGGCATTGCCGGCACCCTCGGCCGGAGCGCTCGGCTGTGCTGCCTGGGAGCCCTGAGCCGACTCCCCAACGACACACCCGGACGCTTCCTGCTGGACCTTGATCTGCTGGATGACGGCCTCACGGTTGGCGATCCGCGCCTGCGACTGCGCGTCGGGATCGGCCCGCTGTCCCTCGATGAACCGCTCGTTGTTGCCGAGCGCGGTGGCGAGTCCCTGGCAGACACTCGACTCCGCGGCGGTCTGCGGCGACTGCGCGGCGTTCGAGGTGCTCGCCATGACGAAGGCACCGCCACCCGCCACCGTCGCCGCACTGACCAGCAGAGCGATCTTCTTCTTCGTGCTGAGAGTTCTCCTACGCGACATGCGCGCCTCCTGGGAGGTAGGGGAGCGTACGCCGCTATGTACGAGATACCGAACGGAGTTACTCAGCGGTTACAGGAGTCACTGAAGTAACGTACGTCACAGCCCATCTGATGGAGCCTCAGCTCTTGCGGGACAGGGCGTCCTGTACGGCCTCGTCCGTGCGCCCGACGACGGCCGTGCCGTCCTCCGCGCTGATGATCGGCCGCTGGATCAGCTTCGGATGCTCGGCCAGTGCCTTCACCCACCGGTCCCGCGAACCCTCGTCCCGCGCCCACTCCTTGACCCCGAGCTCCTTGGCGGCGTCCTCCTGGGTCCGGGTGATGTCCCACGGCTCCAGTCCGAGCCGCTCCAGCACCTCCCGGATCTCGGCCTCGCTCGGTACGTCCTCCAGGTAGCGGCGGACGGTGTAGTCGGCCCCCTCGGCGTCGAGTAACGTGAGGGCGCTGCGGCACTTGGAACAGGCCGGATTGATCCAGATCTCCATGGCGCCCACGGTATCCCGAAGCGCCGTGTTCGAATTTGCTGCCGCCTCAAACGTACCTCCCGGAGCTGGTGTGACACGGTGACAATTTCGTTGCTGACCAGGGCATTTCCTGGACGTTCCGAAGCCCCGGATGTCAGTGCCGGGCACTAGACTGTAAGTAGTGTTCGAGAGCGTCACCGGGGAGCCCGGCCGGCGCTCTGACCGCGACAGGAGGATGCCTGTGCCCGCTGCCGCACTGAAGCCGAAGCCCACCCGCAAGCCCTTGCCCACCCAGTCCACCGCGAAGCATCCGGTGCTGCTCGACCTTCCGTACACACCGCTGGAGAAGCGGCCGCTGCCGCCGGGCCGCCCGCGCGAGTGGTACATCACCCACAACCGCCGCCTGAAGGCCCTCCGCCTGGCGATAGCGCTCCTCGACTCGGGCGTCTACATGCCGAACCAGGCACGCAACGAGACGATCCGGGACACCGCGGAGACGATCGGCGTCCACCCGCCGTCGGACACGACGTGCCACATGGTCAGGGCGCTGATGCGGTACTCGCGGTAGCCGTGGCGCCGGGTGCCGTCTCCTTGTGGGGGCACCCGGCGTACCGGAGTCGAGGAGGTCCCTCAGCTGGTGCCCCTCAGTTCGCGCCCCTCACCTGGTGCCCCTCACTTCGGCTGCTTCGACAACTCCCGCTCCATCGGCGTCCGAAACCGAGGCGTCACCCGAGCCACCCCCACCCACCCCCGCATCCGCTCCGCCTCCACCGCGACCGCCGCCTCGGCCGCACGCCGCTCCGTGCCCTCCAGGCCGGCCAACAGCCGCCAGGCGATCTCCCCGTCCGCGCGCTGGGCCCACGCGCCCACCACCCGCCCGTTCCACCACACCGTCGGCCCCACATTGCCGCTACGGTCGAACAGTGACGGCCGCAGCTCCGGCGCCAGATACCAGTCCCGCTGCTGCCAGCCCATCGCCGTCGGATCGAGCGCCGGCAGCAGCGCCGCCCACGGTTCCTCGGGCCCGGCCACCGGGTCCACGTCGCCGTCGACGACGTACCCCGTCCCCTCGTCGACGGACACCGGCTGCGCCCCGATCGCCGTGAGCGCCCGGCGCACCTCCGTCACCCGCCACCCCGTCCACCACTTCAGATCGGCCTCCGTCGCGGGCCCGCACACCGCGAGCCAGCGCCGTAGCAGCTGCGCCTGCGCCCGGCCCACCTCCAGCTCGGGATGCTCCGGCGCCACCGCCCACCGGAACTGCGAGGACGTCCAGGAGCCCAGCGGCCGTCCCCGCACGACCTTGCCCTCGACGCCCAGCACCCGCAGCAGTCGCGTCGAGACGGTGTGCACCCCCTCGTAGCTCTTCCCGGCCGCGTACGCGAACTGCTCGCGCAACCGCGGCTCGTCCAGGGCCAGTTCGGCCGCCGTCGCCTGCCCGCGCCGGGCCAGCGCGGCCAGGGCCGACTCCTCGACCTCCCGCAGCCAGGCCGCGTCCGGGGCCCCCGCCTTGGCCATGTCCTTGACCAGCGAGGTCCGCTCCCGGGCGGCGACCGCGAGGCCGGTCGAGGCGTGCACGACGGCCGTCAGCTCGGTGGGGAACACGAACACGGTGTGCCGCATGCCGTGCATCCGGACCAGCGTCCGCTCCTCGTACAGCGCCCGCTCGGTCTCCGTGACGGTCTTCCCGGGGTCCGCCAGCCGCGCGCCCACGGCCAGGTACACGGTCGCCGGATCGGTACCGTGCAGCGCGACCAGCGACTCGGCGACCTCGGCCGGCGCCTCGGCCCGCGCCACCCCGGCCAGCCGATGCCGCAGCCCCAGCCGAGCCCGCCGCTCCGCCACGCCGATGTACCGCACCCCGTCACCCATCCCGGCCTCCACCCGTCACCCGCCGAACCACCACTGCCCGCATCCTCCCGGACCCCACTGACATCGACGTCACCCGAACCGCCGCCCCGAAGTGCGCTCGCCCCCCTCTCGCCTTTCACTGCGAAGCAGGAGGTGACGGAGCCGCCCCAGCGGGCGGCACCACGGCGGGAGGCGTGATGGACGGGGTCGGTATACGGCTGACGCAGTGCGGGACGGTCGGAGACAGGGCCGTCGTCTCATGACGAGCCCGGCCACCCCCGCCGACCGATTCGTGCGGGGCAAGGCCGCCCGCAAACGTGCCCCCCGCTCCGCGCACGCCGCCTGGATCCCCTCCGTCGACCGCCCGGACCCCGTCGTCGTACTGGAACACCAGGGCCGCGACCGGCTGCCGGAGCTGCTGCCGATCAGGTACGGCCGGATGGCGTCGTCGCCGTTCGCCTTCCTGCGCGGTGCCGCCGCCGTGATGGCCGCCGACCTCGCCGCCGCGCCGCACACCGGTCTCACGGTGCAGCTGTGTGGCGACGCCCACCTGCTCAACTTCGGCCTCCACGCCTCACCGGAACGCGCCCTGCTCTTCGACCTCACCGACTTCGACGAGACGTTCCCGGGCCCGTTCGAGTGGGACGTCAAACGGCTCGCCGCCTCGGTCGCCGTGGCGGCACGCGAGAACGGCCACCCGGAGGCCAAGGTCGTCCGCGCGGCGCGGGAGGCCGTCGCGGCGTACCGTGTCGCGATGCGCCGGCTGGCCCGGCTCGGCGAGCTCGACGTCTGGTACACCCGCATCGACGCCGAGCAGCTCCTGCCCCTGGTCCGCTCCGCCCGCCGGCACCATCAACGCGTCGAGGCCAGCCTCGGCCGCGCGCGCCGCCGTACCAGCCTGCGGGCCTTCGCCAAACTGACCGAGACGGTCGACGGGCACCGGCGCATCATCAACGACCCGCCGCTGCTCGAACGCGCGGGCACCTCCGACATGGCCTCCCTGCGCAAGATCTTCAGCGACTACCGCTCCACCCTCTCCGAGGAACGCCGACTGCTCCTCGACCGCTACCGCTTCGTCGACGCCGCCCGCAAGGTCGTCGGCGTCGGCAGCGTCGGCCTGCGCTGCTTCATCGTGCTGCTCGCCGGACGGGACGCAGGCGACCCGCTGTTCCTCCAACTCAAGGAGGCGCGGCAGTCCGTGCTGGAGGAGCATCTGCCGAGTGGGCCGTACATCCATCCCGGCCACCGCGTCGTCGCCGGCCAGCGGCTGCTGCAGGCCGCCGGGGACATCTTCCTGGGCTGGATGTCGGGGCCGCAGGGGCGCGCGTTCTACTGGCGGCAGCTGCGCGACATGAAGGGCTCGGCCGACGTGGCCGGGATGGGCCCGGACGACCTGAGCGCCTACGCCCGGCTGTGCGGCACCGCCCTCGCACGGGCCCACGCCCGATCCGGCGACCGTATCGCCATCGCGGGCTACCTGGGCGGCGCCGACAGCTTCGACCACGCGGTCGCCGAGTTCGCCCTGGCCTACGCCGACCAGACCGTCACCGACCACAAGGCCCTGAGCAACGCCGTCGAGGCCGGGGTGGTCAGGGCCACGCCCGATGTCTGACCTACGCCGGCCGTACGACGGCGGCCGCGGCGTCAGACGTACCGGCCCAGCAACCCGTCCACGTACGCCTCCAGCCGTCCGCCCAGCACCTCAGGCGTCAACTCGGTCCGCCCCAGATCACGCCACGGCCCCGCGAGCTTCGCGGCGTCGGGGGAGTAGGCGAGGGCGTCGATCAGCCGCCAGTACAGGTGGTCCCCGCCTTCGGCGAGCCGTCGCCCGCCCCGCGTCTCGTACCGCTCGCGGAAGCCGAGCCCGTGCTCCGGGCCGTGCAGTAGGGCCAGGGCCGTCGAGCTGGGGGCACCTCCCACGCCCTTTAGGCAGTGGGGGAGGGCGACGTCGAGGTCGGCGGGGCCCCATGACGTCTCGACCCAGTCGACGACCCCGCTGATCCGCACGTCCGCGCCCGCACCGCTGAACAGGACGTTCCCCGGGTGGAAGTCCCGATGCAGAAAGCATCCCTCGTACGCCGCAGGCTCCCGCCGGATCATCTGCACGGCCCGCTTCCACAGCGCGCCACCCGGCGTCCGCACCCGCTCCGGCGACGTCCACGCCTGGTACGGCCTCGGCCGCTCGTCCGGTACGACCCGGTGGATCGCGGCGAGCTGGGCCGCCAGCAGATCCAGGCGCCGGTCCAGCTCCTCCTGATCCTCCTCGTCCACCCGCACCCGGCCCGGCAGCAGCGACATCAGCAGCGAGGGGTGGTCGCAGTGCTCGGCGGTGGCGTCGACGGCGATCAACTCGGGTGCAGGGACGTCCTCCTGGGCCGCGAGCAGGGTGAGGACCGACGCCTCACGGGCCAGCAGGCCGGGGGCGTGTCCGCGGAAGAAGGGTTTCACGAAGGTGCGCAGCGCGAGCCCGGTGCCGTCGTCGAGGGTCAGCCGCCGCATCTGTGAGCTCCAGCCTCCCTTCGAGAAGGCGGAGTCGGTGACCTTCCGTCCCTCCGGTAACTGCTTGGCCAGCCACGACCGGGTAGCCGTCCATCCCCGGTCGCCGAGGCCGGCCAGTACGGTGGTCACGAACTCCCGCCGGTCCTCGGCGTGTTCCTCGAACCACAGCCCGAGCATGTGCTCGGCGTCCGGCACATCGAACCGCGTGAACCGCGCGTGAGCTGCCAGCGCGTCCTGGACCGCCTCCGTCACGTCCGGCGGGATGATCGCGTCCGTCCCGGGCACCGCGAGCACCGCGCGCCCCTCGTACGCCCGCAGCACATCGAGGGCGGGAGCCGTGCGCCAGCCGTCCGGCCTGCGGATGATCTCGCTGAACCGGCCGTCCCCCGCACCGAACGGCACATCCCACGCCTCCCGCGCGTACACGGCGGGCGCGCACAGCCCGATCGCGGCCACCCGGTCCCCGTAGTGCGCGAGGAGATCCGTCACCGTCTGCCCGCTCATGCTGAACCCGACGAGGACCAGCGGACCGCTCTCCGGCACATGGGCGTCGATGACGGCGATGGCCTGCTCGCAGCGGCGCCTTAGGCTCAACTCCCTCAGCTCTCCGGTGCTTTCCCCGTGCCCCGAGAAGTCGAAGGCGAGCCCGCGGCAGCCGCGGGAGACGAACTCGGTGAGCATCGGCAGCAACCGGTCCTTGGTGCCGGCGCCCGCGCCGTGCAGCAGGACGACGGTGGGCGTGTCCGCGCCGCCGGCGTCACCGCCGTACACCCCGCTGAGCAGTTCACCGTCGCAGGCGTGTGTGAAAGAGGAGAGCTCGATCATGGGCCCATTCATTCACACCGGACACCGGCCGAACTCCCTTCCCGGGAAAAGGAGATGCACGCCGAGTGAGCGTGTCCCTACCCTGGACATGCGTAACGGAGCTGTTCACGCCGCTTCTCGCAGGGAAGGCGTCACTCTGCGGGCTCGGGGCTAGTCTCTACGCACCGACGGACGGTCGCCCGTCCCCCAGCGCCCCGTCGGGGACATTCGCACCGCTCAGAACCGACCCACGTTCACGGAGGCCCGTGATGGGCACCATCGTCATGTCCGGGACTGTCGTCCTGGTGATCCTAGGATTCGGAAACCACGTCTACTGGCTGGCCGCGGTCGCTGTGCTCTTCCTCTACCTGCAGTACGGCCGGAACTCCTCCGCGCCGAGCGGCGGAGCCAGGGGTGCCGGGGGCTCCGGGGGAGGGGCCCCGTCGGGAGGCTCCATGCCCGCGGACTACCGCTCCTACCGCGACCGCCGCGACATGCAGGCCAAGTGGGAGCGCCGCTATCGCCGCGAGCGCCCCCTGGAGTCCCGTCGTCAGGAGCGCGAGAAGAGCAAGTGAGACCACCTGTGGTGGTGAGTCGAGGCTGAGGTGCCTCCGGTCACAGGCCGGGGGCACCCCACACCGGGAACCAGCGGCTCAGGTCCTGCTCGATCCGCAGATCGTTCCCGAGTGCCGCCTTCACCCGCAGCTCCAGCGGGTTGTCGCGCCGCTCCGCCGTGCCGGGCAGCGGGGCGAAGGGATAGAAGGTGCCGCGCTTGTAGAGATAGACGAGCGCGAGCCGCCGCCCCTGCTCGCCCCCCTCCTGCTCGTGCTCGAATCCCGCCAGCGAGCACAGCAGCTGCGGCCCGAAGCCGTTGACCTCCATCGCGCTGTTCACCGCGTGCAGGTCGTTGACCAGCTCCGGCAGCTGGTCGGGGCCGCGCCGCGACACCAGCCACGAGTAGCCGTAGCCGTCCCGGGTCAGCTCCACCGGCCGGCCCTCGCGTTCGGCGTCCGCGTCCAGCAGTGCCTGGACCTCACGGTGCGTCTGCTCGAAGGCGGCGCCCTCGACCGTGGCGAAGCACACCGCCCCGCTCCCCGTCGGCCGGAACCCGGCCGCCGCCTCCAGCGTCACCGCCGCCGACGGCAGCCCGAAGAGCTGGTCGAGATCGGGCGCGACCGGCTTCGTACGGCCGAGCAGGATGTCCAGCAGCCCCATCTCACGCCCCTGAGGGAGTCGCGGCCTCGCCCAGCTCGGTGGAGATCCGCCCCAGCTGGTCGAGCCGTTGCTCCAGGCTCGGGTGCGTGGAGAAGATCTTCGCGATGCCGGGCTCCCGGCCGAACGCCGGAGTGAAGTAGAACGCGTTGAAGGCCTGCGCCGTCCGCAGGTCCTTGGACGGGATCCGGGCGATGTCGCCGGAGACCTTGGTCAGCGCGGACGCCAGCGCCGAGGGCCGCCCGGTGAGCAGTGCCGCGGCCCGGTCGGCCGCCAGCTCCCGGTACCGGGACAGGGCCCGGATCAGCAAAAAGCTGATCGCGTACACGGCTGCCGACACGCCGAGCACGGCGGCGAAGATCACGGCGGTGTTCTGGTCCCGCCGCCCGCCCCCGAACAGCTGGCTGTAGAAGGCGAACCGCACGATCAGCCCCGCGATCACCCCGAGGAACGAGGCGACGGTGATCACGGCGACGTCCTTGTGCGCCACATGGGACAGCTCGTGCGCGAGCACACCCTCCAGCTCGTGCGGCTCCAGCCGGCGCAGCAGCCCCGTGGTCACACAGAGGACGGCATGGTCGGGATTGCGTCCGGTGGCGAACGCGTTCGGCATATCCATGTCCGACACGGCGACGACGGGCTTCGGCATGTCGGCGATGGCACACAGCCGGTCGATCACCCCGTGCAGCTCGGGATACTCCTCCCGCTCCACGACCCGGCCCCGCATCGCGAACAGCGCGACCCGGTCGGAGAACCAGTACTGGGCCCCCAGCAGGCCCGCCGCCACGACCACCACGAGCACCCAGGACTTCAGCAACACGACCAGCGCGGCCACGAACCCCACATACAACAACCCGAGCAGAAACAGCGTGACCCCCATACGAGCGGTCAACCGCCGGTCACTCCGGAAGCGGCTCTGCATCTTGCACCACCCCGCACTCAGGCACTCGTCCCACTGCCCAGTGTGCACCCGGCCACGCCCATGAACGGGTCGCGATCGGCCCTAGGGGCAGCAAAGACCCCGGGGCTAGGGCGCGCGGAAGTCGAGGTACCCCAGCACCACGATCACCGCCGCGACACAGCCCAGCACGACGACCGTCGACACCCACCCCGACCGGCGATGCTGCCGCGCCACATGCTCCGGCTCAGCCCGGAACGGCACCGGACCGGGAGGGTTCTCCTTCCAGCGCGCGGCGAGCATACGGGCCCGTGCCGAGGGCTCCTTGTGCTCCGCGTTGTCCGCCCACTTCAGGTCGAACTCGCGCTCCTGGTCGTCGTGTTCGTGCCGCTCCGGCATCCCGTCCACCCCCGTGTCGTCTCCTCGGCAGAATAGAACATACGCCCGCGCCCCCGCTGTCGGTACGACAGCGGGGGCGCGGGCGCTCTGCCTCGGCGACGCCTTCGTCAGGCGTCGATCACACGTCGAAGTAGAGCTCGAACTCGTGCGGGTGCGGACGCAGCTGCAGCGGCGCGATCTCGTTCGTGCGCTTGAAGTCGATCCACGTCTCGATCAGGTCCGGCGTGAAGACGTCGCCCTGGAGGAGGAACTCGTGGTCGCGCTCGAGGGAGTCGAGGACGGCCGGGAGGGAGGTCGGGACCTGCGCGACGTTCGCGTGCTCCTCGGGAGCCAGCTCGTAGAGGTCCTTGTCGATCGGCTCGGCCGGCTCGATCTTGTTCTTGATGCCGTCGAGGCCCGCGAGGAGCAGGGCCGAGAAGGCCAGGTACGGGTTGCCGGAGGAGTCGGGCGCGCGGAACTCGACGCGCTTGGCCTTCGGGTTCGAGCCCGTGATCGGGATACGCATCGCGGCCGAGCGGTTGCGCTGCGAGTACACCAGGTTGATCGGCGCCTCGAAGCCCGGCACCAGACGGTGGTACGAGTTCACCGTCGGGTTGGTGAAGGCCAGCAGCGACGGGGCGTGCTTGAGGATGCCGCCGATGTAGTAGCGAGCGGTGTCCGACAGGCCCGCGTAACCGGCCTCGTCGTAGAAGAGCGGCTGGCCGCCGGTCCACAGCGACTGGTGCACGTGCATGCCAGAGCCGTTGTCACCGAAGATCGGCTTCGGCATGAAGGTCGCGGTCTTGCCGTTGCGCCAGGCGACGTTCTTCACGATGTACTTGAAGAGCTGCAGGTCGTCGGCGGCGGCGAGCAGCGTGTTGAACTTGTAGTTGATCTCGGCCTGGCCGGCGGTGCCCACCTCGTGGTGCTGGCGCTCGACCTTCAGGCCGGCCCGGTCCAGCTCCAGCGAGATCTCGGCACGCAGGTCGGCGAAGTGGTCGACCGGCGGGACCGGGAAGTAGCCGCCCTTGTAGCGGACCTTGTAACCACGGTTGTCCTCGAGGGCACCGGTGTTCCAGGCGCCGGCCTCGGAGTCGATGTGGTAGAAGGACTCGTTCGACGTCGTGGCGAAACGCACGCTGTCGAAGACGTAGAACTCGGCCTCCGGACCGAAGTACGCGGTGTCCGCGATACCGGTCGAGGCGAGGTAGGCCTCGGCCTTCTTCGCCACGTTGCGCGGGTCACGGGAGTACTGCTCGCCCGTGATCGGGTCGTGGATGAAGAAGTTGATGTTGAGCGTCTTGTCGCGGCGGAACGGGTCGACACGGGCCGTCGACAGGTCGGCACGCAGCGCCATGTCGGACTCGTGGATCGCCTGGAAACCACGGATCGAGGATCCGTCGAAGGCGAGCTCGTCGTCCGGGTCGAACGCCTCGACGGGCACCGTGAAGTGCTGCATGACGCCCGGCAGGTCGCAGAACCGTACGTCGACGAACTTGACGTCCTCGTCCGCGATGAACTTCTTGGCCTCGTCGGCGTTCTGGAACATCCAGCTCCTCCTACTCCCGACCGTCCGCGCCGGGGTGGTAGTTCGTTCGTGCGGCCAGTGCGGTGGCACACGCTGACCTCGACCCTAGGGACGGGTGATTTCTCAGGCGTGACTCATTTGTTTCACCCACGTTAACCGGACATCCCATACCTCACCCCACCTGTCCGTATCGCAAAACGCGCACAGTACCGTGGACGCGTGGACAAGAGGCAAGCAATCGGATCCTGGCTCTCCGGCCCCCGCGCGGCCGCCGAGGAAGCCGGTGTCGAGTTCGGATACCGGGGTCAGCAGCTCGGCCTTCCGGAGGAGGGACCGGGCTCCATCGCCCGTCCGGGACGACGGCTCGGAGCACTCGCCGTGGACTGGGGCATCTGCGTCTTGATCGCATACGGTCTCATCACCGACGGCTACGGCCAGGCGACCAGCAACTGGGCCCTGCTGCTGTTCTTCGTCATGGGCGTCCTGACCGTAGGCACGGTCGGCTTCACCCCGGGCAAGCGCCTCTTCGGCCTGCGTGTGGTCTCCCTGGACACCGGCACGGTCAACCCCCTGCGCGCCCTGCTGCGCACGGCCCTGCTGTGCGTCGCCGTCCCGGCCCTGATCTGGGACCGCGACGGCCGCGGGCTGCACGACCGGTTGGCCGGCACCGTGGAAGTGCGCATCTAGCGGTCGTATCGCAGCGGTCGTATGACAGCGGTCGTATGACAAAGGGGGCGCCCGGAGTGGCCGGGCGCCCCCTTTCTCGTACGTTCTCGTACGAGGGGGATCAGCGGGCCTTCCCGCCCTTCGGCAGCTTCATGCCCTTGGGCATGGGCCCCTTCGGCAACGGCATGTTGCTCATCAGGTCGCCCATGGCCTTCAGCCGGTCGTTGGTGGCGGTCACCTGGGGGCCGGTCAGCACGCGGGGCAGCTTCAGCATGGTGGTCCGCAGCTTCTTCAGCTCGACCTGACCCTCACCGGAGCCGACGATCAGATCGTGCACCGGCACGTCGGCGACGATGCGGTTCATCTTCTTCTTCTCCGCGGCCAGCAGGCTCTTCACCCGGTTCGGGTTGCCCTCGGCGACCAGCACGATGCCGGCCTTGCCGACGGCCCGGTGGACCACGTCCTGGCTGCGGTTCATCGCCACCGCGGGCGTCGTCGACCAGCCCCGGCCGATGTTGTCCAGCACGGCCGCTGCGGCGCCCGGCTGGCCCTCCATCTGCCCGAAGGCCGCCCGCTCGGCCCGGCGCCCGAAGACGATCGCCATCGCGAGGAAGGCGAGCAGCAGGCCCAGGATGCCGAGATAGATGGGGTGACCGATCAAGAAACCGATCGCGAGGAAGACACCGAAGGTGACGATTCCGACAGCCGCGAGTACAAGACCGATCTTCTTGTCGGCCTTGCGGGTCATCTTGTAGGTCAGAGCGATCTGCTTGAGTCGCCCGGGATTCGCAGCGTCCGCTGCCGTGTCCTTCCTCGCCATGCCACGAAGTCTACGTGGCCCCGGGAGCGCCGACGACGGCGGTGTCTCGGGGCTGAGCCGATACGCGGCTCCGCCGGGTGGGCGGAGCGGTCAGGGGCGGCGGACGGAGGTGGCCTGGTCCAGGACGCGCTGCGCCTCGACCCGGTCCTTGGCGCGACGGCGGTCCTCCAGCACGGACGTCCAGGCGTTGCGACGGGCGGTGCGCTGGCCGCTGCTCATCAGCAGCGATTCGACGGCACGGAGTGCAGTGGTGAACGACGGGATGGCGGTGGCGCGAACCGGCGCGGCCTGCATGGTGGAGGTCCCCCCTCGGGAATGGCGGCTTGGGTGAGTGGTGCACGGGCTGTACAACCAGGGTCACTGATTGGTGTTACCAGGGCGTGACCGACCGGTCAAACACCAATGAAGCCTTAATACGTCGCCGGAAAAGCTTGACGCGGCCCTGACGGCCCCCCTATCTGCGGGGACGTCCAGGGCCGCGTCAATCGGCTGCTACCGAGGAGTAGTTGCTTGTGCGCGGATTCACACGAGCAGAGTGGCACTCCGTGCCATCAGACGGCCTGCGAGGCGACGTAGGAACCACCCCGCTGCGGAGCAGCTGAATGTCGCTGTTCGACGGCCATCTGGTACAGCCGCCCGGCCCGGTAGGAGGACCGCACCAGCGGTCCGGACATCACACCGGAGAAGCCGATCTGCTCGGCCTCGTCCTTCAGCTCCACGAACTCCTGCGGCTTGACCCAGCGCTCCACGGGGTGGTGCCGGACGCTCGGGCGCAGGTACTGCGTGATGGTGATCAGCTCGCAGCCCGCGTCGTGCAGCTGCTTCAGTGCCTCGCTGACCTCCTCACGGGTCTCGCCCATGCCGAGGATCAGATTGGACTTGGTGACCAGGCCGTAGTCGCGGGCGTCGGTGATGACCTTCAGGGAACGCTCGTAGCGGAAGCCCGGACGGATCCGCTTGAAGATCCGCGGGACCGTCTCGACGTTGTGCGCGAAGACCTCGGGGCGTGAGGCGAAGACCTCCGCCAGCAGCTCCGGTTCGGCATTGAAGTCCGGGGCGAGCAGCTCGACCTTGGTGTGGCCGCCCTCGCGGCCGGCGGTCTGCTGGTGGATCTGGCGGACCGTCTCGGCGTACAGCCAGGCGCCGCCGTCCGGGAGGTCGTCGCGGGCCACGCCGGTGATGGTGGCGTAGTTCAGGTCCATGGTGACCACGGACTCGCCGACGCGGCGCGGCTCGTCCCGGTCGAGCGCCTCGGGCTTGCCGGTGTCGATCTGGCAGAAGTCGCAGCGCCGGGTGCACTGGTCGCCGCCGATGAGGAAGGTCGCCTCGCGGTCCTCCCAGCACTCGTAGATGTTCGGGCAGCCGGCTTCCTGGCAGACCGTGTGCAGGCCCTCGCTCTTCACGAGGCTCTGCATCTTCGTGTACTCGGGGCCCATTTTCGCCCGGGTCTTGATCCACTCGGGCTTGCGCTCGATGGGGGTCTGGCTGTTGCGGACCTCCAGGCGCAGCATCTTGCGTCCGTCGGGTGCGACTGCGGACACGACCGGCTCCCTAGCGATTGATTCTTCGGCGTTCCCCAGGGTACGCCCGTGGATTTAGTGGCTCGGCGTTGGTGCTGGCCATGCGGGGCTGACCGATACCGGCGACTTCTCGATGAGGCGCGGCTTCAGCTCGGCATTCTCGAGCACGTCCTTCAGGTGGCGCTCGATGACCGGAAGCACCTCGTCGATCGTGACGTCCCGGCCGAGCTCGGCGGCGAGCGAGGCGACCCCCGCGTCGCGGATCCCGCACGGGATGATCCGGTCGAACCACTTGTTGTCCGGGTTCACGTTCAGCGCGAAGCCGTGCATGGTCACGCCCTTGGCGACCCGGATCCCGATCGCCGCGATCTTGCGGTCCTCGCGGCGCTGGCCGGCGTTGGACGGGGCGTACTCGGGGCCGTTCAGACGCGGGTCGAACTCGTCGTCGGTGAGGCGGGGATCGAAGTCCAGGGCCAGTCCGCCGAGGGCGGGGCGCTGCTCGACCGGGTCGCCGAGCACCCAGACCCCGCTGCGGCCCTCGACCCGCGTGGTCTCCAGGCCGAACTCCGCGCACGTGCGGATCAGGGCGTCCTCCAGCCGCCGTACGTGCGCCACGACGTCCACCGGGCGCGGCAGCTTCTGGATGGGGTAGCCGACCAGCTGGCCCGGGCCGTGCCAGGTGATCTTGCCGCCGCGGTCCACGTCGATGACCGGCGTGCCGTCCAGGGGCCGCTCGTTGTCCGCCGTGCGCCGGCCCGCCGTATAGACCGGGGGGTGTTCGAGCAGCAGGACCGTGTCGGGGATCTCGTCCTCGAACCGCGCCGCGTGCACCCGGCGCTGCTCGTCCCACGCCTGCTGGTACTCGACGGCGTCCGCGCCGAATCCCATGCGGACGAACCGCAACTCACTCACGGCAAGCCCCTCCCTGGAAGCAGCCTTGAAGTCGTAAGGCACAAAGCGTGCCTACGCCACTGTACGACCGGGTCGTTCGAGTGCGGTCTCGCGGTCTGCGTCAGCCCGGTAGGGCAATCCTCACACGATCGGATGAATAGGCGGCGTAGTGTGCGATCGACTGCTTACTCTCCGCTACATTCGCGCCGTTCGAGAGGCCAAAAGGGCTGCTCAACGGCAATCCGGGCACTCGAAGGCCGTATGGCCTCGCAAGGCCCGAAAGGCAGGAGACCGCACCGCAGATGACGGAACGACCCGCGCAGCGCACTCCCAACCGCCAGCTCGCCGCGCTCATCGCAGAAGCGGGATTCTCCAACGCGGGTCTCGCCCGCCGGGTGGACCAGCTCGGCCTCGAACACGGGCTTGATCTCAGATACGACAAGACATCGGTCACCCGCTGGCTGCGCGGTCAGCAGCCGCGCGGCACCACCCCCGCCCTCATCGCCGAGGTCTTCACGCGCCGCCTCGGCCGTCGGCTCAGCGCCCAGGACCTCGGGCTCGACGCCTGTGCGCCGGTGTACGCGGGGCTGGAGTTCGCCTCGACTCCTGAGGAGGCCGTCGACATCGTCAGCGGCCTGTGGCGCAAGGACTCCGGCAGCCACGCCGAGCTGCGCAAGATCGCTTTCACCCCGGCCGGGCTCGTCGTGCCCAGCCGGGACTGGCTGATCGGCCGGGCCGACGAGAAGGTCGCCCGCGGGGAACAGCTCGCCCGCATCCCGGTCCAGGGCCGTCCGACGGCGGTGCCCCGCCAGCGCAACCAGGCCGAGCGCGGCCCCGGTCAGAAGGTCACCGGCGGCGACATCGCCGCGCTGCGCTCGGTCGGCGAGCTGTTCCGCTCCCTCGACGACATGTACGGCGGCGGCCACGCCCGGCAGGCGCTCGTGCGGTATCTGGAGCACGAGTGCGAGCCGATGCTGCGCGGCACCTACGGCGAGCAGACCGGCCGCCGCCTGTTCGCGGCCGCCGCCGACCTGACGAGGCTCGCGGGCTGGACGTCGTACGACATCGCGGCGCACGGGCTCGCGCAGCGGTACTTCGTGCAGTCGCTGCGCCTCGCCCAGGCGGCCGGAGACCGGCCGTACGGCTCCTACGTCCTTGTCACGATGAGTCGCCAGGCCGTCTACCTCGGGCACGGCCGCGAGGCCGTCCAGCTGGCGCGGGTCGCCCAGCAGGGCGTGGGTACCAGCGCGCCACCGGTGGTGCAGGCGCTGTTGCACTCGTGCGAGGCGCGCGGGCACGGCGTACTGGGCGAGGTGCGCGCCTGTACGGCGTCGCTCGTGCGGGCCGAACGCGCCCTTGAGGCCGCGCGCCCCGGCGACGACGTCCCGTACTGGGCGCGCTTCTTCGACGAGGCACAGCTGGCCGACGAGTTCGGGCACTGCCACCGGGATCTTCAGCAGTTCCGTGCCGCCGCCCAGCACGCCGAGCGTTCCCTGCAGCTGCGCGCCCCCTCCTACGCGCGAAGCCGCCTGTTCTGCCGCGTGGTCCTCGCCTCCGCCCGCCTGGGGCTCGGCGAACTCGACCAGGCGTGTTCCCTGGGGGCGGAGGCGGCCGGTCAGGCCGCGGAGATGCGGTCCGTGCGGGCGGTCGAGTACGTCAAGGACTTCGAGCGGAGGTTGGAGCCTTATCGGGACGCGGCGCCGGTGAGGGGGTACCGGGACAAGGTGGCGGCGCTGTTGTAGAGGCTCGCCGACCCCGCGCCCCTCGGGGGCGCGGGGACACCGCGTATTTCATGCCGCCGCTCGTAACGGCTCCGCCCGGTGCAGCGAGCCCGCCGACCCCAGGTCCGTCAGGATCGCCGCCGTGGCCCGGTGGGCCGAGTGCAGGGCGCCCTGAACCGTGCTGGTGTCGCGGTGGTCGCCGCAGACGTACAGGCCGGCCAGGAGGCGCACCGGGCGGCGCAGGTCGTGTGGTGGGCGCATCGCCGGGACAGCCTCCGGGGTGTGCTGCACGGCGAGCGTCTCCCAGCGGGCCGTGGAGGTGCCGTAGAGGCGGGACAGGTGCATCCGTACGGCCGTGTCGATGTCGGGCGGCGGCGTGCCCAGGACCGTCGAGGAGATCAGGGCACGGCCCGCCGGGGCGCGGCTCGGGTCGACCTGGCTGATCACCGCTGTGTGTGCGACCGGGCCGCTCCGGTCGGCGTCGAGCAGGAGGGAGGCGCCGGTCGTCGGGGGTTCGTCGGTGGTGTGGTGGAGGACCGTCACCGGGTGGAAGTCCGGCACGCGCAGCCCCGGCAGCAGCTCGGCGGCGGTCCGCGCGTCCGTCGCCACCAGGACGGCCCGGCAGCGTATCTCGCCGTGCTCCGCGGTGGTCACGGACGTCGTGGCCACCGATGTGACCCGCACCCCGGTGTGCACGGTCCCCGGTGGCAGCGCCCGCGCGAGCAGCTCCGGCAGCGCCTCGGCGCCGCCCTCGGGCACGCACAGCCGCCCGCCGGCGAAGGCGCGCAGCGCGAGATCCGCGCATCGGCTGGACGTCGTCAGCTCCGGGTCGCACAGCAGCGCGGCCAGCAGCGGCCGCAGGAAACCGTCGATCGTGCGCGCGGGAAGCCCGCGCGCCGCGAGGGCCTGGGCGGCCGGCAACTCCGGCCGGGCCAGCAGCCGTTCGACGGGGGAGGAGGCGAAGCGGGCGAGCGCGGCGCCGAGCCGGGCCTGGTCCACGGCGGTGCCCAGCGGAGCGCCCGCGCGGACCCTGGGGACCTGCCCCGGAACGCCCCGCACGGAGGTGGTCCGAGGGGCGCTCGCCAGGGCGCGCACCGCATGCAATGCGCCCCTCGCGCGCCTGGCCCCCATCGCGCTCGGCACCGCTCCCGCGCGTTGCCGGCGTCCGTCGCTGTGCAGCAGGACCCCTGGCGCGAAGGGGCGCAACGCCAGGTTGTCGAGGCCTGGTGTCAGGCGTAGGTCGGGATGTGCCATCGCGGGCATCGTCAGGAGTTGCCCGATCCGGTCGAGCCGGAACCCGTCGACCTTCTCGGTCGACATACGGCCGCCCGGGTAAGGGGCGGCCTCCAGAACTGCGGTCCTTACTCCTGCGCTGGTCAGTCGATGCGCCGCGGAGAGTCCGGCGACCCCGGCTCCCACGATGACGACGTCCGCCTGGTACGCGGGCTCAAGCACGTGCCCCTCCTCGAGGTTGCGCGGCCGGTGGAGACGTCATGCCCCCAACAGGCTCCGGGGATACCCGAGTTCGGGACGAGGTTAGGGCCGTGATCGGTCAGGAACAGTCGCGCATCGACAGTGCACGGTCGCACAGCGGTCGCATACGGACTCCCGTCCTCGGTTGGTGATTACCGGGCGACCGCCCGGATCGCCCCCTCGATCTCCGGGAACGCGAAGACGAACCCGGACTCCAACAGGCGCGCGGGCAGCACCCGTTGGCTGCCGAGGACGTCCCCGGCCATCTCGCCGAGCACCGTCCGCAGCACCGGCGCGGGAACCTGGAACAGCGTCGGCCGGTGCAGTACCCGGCCCATCGCCTCGGTGATCTCACGGTTCGTCAGCGGTTGCGGGGCTGTCACATTGAACGGGCCCGACAGGTCGTCCCGGTCGATCAGATGCCGGATGGCGGCCACCTCGTCATGCAGCGAGACGAAGGACCAGTACTGCCGTCCGTCCCCCAGCCGTCCGCCGAGGCCCGCCTTGAACAGCGGGAACAGCCGCCCCCAGGCCCCGCCGTGGCGGGCCACCACCAGTCCCGTGCGCGGGAACACCGTCCGCACGCCCGCCTCGCGCGCGGGCGCCGCCGCGCCCTCCCACTCGACGACCAGCGAGGGCAGGAAGCCCTCCCCGGCCGGGGCGCTCTCGTCGACGGCCCGCTCGCCGGTCTCGCCGTAGTAGCCGATCGCGCTGCCGCTGACGAAGACCCGCGGTCGCTGATCGGGCTCCAGCGACGCCATGGCCTCGGCGAGCGCCGCCGTGCCCAGCACCCGGCCGCTCCGCAGCTTCGCCTTGTACTCCTCCGTCCAGCGGCGCGAACCCACGTTCGCCCCCGCCAGATTGACCACCGCGTCGCACCCGGCGAGCCCCGCCGCGTCCACGGCCCCGCCCTCCGGGTCCCACCGCACCTCGTCCCTGGACCTCGGCGCGCGGCGCACCAGACGCACCACTTCATGCCCGTCGGCGGTCAGGGACCGCACCAGGGCGCCACCGATGAGGCCGGAGGCCCCGGCCACCACGATTCTTGAATGTTCCATGAAATCCATCCTGCCCGTGACCAGATAAAACCCCGGTTGGCATCCCTTCCCCCGGACGTAGGGTGGCGCTCATGCCCGCACCGCACCAGCCGCCGAACATACGCATCGCCCTGCCCGACGACGACGAGGAACTGTCCCTCCTCGACCGCGGCACGTGGTCGCCTCTGCACGCGGTGACGCCGCCCCCGCAGCCGCCCTACGCCCCGTTCTTCGACGAGCGTCACGCCCCCGGGGACCATCTCGTCGCCGAGCTCGACCGTCGTATCGTCGGCTATGTCCGGCTGGGCTTTCCCACCCCGCTCGCCTCCAACGCGCATGTCCGGCAGATCCAGGGGCTCGCGGTCGCCGACGAGGCCCGGGGACGGGGCGTCGGCCGGGCGCTGATCCGAGCGGTCGTCGAGGAGGCCCGTCGCAGGGGAGCGCGCCGTCTGACCCTGCGCGTCCTCGGGCACAACACACCGGCCCGCAAGCTGTACGAGGCTGAGGGGTTCGCGGTGGAGGGGGTGCTGCCGGAGGAGTTCTTCCTGGACGGTCAGTTCGTGGATGACGTCTTCATGGGGCGGCAGCTCTGAATCACGAGGTGACGAGATCCCCGGTGTCCACGGCGGCCGTCGAGGCCGCGGCACGTCTGGCGTCGGCGGCGACCTCGGCCGCCGTCAGGACGTAGCCGGTCTCGTCGTCGGAGGTGGAGCGGGCGAAGACGACGCCGAACACCTTGCCGTCGGTGGTCAGCAGCGGGCCGCCGGAGTTGCCGGGGCGGACGGTGGAGCGGATCGAGTAGATCTCGCGGGTGACGGTGTCGTCGTTGTAGATGTTCTGGCCCGTCGCCCGTACGCGGTTCGCGACCGTCGCCGCCTGGAGGTTCAGGTCGCCGTCCTCCGGGTAGCCCGCCACGACCGCCGAGTCGCCGCGGGTGGCGTCGTCGTCGAACCGCAGGACGGGGGCGCGCAGCTCGGGGACGTACAGCACGGCGACGTCCCTGGCCGGGTCGAAGAGCACCACCCGTGACTCGTACGACCGTCCGACGCCGCCGACCCGGACGCCGGGGTCGTCGATGCCGGCCACCACGTGGGCGTTGGTCATCACGTGCTCCGGGGCGTAGACGAAGCCGCTGCCCTCGCGGCCCTGGGTGCCCGAGGCGCCCTCGATCTTGACGGTGCTGAGCTTGGCGGCGTTGGTCGCGGCCGCCGTGACGCTGTCGCCGGAGGGTTTGGCGACCTCGGCGGTGGACTCGTTCTCGAACGGGTTGAAGACCTGCGGGAAGCCCGCTTCGGTGAGCGCGGAGGTGGCGCGTGCGAACCAGGCCGGGGTGGTGTCCGGCATGGCGTCCTGCACGGTGCCGAGGAGCCGGGAGTCCCGGATCGCCGCGGTGAGCACCGGGGAGGAGGACGCGGCGAGGACGCTGGCCGCCACCCAGGCCACGATCAGCACGGCCACCGAGTTGGCCACGGCCCCGCCGATCCCGTCGGCCGCCCTGAGCGGCCCGCGGTCCAGCTCCCGGCGCAGCCGCAGCGCGAGCCGCCCCGCCAGCTCGTGCACCACCACGGCCGGGACCAGCACGGTGAGCACCGCCGTCACCGTCGCCTGCGTCGTCCCCGGCGTGACCAGGTCCATCATCCACGGCAGGATCCATACGCCGATCACCGCGCCGCCCACGAAGCCGGCGAGCGAGACGCAGCCGGCGACCAGTCCTCGGCGGTAGCCGGACGCCGCGTAGGCCAGGATCACCAGCAACAGCAGGATGTCGAGCAGGTCCACTGAGCCGCCTTTCTCTCGGACCCCTTAGTACGCGCGCGAGGCGCCCGTTGATCAGCACACACGCCCACGTCGCCGGGAACCGGCCACGCTGCGTGCACCAGGAGAAACGTCCTGGACCGGGACGATGGTTCCACTGCGCGTCACACCACACATCGCGGGCGGACCGGATCCGTCGGACAGTAGGACCATGCGTGTCTTCCGACGGGTCACCCGAAGGGTCTTCCGGCCAACACGGGGGAGACGAAGACCTCGTGCCGTACGAATACCGTGGGCTGCGCGGATGTGGGCGGTGGGGTGGGGTGCGCAGATTCAGGCCACACGGGCTGAGGGGGCGCGCGGGGCTGGAGCGGGGCGCGTAGAGGTTGCGGCGCGCGGGGCGGGCGTGCGGCAGGTCGAGGAGCAGCAACGGCCGGCCTTGCGAGCGCCACAGGCCGAGGAACAGCAACCGCCGGCCTCGCAAGCGCCGCAGGCCCGACCGGATCGGCCGTCTCGTGCCCAGCGGGCGTCTGATGCCCGTCAGGCGTCCCGGGCCCAGCAGCCGCCCGATGTCCTGCGGTCACCCCCTGTCCAGCAGCCCTCCCACGTCGAGGCGCAGGACCCGATCCGGCGGTCCGCTGGTCCCCAGCAACCCCCGCTCGACCCGCGCAGGTCCCGAACCCGGCGGCGGCTTCGAGTCGAGCGGCAGGATGCGGTCCGGCGGTCGGCCGGGGCCCAGCAGCCAGCCGGTGATCAGCGGAAATCCCACGCCCGGCGCAAGTCCCGGATCCGGTCGCGGCTGCGAGTCGAGCGACGCGAGCCGGTCCGGCGACCGGCCGGGGCCCCGCAGTCACCCCCTGCCCAGCAGCAGTCCCGAATCCGGCGGCGGCCACCGTACGAGCGCGATGACCGGCTCCGGCGACAGCTCGGGGCCAAGGGCCAGGGCCGAGCCGGGGCGCAGCGGTACGTCCGGCAGCGAAATCGGAGTGGGCAGCGGCCCCGGACCTGGTTGCAGCGGCACCTCCGGCAGCAAGGCCGGATCTGGTTGCGGCCCCGCCCCGGGGACCGCGTCCCCGTCGGGCCGCTCGTGGTGCTCGCCTCCCTTCCGGGGCTCGCCGCCCTTCTCGCGCTGGTGCTCTGTGCGCGGGGAGTCGAGCAGAGCGCGGACGTGGCCGAGCGGCCTGTCGCGGCTAGGCATGCGGGGGCGTATCAGGCGGCCCGGCCGCACATCGTGCCGAGGACGGCCTGGCTGAACGACGACGCCCGTCGGGCACAGCCGCCCCCGCGCTACGACGACAAGGTCGTCGCCGTGTTCGTGCATCACACCGACTCGCCGAACGGGTACGACTGCGCCGACGTGCCGCGCATCATCCGGGACGTGTACACGGGCCAGACCGGCTCCCGCGACTGGGACGACATCGGCTACAACTTCCTCGTCGACCGCTGCGGCACCATCTACGAGGGCCGCGCGGGCGGCATCGACCGAGCCGTCACCGGCGCCCACACCCAGGGCTTCAACCACCGCACCACGGGCATCGCGGCGCTCGGCACCTTCACGGCCGGCGTACCCGTGCCCAAGGCGATGACCGACGCGATCGCCGCGATCGCCGCGTGGAAGCTGGGGCTCTCCGGCACGGACCCCCGCGCGACGGTCCGCCTGACCTCCAGCAACAGCGAGAGCCGCTACTCCGCCGGCACCAGCGCCAGGCTCCCCGCCGTCGCCGGCCACGACGTGGGCTACATGACCAGCTGCCCGGGCGAGGCCCTCAGCGCCCGCATCCCGGCGATCAGGGAGACGGCGGCCCGTCTACAGGGGAGGCCCTGAGCGGGTCCTGAGCGCCTCGCGTCGGGGGAGGTCCTGAAACGCGCTGCCTGCGCCCTCAGACAGACCTCTCACCGGCCCGCCTCTGCCTCCGGTGCTCAGGGAGAGCGGTCCGTCTCTGGCCAGGCCTTGAGCGCCTCGCCTGCCCCGCAGGTAGACGTCTCACCGCCCCGTCTCCCGGAGACCAGGGAGACCACCGCCCGCCACCAGGGCAGGCCATGTGCATGCGTCCAGTCCAGCCCAGCCCAGCCCGGTTCAGCCCCCGCCTTCGCGCCTCACCTCCGCCCCAGATAAACCCCCACCGCCCGCTGAAGCGCCTTCCCCTGGCTGCCCACCGGTCGCTCCCACTCCCCGAGGTACTCCACCGCCCTGCCGCCCGCCCCGGTCTTGAACAGGAGGCGTCCGAGCAGACGGTCCTCGGTCAGGGTCGGGGTGATGGAGCGCAGGTCGTATGTGCGCGCTCCCGACTGTCGGGCGTCGCCCAGCATCCGCCACAACAGCGCGCTGCTGGGCCGTAGTTCCCGCCCCCGGCGGCCGGACGCGGCGTACGAGTGCCAGACCCGGGAGCCGACGCTGATCATGAGCGCGGCGGAGAGCACCTCGCCGTCGTACTCGGCGACGTAGAGCCGGAGCCGGTCGTCGTCCATGGCGTTCAGGGCCGCCCACATGCGCTGGAAGTAGCTCAGCGGGCGGGCTCGGAACCCGTCGCGTTCGGCGGTCGCGGTGTACAGGCGGTAGAACTCCGGCAGATCGGTGGCCGTGGCCCAGGACACCTGCACGCCCGCTCGCTCCGCGGTGCGCAGGGACTGCTCCCAGCGTGGTGCGAGGGCGTCGCGCAACTCGTCCATCGAGCGCCCCGCCAGCGGCACCTGGCAGCCGTAGCGCGGCTGACCGAGGCCGAAACCGCTGCCGTTGCCCTCCGCGCACCGCCGCCACCCGAGCCGCCCCAGCCGCTCCGCGACGTCCAGCGCATGTCCGTCGAGGCCGTCGGCGGGCAGATCGTGCAGATTGCGTACGTCGGGGTCGGCGACGCCCGCCGCGACCGTGTCCGCCTCCCAGTGCCGTACGACCAGGGGCGGCCCGATCCGCACCGAGAACGCTCCGCGCCGCTCCACATGGGCGACGAGGGCGTCCAGCCAGCGGTCCACCCGCGGCGCCCGCCAGTCGATCCCCGGCCCGTCGGGAAGGTAGGCGAGGCAGCGCCGGGTGCCGGGCAGCGGGCGGTACAGAACCAGCGCGGACGCGATCAGGACCTCACCGGCGGGCCCGTCCTCGAACCAGCCGACGCTCTCCGACCGCCAGTCGGGCTTCACATCGCCCCACTCGGGAATCTGGAGATGGCTCGCGTCGGGGTACAGCCGCAGATGGGCCAGGTGGTCCTCGCGTGTGATCTCCCGTACGTACGGGCTGGTCATGGGCTGGATGCTCCTGTTCGGGGCGGCCACCGTAAGCCGGAGATCACGCAACAGGTCAAGAGACCGATGCGTGAACCTTCCCAGCCCGCCCGGTGACGTCGGTCACCAGACCCGGGTCATGGCCTCCGTCACCGCTCGACCGACGCTCAGCCTCGGACCGGCCGCCGTCACGGCCTCCGCGCTGGACCAGGCCAACAAGGCGCCGATGCACCACGCGGTGAAGGCCGAGCAGACGCAGGCGTACATCCCGTCGGACCCGGGCCGCAGGCGGGTCGTGGCCTGACACCCGGCCCTGCCCTGCCCGGCCCTGCGCGAGGCTCAGTCCTTGAATCGCTCCCACAGCCGGGGGAAGCGGTCCGCCAGCGCCCGTTCGTTCTCGAAGTCGACCGGCGTGCCCTCCGGTTCCGGGGGCGCGGGCGGGATGCCGAGGTCGGGGGCGACCGTGCCGGTGAGCTGTTCGTAGGCCTCGTCCGCGGCGTAGCCGAGCTCCTCGGCGTCGCCGTCGAACTCCTCGTCGAAGTCGTCCAGCAGATCGGCCAGCGAGTCGGGGTCGTGCACCCCGCCCTCGTACACCTCGCGGCCCTGTCCGATCAGCCAGCACCGGAAGAAGTCGAACGCGTCGTCGCTGGCCCCGTCCAGCAGGACCCAGGCGGCACCCCACAGGTCCCAGGTGTACGCGCGGTTGTAGCGGGCCTCGAAGTGACGGGCGAAGTCGAGCACCGCGTCGGGGTCCAGTTGGAGAAGCCGGTCCACCAGCAGGTCGGCCTGCTCCTCGGGGTCACCGTCGGCGTCTTCACGGGTGCCGTCCACCAGCTCCCAGAACTCGGTCTCGTCCATCACGGGTCCAGCATCGGCCCTGGGCGGGCGGGACGCACGTGGAGTGTGGCGGATTGTTATGGGCGCCTCAGCCGCGATACAGCGCGGCCAGCCGTATCGCATCGTCGGCGAACCGCTCCCTGAGCTCCCGCGGCGCCAGCACCTCCACCTCCGGCCCGAGCGCCGACAGCTGGGTGTGGGCGACCTCCCAGGACTCCACCGGGAGCGTCAGCGTCACCCAACCCTCCTCGTCCGGGGCGCCCGCCGTCTCCAGCGCCTCCCGCGCGGACTGCGGATCGACGCTGTACGGCAGTCTGCGCACCCCGCCCGGGGACACCCGCGCCACGACCTCGGCCCGCAGAATGGACCGCGCGAACTGCTCGGCCCGCTCCTCCCAGAAGCCCGGCAGATCGAACTCCTCGTCCCGTTCGAACCGCTCGTCACCGGTGTCCACGGCGGTGAACCGGTCGATCCGGTACACCCGGTACGACCCGTGCCCCGCGACCCGGGCCGCCACGTACCAGACCCCCGCCTTCAACACGAGCCCGTACGGCTCCAGCTCCCGCTCGACCTCGCCCTCCCCGCGCCGGTAGCGCGCCACGATCCGCCGGTCGTCCCAGACCGCGTCCGCGACGGCCGGCAGCAGCTCGGGGGTCTTCGGTTCCCTGAACCAGTTCGGGGCGTCCAGATGGAACCGCTGGGCGGCGGAACGGGAGGCGTCGCGCAGGGAGGGCATGAGGGCCGCCGACACCTTCAGCCGGGCGGCGGAGGCGGCGTCCTCCAGGCCCATCTCCCGCAGCGCGCCCGGAACACCGCTGAGGAACAACGCCTCGGCCTCGCTCCGCCCGAGCCCGGTCAACCTGGTCCGATACCCCCCGATGAGCCGGTACCCACCGGCCCGCCCCCGGTCCGCGTACACCGGAACCCCCGCCTCCGACAACGCCTGCGCGTCCCGCGTCACGGTCCGCTCGGACACCTCCAGCTCGCGCGCCAGCTCGGCAGCGGTCATGGAGGGCCGGGACTGGAGCAACAGCACCATCTTGATCAGCCGGGCAGCGCGCATACCGCCATGATGCCGGGGGCCACTGACAACGAAGGGGTACGGCAGCCGCCGTACCCCTTCATCGAGCGCCGGCTTCTACAGGCCGTACTTCTCCCGGGCTTCCTTCACCGCCGTCGCCTTGACCTCGCCCCGCTTCGCGAGCTGGGCCAGGGCCGCCACGACGATGGACTGGGCGTCGACGCCGAAGTGGCGGCGGGCCGCCTCGCGGGTGTCGGAGAGGCCGAAGCCGTCGGCGCCCAGGGAGGAGTAGTCCTGCTCGACCCACTGCGCGATCTGGTCCGGGACCTGGCGCATGTAGTCGGAGACCGCCAGCACCGGGCCCTCGGCCCCGTACAGTGCCTGCCGGACGTAGGGGACCCGCTCCTCGCCGCGGAGCAGCGCCGCGTCCGCCTCCAGGGCGTCCCGGCGCAGCTCCGTCCAGGACGTCGCCGACCAGACGTCGGCCGCCACGCCCCACTCCTCGGCGAGCAGCTTCTGCGCCTGAAGGGTCCAGTGGATCGCCGTGCCGGAGCCGAGCAGCTGGATGCGCGGGGCGTTCGCGACCGGGGACAGGCCCGCCGACTCCGCCGTGTTGAAGCGGTACAGGCCCTTGACGATGCCCTGGTCGATCCCGTTCACCGCCGGCTTCGCGGGCTGCGGGAGCGGCTCGTTGTAGACGGTGAGGTAGTAGAAGACGTTCGGGTCCTCGCCCGGCGCCGCCTCGCCGTACATGCGCCGCAGGCCGTCCTTGACGATCGCCGCGACCTCGTACGCGAACGCCGGGTCGTACGTCAGTGCCGCGGGGTTCGTCGCCGCGATCACCGGCGAGTGACCGTCGGCGTGCTGCAGGCCCTCGCCCGTCAGCGTCGTACGGCCGGCCGTCGCGCCGACGAGGAAGCCGCGGCCGAGCTGGTCGCCGAGCTGCCACATCTGGTCGGCCGTGCGCTGCCAGCCGAACATCGAGTAGAAGATGTAGAACGGGATCATCGCCTCACCGTGCGTGGAGTACGCGGTGGAAGCGGCGATGAAGTCGGCCATCGAACCGGCCTCGGTGATCCCCTCGTTGAGGATCTGGCCGTTCTTGGCCTCCTTGTAGTACATCAGCTGGTCCCGGTCGACCGGCTCGTACGTCTGGCCCTTGGGGGAGTAGATCCCGAGGGACGGGAACAGCGACTCCATGCCGAAGGTGCGCGCCTCGTCCGGGACGATCGGCACCCAGCGCTTGCCCGACTCCTTGTCGCGGACCAGGTCCTTGATCAGGCGGACGAAGGCCATGGTGGTGGCCACGTTCTGGGAGCCGGAGCCCTTGTCGAAGGAGGCGAACGCCTTCTCGGCGGGGGCGGGCAGCGGCGCCACCGGGTGCACGCGACGGGCCGGGGCCGGGCCGCCGAGGGCCGCGCGGCGCTCCTGGAGGTAGCGGACCTCGGGGGAGTCGGCGCCGGGGTGGCCGTAGGGGACGACCCCGTCGACGAACTGCGCGTCGGAGATCGGCAGCTCCAGCAGGTCACGCATGTTCTTGAACTCGTCCACCGTCAGCTTCTTCATCTGGTGGTTGGCGTTCTTCGACGCGAAGCCCTCGCCGAGCGTGAAGCCCTTGACCGTCTGGGCCAGGATCACCGTCGGCGCGCCCTTGTGGTCCAGCGCCGCCTTGTAGGCCGCGTACACCTTGCGGGCCTCATGGCCACCGCGGGAGAGGTGGAAGCACTCGAGGATCTTGTCGTCGCTCAGCAGCTTCGCCATCTCGGCGAGCACCGGGTCCTTGCCGAAGAAGTCCTCGCGGATGTAGGCGGCGTCGCGGGTCTGGTACGTCTGCACCTGCGCGTCGGGTACCTCGCGCAGGCGGCGTACGAGCGCGCCGGTGGTGTCGAGCTGGAACAGCTCGTCCCACGCCGTGCCCCACAGCGACTTGACGACGTTCCAGCCGGCGCCGCGGAACTGGGCCTCCAGCTCCTGCACGATCTTGAAGTTGGCGCGGACCGGACCGTCGAGGCGCTGCAGGTTGCAGTTGATGACGAAGGTCAGGTTGTCCAGGCCCTCGCGGGAGGCGAGCGCGAGTGCGGCGGTCGACTCCGGCTCGTCCATCTCGCCGTCGCCGAGGAACGCCCAGACGTGGGACTGGGAGACGTCCTTGATGCCTCGGGCGGTGAGGTAGCGGTTGAAGCGCGCCTGGTAGATCGCCGACAGCGGGCCGAGGCCCATGGACACCGTCGGGAACTCCCACAGCCAGGGCAGGCGGCGGGGGTGCGGGTACGACGGGAGGCCGTTGCCGCCGGCTTCCTGACGGAAGTTGTCGAGGTGCTGCTCGGTCAGGCGGCCGTCGAGGAAGGCACGGGCGTAGATGCCGGGGGAGGCGTGGCCCTGGATGTAGAGCTGGTCGCCGGAGCCGTCGGCCTCCTTGCCCTTGAAGAAGTGGTTGAAGCCGGTCTCGTAGAGCCAGGCCGCGGAGGCGAAGGTGGCGATGTGGCCGCCGACGCCGTGTTTCGAGCCGCGGGTCACCATCGCGGCCGCGTTCCAGCGGTTCCACGCGGTGATCCGGCGCTCCATCGCCTCGTCACCGGGCACGGACGGCTCGGCGGAGGTCGGGATGGTGTTGACGTAGTCGGTCTCGAGGAGCTTGGGCAGCGCGATGCCGTTGCCCTCGGCACGCTCCAGCGTGCGGCGCATCAGGTACGCGGCACGGTGCGGCCCGGCCGCCTTGGTGACGGCGTCCAGGGAGGCCTGCCATTCGGCGGTCTCCTCGGGGTCGCGGTCCGGGAGCTGGTCGAGCTCGCTCGGCTGGATGGCGTTGGGGTCGGTCATGTCGCCGCCTTCCTCAGTCGAAGGGGGTTCCCTCATCGTCAAGGGTTCGGGGGTGCCCTTTGTCTTTGGCAGGACAGGGCGGAGGCCTCGGTGCTGTGACACCATGCGACTCCCGCCGCGCGGCCCGTCGGCGACTGTAACTCGCTGATCGATGATCGATCAAAGGGTGGCGGGCTAAAAAGCGCCTGTACGAAGAAATTGGCATCCGGTGCCGGGCTATCAGGCACGCCGTGCCGCGTTTTCCCTGCTCACCTGAGTTGCGGACGGCTAGCTTGGGCGGCTTGAAGGGGTTACCGGAAAGCGTGCCGGTAAGTGCTGAGCGTCACTGGGGACCAGCGCCCCAGTGACGCTCAGGAAGCGGGCGGGCTCATCCTGTCGTCGTCTGCCGGGTCGTCCCGGGGTCCGCCCATTCGGTCGTGGACGGCGGGCCCTGCTCGGCCTCGGCGGGTTGCCGCTCCATCTGTTCATGCTGCTGGCGATGGCGGGCGGACTGCTCGCGCGTGATCACCTCGGTGGCGGCACCGACGGCGAACGCGACCGGCCAGGCCATGGCTCCGGCGACGGTCATGCCCCCGAGGATGCCGTAGAAGGCGAGCCGGCGAGGCGGGGGGACCAGGGAGGTGGCCGTCGACGTGGCTGTGGACGCGGCCGTCGATGTCGCCTTGCGTGCGCCCGAGAACATGTCGCCCGGTGTCACGTAGGGAATGGGGACGCGGGGGTGTGCGGTGTGCAGGTGCATCACCTTGCCGCCGGTCCGCTTCTGCTCGGCCTGGTCCCCGGCCCCGGTCGGGGCGGGCTGCTGTGCTTGCTGGGTCTGCGGTTCTGGGGAAGTCATCGCCGTCCTCCCCTGCTGGAGGCTTGGGTAGGGGGTCCTCCCAGCCGCCTTCCATGGCCTCAACCGGATAAACCCGGCCTGAACGGACAATTCATTCAGGCCGCGCGGGAGCCGGTCAGGCGCGGGCGGCCGCCGGAGCGCCGCTCGTGGCGAACGCCTTCCAGAGCTGGATGGCCAGGCGCACCAGGACGGCCTCGAGGA
Organism: Streptomyces sp. NPDC111802; assembly: GCF_055634335.1. Classification (NCBI taxonomy): domain Bacteria; kingdom Bacillati; phylum Actinomycetota; class Actinomycetes; order Kitasatosporales; family Streptomycetaceae; genus Streptomyces; species Streptomyces sp. NPDC111802. Next base: position 41,303 of record NZ_JBVKCZ010000028.1, on the reverse strand, counting down.
GGGCGACCGCCACCTGGGTCAGGATCGTGCTGAGGATGTGCGGCATGATCAGCCGCCTTTCGTGTGCGTCGTACGGTACGACTCCTTTGTCCGGCCCGATGTCATCCGGCGGGCTGCGCCTGGGTGTCCTGCGGGTGAACTTTCCCCAGCGTGTCGACGACGCCCCTGGCCGCCGCGGGCACCAGCACCGGCCCCGCCGCCGTCGCCAGCGCGATCGTCCAGCCCATCGGCCCGAGCGGCCGGCTGCCGAAGAAGTGGCTGAGCCCCGGCACGGTCACGACCACGCCCAGCACCACCAGCGAGCCCACCACGGCGGCGGCGACCACCGGATCGCGGCCCGCGTCCTGGAGCGTCTGGAACAACTGGGACGTCACCAGGGCGACCAGGGCGACGGTGTCGGCGTGCGCCCGGGTGCCGGTCGCCCGGGCGGCGATCCAGGCGGTGCCGGCCGCGACCGTGGTGACCGTGGCACGCAGCCGGATGTGCCGGGTCAGGGCCTCGCCGAGCGAGGCCTCCGGGCCCTCGGCGAGCAACTGGTCGCGGTCGGCGGCGGGCGGCCGGGCCGCGATGGCCATGGCGGGCAGCATGTCGGTGAGCAGATTGACCAGCAGCAGCTGGCGGGCGTTCAGCGCACTGCGCCCGGTGAGCAGCGTCGTCGCCAGGGTGAACGCGATCTCCCCCAGGTTGCCGCCGAGCAGGACGCCCAGCGCCTTGCGCACCGAGGCCCACATGGCCCGCCCCTCGACGAACGCGTCGACGATGGTCTCGATCCGGTCGTCGGTGACGACCATGTCGGCGGCGGCACGGGCCGCCGGCGTCGCCCGCGAGCCCAGGGCGATGCCGACGTCGGCGATCCGGATGGCGGGCGCGTCGTTGGCGCCGTCGCCGGTGACCGCGACGATCCGGCCGGTCGAGCGCAGCGCGCTGACGATCCTGACCTTGTGCGCCGGGGTGGTCCGCGCGAACACGGTGATGTCCGGCAGCGTCCTGACCAGCGCCGCGTCGTCGAGAGCGTCCAGCTCCGCCCCCGTCATCAGGCGCGGCTCCTCCTCGGGGCGCAGCTCCCGGGCGATCGCGGCGGCGGTGCTCGGGTGGTCCCCGGTGACCATGACGATGCGCACCCCGGCCCGCGACAGCCGGTCCACGCTCTCGGCGGCGGTGGCCCGCACCGGGTCCGCGAGCCCCAGCAGACCCAGCAGACACAGCCCGTCGACGCTCTCGTCGTCCAGCTCGGTGTCCTCCGGCGACGCGCCCTCGGGCAGTACGCGCTCGGCGACCGCGAGCACCCTGAGACCGCGTCTGGCGAGCCGGTCGACCTCCGCCTCCGACTCCGCGCGCAGCGCCTCGTCGAACGGCTCGGTGGCGTCCCCCCGGCGCACGCGGTCACAGCGCGCCAGTACGACCTCCGGCGCGCCCTTGACGACGATCCGCGCCTCGCCGTCCGACCGCCCCCGCACGGCGTGAAAGCCACGCCCCGGCTCGAACGGCAGCTCCGCGAGGCGCTCCCAGGTGTCCGTACCGAGCCCGGCGGCCCGGGCCGGGGCGGCGCCCAGCAGCTCGGCCCCGGCCGCGATCGCCCGGTCGGTGGGATGGGTGAGGTCCGCGGCCGCGCCCGGCGGTCCGGCCAGTGCGGCCGTGGCGACGATGCGTCGCAGCGCCGGGGTGAGCCGGTCGGGCGCACCGCGCTCCACGCCGTCGGAGACCTGCTGAAGGCTGATCCGGCCCTCGGTGAGCGTGCCCGTCTTGTCGAAGCACAGCACGTCGGTACGGCCCAGTGCCTCGATGGTGGAGGCGCTGCGGACCAGGGTGTCGCGCGTGGACAGCCGGCGGGCCGCCGCCAGCTCCGCGACCGTGGCGACGAACGGCAGCCCCTCCGGTACGGCCGCCACGCACAGGCTGACGGCCGAGCCGAGGGCGGCGCCCAACGGCCGTCCGCGCAGCATGTCCACGGCGAACAGGGCCACGCCCGCGCCGACGGACAGCGGCAGGAACCAGCGGCCCAGCGCCTTCAGCCGCCGCTCCACCCCGCTCTCCGGCGGTCCGTCCTCGGCGCCCACCTCGCCCGCGCTGCCCGCTTCGGTGGCGGTGCCGGTGGCGACGACCACGCCGAGCGCGTGACCGGCCGCCACCGTCGTGCCCTCGTAGAGCATCGAGGTGCGGTCCGCGACCGCCCGGGCCGAGGTCGGCGCCGCGGTCTTCGTGACGGGCAGCGACTCGCCGGTCAGGCTGGACTCGTCCACCTCCAGGCCCTGGGCCCGCACCACCCGGCAGTCCGCCGGCACCGAGTCCCCGGCCCGCAGCTCGATCACGTCGCCGGGCACCAGGTGCTCACCGGCCGTCTGGACCGCCTCCGCCCGGCCGGGCCGCAGCACCCGCACCTGCACCGAGGTGGCCTCGACGAGCCGTTCCGCCGCATCGTCGGCCTGCTGCCGCTGCACCCCGCCGACCAACGCGTCCACCCCGAGCACCCCGCCGATCAGCACGGCGTCCAGCACGGAGCCGAGCGCCGCCGAGATACCGCCGCCGACCGCGAGGATGGGGGTGAGCGGATTGGCCAGTTCCTCGGCGACCCGGCCGATCAGGGTGACGGCGCCGTCGTGGCGGTCGCCTCCTTCGAACTGGCGGCGCCGCGCGGCCTCGGCCTCGTCCAGGCCCCGGGACGACGTGCCGAGCCGGGCCATCACCTGACGTACCGCCATCGCGTGCCAGGGCGTGTGGCCGGTGGCGGCCGGGGCCGGCTGGCCGTGCAGCCGCCACCCGGCCCAGAACCCCGCCGAGACACCGGCGACCGTCACTCCGTCGGCCACCAGACGGGCCCGCGCCCAGGCCCGCGGCCGGGGCACCAGCAGCGCGAGCGCCGAGCCCGCCACGGCACCGACGCCCTCCAGCCGTGCGCACAGCCGGCTGATCCGACGGGCCTCCGGCAGGGCCGTCAGCAGCAGATGGATGACATCGGGCGGGGCGGCGACATCGGCGTCCCAGGGCACGTGCCGGGGGTCGGAGATCGATCCGAGGCCCAGGTCGGCGCGGACCAGGGCACGCCGGGTCCGCGCCGAGACCACGGCGACCCCGTGCCCCTCCGCCTGCAGGGACCGCACCAGGGCGGCCGTACGCCGGTGCCCGGTGGGTACGGCCTCCTCCAGCCCGAACCGGAGATGCAGTCCGGGCGGACCGCCCACCAGCCGCACCTGGCCGCACTCCTGCGCCGCGCGCACCAAGTGGTGGGCCAGCGGATGCAGTTGGGGCACCAGAGCGGCCACGGCCACCGGAGTGCCCTGCCGCAGCACGAGCACGACCCGAGCCCCTCGCTCGCCCCACTGCCGGGCCTGCGCGGCCGCGTCCGGGGCCAGCACAACGCCGTCGGCGCCGCCGAACGGCCGCAACTCCCACCCGCCCCGCGGCCGCGGCTCGGGGGCCCCGACGCCCTGCCGGGGACGTTTCTTGGCCGCACCTTCCGCCTCGATCAGCTCGTGGATGCGGACGTGGATCTCGTCGTCGCCCGGGCCGGTGCCTGGCCCGTTGCCCGGTCCGTTGCCCGGCTCGTCGTCTGGCCCGGTGTCCGGCCTGTCGTCCGGCCCGTTGCCCGGTCTGTTGCCCGGTCCGTTGCCCGGCCTGTCGTCCGGTCCGTTGCCCGGCCTGTCGTCCGGTCCGTTGCCCGGCCTGTCGTCCGGTCCGTTGCCCGGCCTGTCGTCCGGTCCGTTGTCCGGCCCGCCGTTCGCCGCACCACCGCTCTGCGCACCGGGCACCTCCCGGCCGTTCCGCTCGGCAGCGTCCTCGGGTTTCCTGCTCTCCGGGATGCCCTGGGGCTGACCGTCGGTGGGCGAGGACTCGGGCGCTTCCGGGCGAACACCGGGACGGGCACCGGGCGTTGGCAGGCGCAGGACGCCCTCGAGCGTCCAGTCGCGGCCGGCCAGCACCCGGGCGTCGAGGACCACGGTGTCGATCCGGTCCAGCCGCCGCAGCACCTCCGGCCGCAGCACCAGCGCACCCCGGTCGGACACGGCCCGGCCCACCGAGGAGGCGAACGCCTCGCGACCTGACCGGGGGCCACGCGGCGTTCCCGCGATCAGCAGGGCCAGCCCCCGGTCATGGCTGAACGTGCCGAGCGTGGTCAGCCCGTACGCCGCGAGCGACACCGGCGCCGCCCAGTTCGCGTACCGGTCGCCCGGGCCCGGCGGCAGCGGCGCGGGGCGCTCGTGGGCCGGTACCGCGTCATGGCGGTACGTTCCCTCGTGCACGGCCAGCCTGCCCGCCCACCTCTCCCACGCCGTGCGCCGTGACCGCACCTCCGCGTACCGGGCGGCGGCCAGCGCGGCGCTCACCGTGGCGCCGAGCGGCCGGAAGCTGAACGTCGTCGCCAGCAGGTTCGCCACGCCGAAGACGCGCTCCGTGGCGGTCTCGCCGAGCCGGCGGGCGAGGCCCTCGCGCAGCGGCGGGGTGGACTCCGCGAGCTGGATCGTCGACAACACCAGCGGGTGCAGTCCGCGCAGCCGCAGCGCGTCGCCCACCGCCGCGACCCCCACGGCCAGCACCCCCGTCCCGAGCCGCACGGCCGCCCCGACCTGCGCCCCCGGAGCCCCCGGGTAACCAACCGTGGGTCGCCCACGATCGCCCCCGCCCTCGCGCGATACACCCCGCCGCCTCACCGCATCGCGGGGCGCGCTCTGTGCCTTGGCCGCGTCGTGTTCCGTGCCGCGTGGGTCGTCGTGTCCCGGCCCGGGTGCCGCCTTGGGGCCGTCGTCTTCAGCGCCGCGCGCCTTGGCTTCGTCGAGTTCCACACCCCGCGCCCCGGCCCCGCCGCGGCGCGCGCCCTGCGCCTCAGCCTCGTCGTGTCCCGGGCTCTGCGCCTTGGCCGCGTCGTGCCCCGGGTCTCGCGCCTCGGCCGCGTCGTGGGGGCCCCGTGCCCCGGCCCCTTCGCGGTGCCCGCCCCGCGCCCAGGCCTCGTCGCCTGCGTCCTGCGCCCCGGCCGCGTCGTGTTCCGGGCCCTGCGCCCCGGACCCGTCGTGTTCCGGGCCGTGCGCCTCGGCCTCGTCGTGTTCCTGGCCCCGCGGCCCGGCCTCGTCGTGTTCCGGGCCGTGCGCCTCGGCCTCGTCATGTCCCGTGCCCCGCGCCCCGGCCCCGTCGTGTTCCTGGCCCGGCGCCCCGCCCCCGTCACGTCCCGCCCCTCGCGCCCCGCCCCCGTCACGTCCCGCCCCCCGCGCCCCGCCCCCATACCGCCGTGCCCCCCGCGTCGCCGCTTCCCCGGATGGGGTGCCGTCACGTCCCGCGCCCTCTTCCGCGGCGGCATCGGCCGCCGCGACCATGCCCGCGACGCTCTTCAGGTCGGTCTCCGGCCCGCAGCCGACGTAGACACAGCCCAGCGTGCCGTTCACCTCGGCGCGGCTCACTCCCGGTACCCGGCGCAGTGCTGTCTCCAGACCGCGGGTCGCGGAGATCGTGTCGGGCCGGCCCAGCCGCTTGAGCTCGATCTGTACGCCTCCGGAGGTGGGCCACACGCCGGGCGTACGAGGCCGTACCAGCGGCCCGATCACCGGCAGCACGGCGGGGAGGGCGTTCAGGCTCCGCGCCACGTTCCGGACCGCCGAGGCGGTCGACACCACGGCGCTCAGCGGGAGAACGGAGGAGAGGTGTGTCCAGATCACGCGGCCTCCACCTCGGCGACGGGGGTCGTGGGTGCCGCCTCGGGGAGACTTGGCTCCCACCAGTATTGATGCGCCCCAACAGCCCCGCTCGTCACAGCCGCTCAAGCTGGGCCGGGTGGACGAGTCCCCCAGCGAGGACCCGGCGCGGACTCAGCGCGGACTCAGCGCGAGCCCGCCCTACTCGCCCTCGTGCCGCGGCGCGCACCCGAGCACATGCGCCTTGACGATCTCGGCGATCCGGGGGTCCTGGCGCTGGAACGCGGCCACCAGCTCCTCGTGCTCCTCCGCGTACGACTGCTGCACGGTCCCCAGCCACCGGATGGACAGCGCCGTGAACACCTCGATGCCGAGGCCCTCCCAGGTGTGCAGCAGCACGGAGTTGCCCGCCGCGCGGACCAGTTCCCGGTGGAAGGCGACCGTGTGCCGCACCTGGGCCGTGCCGTCGGCCATGCGGTCGGCCTCGTAGAGGGCGCTGACATGGGGTTCGAGGGCCGAGCAGTCCTCGGCGAGGCGGTCGGCCGCGAGTTCGGCGGCGATGGCCTCCAGACCGGCCCGCACCGGGTAGCTCTCCTCCAGGTCGGCGGCCGTCAGATTCCGTACGCGTACGCCCTTGTTGGGCGCGGACTCGATCAGCCGCAGCGACTCCAGCTCGCGCAGGGCCTCGCGCACGGGCGTCTGGCTGACCTCCAGCTCGGTCGCGATCCGCCGCTCCACGATCCGCTCGCCCGGCTGCCAGCGACCGCTGATGATCCCCTCCAGGATGTGCTCGCGGATCTGTTCGCGCAGCGAGTGGATGACGGGGGCGGTCATGAGAGCTCCTTAGGGCGGGGCCCAGGGGCCCCCGGGGGCGTTTTGACGTTTAGACAATACGGCCGGGACGCCGCGCGGGAGGGGCGCACGGGGGCGCTTTTGCGCAGGTGAGACGAGACTTACATACCCACATGGCGGTGCCCCCGTCCGGAAGCTTCCGGACGGGGGCACCGAACAGCCGTACCCAGGAGGGAGTTACAGGCCGAGCTCGACCTCGAACTCGCCCGCCTCCAGGATCCCCTTGACCGCCGTCAGGTAACGGGCCGCGTCGGCGCCGTCCACCAGGCGGTGGTCGTAGGAGAGGGTCAGGTACGTCATGTCGCGGACGCCGATGACCGTGCCCTCCTCGGTCTCGATGACCGCCGGGCGCTTGACCGTGGCACCGATGCCGAGGATCGCGACCTGGCCCGGCGGCACGATGATCGTGTCGAAGAGCGCACCGCGCGAACCGGTGTTGGAGATGGTGAAGGTCGCGCCGGACAGCTCGTCGGGCGTGATCTTGTTGGCGCGGACCTTGCCGGCCAGCTCCGCCGTGGCCTTCGCGATGCCGGCGATGTTGAGGTCGCCCGCGTGCTTGATGACCGGGGTCATCAGGCCCTTCTCGGAGTCCACCGCGATTCCGACGCTCTCGGAGTCGAAGTAGGTGATCGTGCCCTCGGCCTCGTTGATCTTGGCGTTGATGACCGGGTGGGCCTTCAGCGCCTGGGCCGCCGCCTTCACGAAGAACGGCATCGGGGAGAGCTTGACGCCCTCGCGCGCGGCGAAGGAGTCCTTGGCCTGGGCGCGCAGGCGCATCAGGCGGGTGACGTCGACCTCGACGACCGAGGACAGCTGCGCCTGCTCGTGCAGCGCCTTGACCATGTTGTCGCCGATGACCTTGCGGATGCGCGGCATCTTGACGGTCTGGCCACGGAGCGGCGAGGCCTCCAGGGACGGCGCCTTCTTGGCGGCCGGGGCGGCGGCAGCGGCGGGAGCCGGAGCAGCGGCGGCGGCCTTCGCGGCCTCGGCGGCGGCGACGACGTCCTGCTTGCGGATACGACCGCCGACGCCGGTGCCCTTGACGGCGGCCAGGTCGACGCCGTGCTCGGCGGCGAGCTTGCGCACCAGCGGGGTGACGTAGGCGCCCTCGTCGGTCGGCTGGGCGGCGGCCGGAGCGGCCGGAGCCGGGGTGACCGGGGCCGGGGCGGCCGGCGCGGGAGCCGGAGCAGCGGGCTGGGCCGGAGCCGGAGCGGCAGCGGCGGGCGCGGCCGGAGCGGCGGGGGCCGGAGCCGGGGCTGCCGGAGCCGCGGGCGCGGCCGGAGCCGGGGCAGCGGCGGCGGGGGCCGGGGCAGCCGGGGCCGGGGCGGCCGCCGGAGCGGCACCCGCGACGCCGATGACGGCCAGCTTGGCGCCGACCTCGGCCGTCTCGTCCTCGCCGACCACGATCTCCAGCAGCGTGCCGGAGGCGGGGGCGGGGATCTCGGTGTCGACCTTGTCCGTCGACACCTCGAGCAGCGGCTCGTCGGCCTCGACGCTGTCACCGACCGACTTCAGCCAGCGGGTGACGGTGCCCTCGGTGACGGACTCGCCGAGCGCGGGCAGGACCACGTCCGTGCCCTCGGCGGAGCCGGCACCGGCGGCGGCCTCGGCGGTGGGCGCCGGAGCCGGGGCGGCCTGCTCGGTGGACGGGGCAGCGGCCTGCGGGGCCGGCTCCGGCTCGGCGGCCGGAGCGGGCTCGGCGGCCGGAGCCGGAGCGGCAGCGGGCGCGCCCGTGCCGTCGTCGATCACGGCCAGCTCGGCGCCGACCTCGACCGTCTCGTCCTCGGCGACCTTGATGGAGGCCAGGACGCCGGCGGCCGGCGAGGGGATCTCGGTGTCGACCTTGTCGGTGGAGACCTCGAGCAGCGGCTCGTCGGCCTCGACGCGCTCACCCTCGGCCTTCAGCCAGCGGGTGACAGTGCCCTCGGTGACGCTCTCGCCGAGCGCCGGAAGGGTTACGGAAACCGCCATGGTTTCGGTTGCTCCTAACGAATTGCGGAAGTCTGAGTCGTCGCTTCGTCGACCGAGGGTCAGTCGTGCGAGTGCAGCGGCTTGCCCGCCAGGGCCAGGTGGGCCTCGCCGAGCGCCTCGTTCTGCGTCGGGTGGGCGTGGATGAGCTGGGCGACCTCGGCCGGCAGCGCCTCCCAGTTGTAGATCAGCTGGGCCTCGCCGACCTGCTCGCCCATACGGTCGCCGACCATGTGGACGCCGACCACCGCACCGTCCTTGACCTGGACGAGCTTGATCTCGCCCGAGGTGTTCAGGATCTTGCTCTTGCCGTTGCCCGCCAGGTTGTACTTCAGAGCGACGACCTTGTCCGCACCGTAGATCTCCTTGGCCTTGGCCTCGGTGATGCCGACGGAGGCGACCTCCGGGTGGCAGTAGGTCACGCGGGGGACACCGTCGTAGTCGATCGGGACGGTCTTCAGACCGGCCAGACGCTCCGCCACCAGAATGCCCTCGGCGAAGCCGACGTGCGCGAGCTGGAGGGTCGGGACCAGGTCACCGACGGCGGAGATGGTCGGGACGTTCGTCCGCATGTACTCGTCGACGAGGACGTAGCCGCGGTCCATGGCGACGCCGGCCTCCTCGTAGCCGAGACCGGCGGAGACCGGGCCGCGGCCGACGGCGACCAGCAGGACCTCGGCCTCGAACTCCTTGCCGTCGGCGAGGGTGACCTTGACGCCGTCGGCGGTGTACTCGGCCTTCTGAAAGAAGGTGCCCAGGTTGAACTTGATGCCGCGCTTGCGGAAGGCGCGCTCAAGAAGCTTCGAGCTGTTCTCGTCCTCGACCGGGACGAGGTGCTTCAGGCCCTCGATGACGGTGACGTCCGCGCCGAAGGACTTCCAGGCGGAGGCGAACTCGACGCCGATGACGCCGCCGCCCAGGATGATCGCGGACTTGGGTACGCGGTCCAGGACGAGGGCGTGGTCCGAGGAGATGATCCGGTTGCCGTCGATCTCCAGGCCCGGCAGCGACTTCGGCACGGAGCCGGTCGCCAGCAGGACGTGGCGGCCCTGGACGCGCCGGCCGTTCACGTCGACGGAGGTGGGGGAGGACAGTCGGCCTTCACCCTCGATGTACGTCACCTTGCGGGAGGCGACGAGTCCCTGCAGGCCCTTGTAGAGGCCGGAGATCACGCCGTCCTTGTACTTGTGGACCCCGGCGATGTCGATGCCCTCGAAGGAGGCCTTCACACCGAACTGCTCGCTCTCGCGGGCCTGGTCGGCGATCTCGCCCGCGTGGAGCAGGGCCTTGGTGGGGATGCAACCCCGGTGCAGGCAGGTGCCGCCGACCTTGTCCTTCTCGATCAGGGCGACGTCCAGGCCCAGCTGCGCCCCGCGCAGGGCCGCGGCGTAACCACCGCTACCACCGCCGAGGATCACTAGGTCGAAAACGGTGCTGGCGTCGTTCGCCACGTCACGTCCTCCATGCATGTGCGCCGTACGCCGGTCAGCGTTGACCGGGCGGCGGCTGGTGTCCGGCCGCTCTTTCTTCGGCCCTGTGGTGGGGGCCCTGTCCTGCCGAGCCCCATCTTCGCACTTGTCCACACCGAACGAGACGCCGGGCCGGTGTGTGAGACGTCCCACGTTCACTTGAGCGGGCATGGAAGAGGGGGCTCCGCCCCACCCGCGTGCGGGCGGGGCGGAGCCCCCTCACTCGGATCGACGTCAGCCGAGGTCCCCGGCCGCCGTCAGCTCGGCCAGCCGCACCAGCGTCCGCACCGCGCTGCCGGTACCACCCTTCGGCGTGTACCCGAAGGCCCCGCTCTCGTTGAACGCGGGCCCCGCGATGTCCAGGTGCGCCCAGGTGATCCCCTCGCCCACGAACTCCCGCAGGAAGAGCCCCGCGACCAGCCCGCCGCCCATGCGCTCACCCATGTTGGCGATGTCGGCGGTGGGCGAGTCCATCCCCTTGCGCAGGTGCTCCGGCATCGGCATCGGCCAGGACGCCTCACCGACCTCCTCGGCCGCCTCCACGATCGCGGAGCGGAACGCGTCGTCGTTGCCCATGACGCCGAACGTCCGGTTCCCCAGCGCCAGCACCATCGCCCCGGTCAGCGTCGCCACGTCCACGATCGCGTCCGGCTTCTCCTGGGAGGCCGCCCACAGGGCGTCCGCCAGCACCAGCCGCCCCTCGGCGTCGGTGTTGAGCACCTCCACGGTCTTGCCGCTGAGCATGCGCAGGACGTCGCCCGGGCGCACCGCGGAACCCGACGGCATGTTCTCGGCGAGCGCCAGCCAGCCGGTGATGTTGACCCGCAGCCCGAGCCGCGCGGCGGCGACGACGGCGGCGAACACGGCGGCCGCGCCGCTCATGTCGCACTTCATCGTCTCGTTGTGCCCGGCGGGCTTCAGCGAGATGCCGCCCGAGTCGTAGGTGATGCCCTTGCCGACCAGGGCGAGGTGCTTGTCCGCCTTGGAGTGGGTGTACGTCAGCTTCACCAGCCGCGGACCCGCCGCCGACCCGGAGCCGACGCCGAGGATGCCGCCGTAGCCGCCCTTGGTCAGCGCCTTCTCGTCGAGCACCTGCACCTTGATGCCGTGCTCCTTGCCGGCCGCCGTGGCGATCTCGGCGAAGGACTCGGGGGTGAGGTCGTTGGGCGGGGTGTTGATCAGGTCGCGGGCGCGGTTGAGCTCCTCGGAGACGGCGGTGGCGCGCTCGATCGCGGCCTTGTGCTCCTTGTCGCGGGGCTTGGCGCCGAGCAGCGTGGCCTCGGCGAGGGGGGCCTTGCCGTTCTTCCTGCCCTGGGCGCCGCGGGCGGCCTGGGCGTCCTTGCCGTTGTCCTTGTAGACGTCGAAGGAGTACGCCCCGAGCAGCACGCCCTCGGCGACGGCACCGACGTCGCCGGAGTCGCCCAGTGGCAGCGCGAACCCGGCCTTCTTGGAGCCGGCGAGGGCGCGGGCGGCGACGCCGGCGGCCTTGCGCAGCGCCTCGCCGTCGTACTCGGCGTCCTTGTCGGGCTCGGCGCCCAGCCCCACCGCCACCACGAGCGGGGTCTTGAAGCCGGCGGGTGCGGGGAGCTTCGTCACCTCGCCCTCGGCGCCGGAGGCACCGAGGGTCTCCAGGACGCCGGCGAGCCTGCCGTCGTAGGCCTTGTCCACGGCTTCAGCGCCCGGTGCGACGACCGGGCCATTGGCGCCCTTGGCGACACCGATCACGATCGCGTCGGCGCGCAGGCCGGGCGCCGCAGCGGTGCTGAGAGTGAGAGCAGTCACGGTGGTGAAATCTCGCTTCCGATGTGAAGTTGCGATGGCCGAACAGTGTGGGTCGACCGGGCCCGACGGCCGACCCTACGGGTGCGGTGGCAGCGGGGCCTTCCCCGGTACGGCGAACACTCGGGATGAGCCTACGCTCGCGTGAGCGTTCGCTCATTCTTTCGGGCGTTCACCTGTCGGTGGCGTCGCGGCCATTTCTTGATCCCCGCCCCCAGTGAGCTGAGTCACACTCGTCTGGTTCCGGCGAGCCATCCGCTTGCCGCTTTGCATGATTTCCACGGATCCTCCGCCGATTCACCGCAAGCGGCCACAAGAGGATCTTCTGGGGGGAAGGGACAACCAATGGCGCACAGCGCGCACAGACGGAGAAACCACAAAAACGCGGCCGCCGTTCTGGCGGCCGCCGGTCTGCTGACACTGGGCCTTTCGGTGCCCGGCGCCGCGGCCGCCGAGGAACCGCGCGTCGATCTCAGGGTGCTGGTGGTGGACAACGGCGGCAGCGCCGTCCAGGCCATCGCCGCTCAGTTGCAGAGCACCGGCATCCCGTACACCACCGTCGACCTGAACGCCGCGAACCGCCCGACCATCACACCCGGGTTCCTCAGCGACACCGTGGGCGGCACGCCCCGCGCCAGGTTCCAGGGCGTCGTACTGCCCAACGAGGCGCCCTTCGGGGCGGGTTCGGCCGAGCAGAGCGCGCTGGAGAGCTACGAGCGGACCTACGGCATCCCGCAGGTCGACGCCTACACCTGGGCCCACCCGGGCGTCGGCCTCGACTACACCAGCGAGGGCGGCTGGGCGGGCACCCTGGACGGGCAGGAGGCCTCGGTCACCGCCCAGGGCAGGGCCGGGTACTTCGGCTATCTCGACGGCGCCTTCGCCTTCGAGGACAACGACCCGTCCGTGCCGGAGAGTTACGGCTACATCGCGCGGCCCCGCACGGGCTTCACCAGCTATGTCGACGTTCCGGTGCCGGGCGGCTCCGGGCGCGGCAGCCTGGTCGGCGAGTACACCAGCGACGGCCGCCGCCAGCTGGTCGTGACCTTCGCCTACAACCAGTACCAGCAGCAGTTCCGCGTCCTCGCCCGCGGCATCGTCGAATGGCTGACCCAGGGGACTCACCTCGGTCGGGCGCGCAACTACTTCGCGGTCCACGTCGACGACGTCTTCGCGCCCGACGCCCGCTGGGACACCGAGCGCAACTGCACGCCCGGTGACATCGACTGCGTGGGCGGAGGCGGCGAGGAGGCCACGCCGATCCGTATGACCGCCGAGGACGCGGTGCACGCCGCGCAGTGGCAGCGGGAGCGCGGCTTCAAGCTGGACATGGTCTACAACGCCGGCTCCGGCGAGGAGTGGAAGAGCGAGAACGGCGGCACCGACGCCCTCACCGACCGGCTGCTCGCGGACCGGGCGCAGTACCGCTGGATCAACCACACCTACACGCACCTGTTCCTCGGCTGTGTCCAGGACACCTCGACCGTGCCATGGAGCTGTGCGAAGAACGCGGACGGCTCGACGCGGTACATGAGCCGCTCGGAGATCTCGGCGCAGATCAGGAACAACCTCAACTGGGGCCTCACCAAGGGACTCCCGCTCGACCGCACGGAACTCGTGACCGGCGAGCACTCGGGCCTGAAGACCCTGCCGCAGCAGCCCGCCGACAACCCCAACCTGGCCGGCGCCCTCGCCGACAACGGGGTCAGGTGGATCGCCTCGGACAACTCCCGTGAGCCCGCGCAGCGTTCGGTCGGCGCCGCGCTCACCGTGCCCCGGTATCCGATGAACGTGTACTACAACACGGGCACCGAGGAGGAGATGGCCGACGAGTACAACTGGATCTACACCTCGGCGGCCGACGGCGGCAGCGGAATCTGCGAGACCAACCCCGCCTCCACCTGCCTGGCCCAACCGCTGGACACCGCCACCGGCTACGACACGTACATCGTGCCGCAGGAGGCCCGCCTCGCCCTCGGGCATGTGATCGGCAACGACCCGCGTCCGCACTACGCCCACCAGTCCAACCTGGCCGAGGGCCGCGTCCTCTACCCCGTCCTGGACCGGGTGCTCGCCGACTACCAGGCGCTCTTCGCCGCCAACACCCCCGTGGAGAACCTCGCGCAGAGCGCCATCGGCACCGAGCTGCAGCGCCGTGCCGCCTGGCAGAGCGCGCTCGCGAAGGGCTCCGTCACGGCGTACCGCATCGGCAGGACCGTCACCGTCAACGCCCCGTCCGGAACGCAGATCCCGGTGACCGCACCGGAAGGCACTGTCAAGCAACTCCTGCTCGGCACCACCGCGTTCGGGACGCCGTACGCGGGAGAACGCTCGGCGTGGACCACGCCGGGGCTGCTCCAGTCGGCGGTCACGCTCAAGCTGCCGTAGCGACAACGCCCTGAGGAGCCGCGGGAGTGCACCGATCCGCGGCTCCGCCGCGTGGGCGCGACCAGCCACAACGGGCCTGTAGCCGGGTCCGGGGTCGCGTCCACGTTCAGCGACCGCAACAACAGGGGGGAGTCGCGCAGCGATGCGCACAGGCCGTCATGTCACCATGCTCACCGAAGGCACCTATCCGCATGTCCACGGCGGGGTCAGCACCTGGTGCGACCAGCTCGTCAAGGGCATGCCCGAGGTCGACTTCCACATCGTGTCGCTCACCGGAACCGGCCGTGAACCGGTGACCTGGGAGCTGCCGCCGAACGTCTACCGTCACACCTCCGTCCCCACCTGGGGCCCGCGTCCGGGGCGCGAACGAGCGCCGTACGGCCGGGCCCGTCGCCGTTTCACCGACTCCTACGAGCGCTTCCTGCTCTCCTTCCTCGACCCCGACGCCCACGGCGACTTCGGCGAAGCCCTGGACGAGATCGCCGTAGTCGCCCGCGACGGACGCCTGTCGGCGGCACTGCGCACCGAGACGGCGCTCAGATCGCTGATGTGGATCTGGACGATGCCGCATCTGCCGACCGCGGCCGCCCGCCCCACCGTGCACGACGCCCTGACCGCGACCGACCTGCTGGAACACGCGCTGCGCCCGCTCGGGATCCGTGTCCCCGAGGACTGCGTCGCCCATGCCGTCAGCAGCGGCCTCGCGACCCTCCCGGCGCTCGCCGCCCGCAGACTGGACGGCGTGCCCTTCCTCCTGACCGAGCACGGCATCTACTTGCGCGAGCGCTACCTCGGCCACCGTGGCGACGCCCAGCGCTGGCCCGTGAAGGCGTTCATGCTCGGCTTCTACCGCGAACTGAACTCGCACGGATACCGCACGGCCGACCTGATCACCCCGTGCAACCAGTACAACCGCCGCTGGGAGGAGCGCGGCGGCGCCGACCCGGACAGGATCCGCACCGTCTACAACGGCGTCGACCCGCACGCCTTCCCGCACGCGGGGCCCGAACCCGAGGCCCCCACCCTCTCCTGGTGCGGCCGCGTCGACCCCATCAAGGACCTGGAGACCCTGCTGCGGGCCTACGCCATGGTCCGCGCCGAACTCCCCGAGACCCGGCTGCGGCTGTTCGGCCCGGTCCCGCCCGGCGGCGAGGCGTACAGGACCAGGCTGGAGAAGCTCGCCGCGGAACTCGGCGTCACGGACGGCCTGACCTTCGAGGGCCGGATCAGCGAGGTCTGGCGCGCCTACGCCGCCGGCCACCTGGTGATGCTGTCGTCCATCTCCGAGGGCTTCCCGTTCTCCGTCATCGAGGCCATGTCCTGCGGCCGTACGACCGTCTCGACCGACGTCGGGGGAGTGCGCGAGGCCGTCGGCGACACCGGCCTCGTCGTCCCGCCGCGCGAGCCGGAGAAGCTGGCCGCGGCCGCCCTGACCCTCCTGCGCGACGACGAACGGCGCCTGGAACTGGGCGAGTTGTCCC
This sequence comes from Streptomyces sp. NPDC111802, assembly GCF_055634335.1. Taxonomy (NCBI): domain Bacteria; kingdom Bacillati; phylum Actinomycetota; class Actinomycetes; order Kitasatosporales; family Streptomycetaceae; genus Streptomyces; species Streptomyces sp. NPDC111802. The sequence continues at coordinate 25,748 of NZ_JBVKCZ010000028.1, read as the reverse complement.
GCCGGCGAGTGATCGACCGGTTCACGCTGCGCCGCTCCGTGGACAATTTCCGGACGATCTACCGGGAGCTCGCGGGCAGCTCCGAGGCGTACGAGCCCACGCTGGAGACGGTCGCCGACTGGACCCTCGAACTGCGTGACCCCTGGTATGAGAAGGTCGCCACGGACGGAACCGGCTGGTGAGCGGAAACATCCGGATGCCGGCCGGCTCCCGCCCGGAGACCCTGCCCGCCGTCCCGCGCCCGCGCACCCGACCGAGCTGGGCGCAGGCCGACCCCATCGACGAACTCGCCGTACGCCTCGACGACTTCATAGCCGCCGCCGTCCACCCGGACGAGATAGCCGCGCTGCTGGAGTCGGACGGTCTGTCGGACGACCAGATACGCGAGCGCTACGGCGTGAAGAACTCCTTCGCCCTCGCCGAGGAGCTGTACGAGCGGGTCGAGCGCCGCTACCCCGAGCCGGACGGCCAGGTCCGCGACCCGTGGCGGACGGGCCTGCTCGGCTGCCTCCTGCGCGGCGTCGTCTTCGCCCTTCCCGGCTTCGGCTACGTCCTCGGCGCCCCGCTGCTCGCGGGCCCGCAGGACGACTTCGGCCTCCCCGCGGGCACGGTCCCGCTGCTGGCCGGCGCCTTGGTCGGCTGGGCGTGGAACCAGGGGCTCGCCCATCGGGCTTACTCCTGGCTGGGGTTGGGCGATCGATCGGCCGCCCGCGGCTCCCTGCTTCTGGGCGCCCCGGTCGGAGCGTTGCTCGGCGCCCTGGTCGCGGCCGTCGCGGGGGCTGCCCACCCCGCCGCCCTGGCCTTCGCGGCCGGGCAGTCCGTCTACCTGGGCGCGGCCACCGTCCTGCTGGTGATGGGCCGCGAACGGGCCCTGCTGGCCGCGTTGTTACCGATGGCCGCGGGCGCGGTCGTAGCGCTGGTCCACTCCGTACCGGATGCCGCACGACTGACTCTGCTGCTGGGCTCGTTGACGGCGGTGGCCGTTCTCGGCCTGCGCGAGGTAGCGCCCCGCAAGGGGCGCGGGGCTGTATCCGATGTGCGGCTACCGCCGCGGCCCCGACTCTTCGCATCCCTCCCGTACGCCCTCTTCGGCCTGGCCACCGGCGTCCTCGTCCTGTACACAGCCCTGGGGGACGCGCTCGCCGAGGACGGAACCGGAGTGGTCGCCCTCACCCTCAGCATGGGCCCCGCCGAATGGCTGCTGTACCGCTTCCGCAGCGGCAGCCTGGCGGGCCTGCGCTCCAGCAGCACACCGAGGGCGTTCCGGCGTACGACGGCGCTCACGTTCGTGGAGTGCCTCGCCGGGTACCTGGCCGCCCTGCTTGCGCTCAGCCTTGCCACCTCCGCCCTGTGGCCCCAGGGCCCCGCAATCACCGGCGTCCGCCTCGCCGGACTGCTCCTGCTGGGCGTGGTCCTGTGGACGGGCCTGCTGCTCCAGTCCTTCGGCGCGGTGCTCAGCGCGGCGACGGTCTGCTGCGCGGCGGCCCTCGCCCAGACCGTGGCCCTGGTGACCCACACGGGCAGCCCGCACTGGATCGGCGTGATCGTCCACGGCACGGCGGCCGTGACCCAAGCCGCCCTGGTCTACGGCCTGTTGGGGAGAGCGACCGCCCACCGATGACCGACCTACCAGCGGCTCGCGTCGGCCGCCTGGGGCGCGGCTGCGGCGCGCCCTGAACCACGGCACGGCCCCGCATCCTTCGTACGCCAGGATCGCGGACCTGCTGGTCACCTTCGAGGGCACCTGGCAGTCGTACAGCGGTCTCACCCCGCAGCGGTGGCGCGGCGCCGGGGGAGTGCGGCTGTGTCATCTGGTGTACGGCGTCCCGGCCGACGTCGACCTGACGGAACTGGCCCGGTCACGTGGCGCCTCGGTGCACTGCGCGGTGCCGGGCACGGGCGATCACCCGTGGGGCACGTTGCCGCACGGCTTGGCGCCTGTGCGGTGACCCGGCCGCTCCGCTCAGCCCAGGGTCAGTACGACGAGCGCGGTCGTCGCCGATGACTCCGCCAGGCCGCCGAAGACGTCACCGGTGACGCCGCCGAAGCGGCGGACGCAGTGCCGCAGGAGCAGTTCGGCGACGGCGAGCGCGGCGAGGACCGCGAGGGCGGTGCGGGCGATGCCGTCCGTCCCGAGCAGCGCCCCCGCCGCGGCGGCGACGCCGGTCACGGCCAGGGCGACCGCCACAGCGCCCCGTACCGGAACGACCCCGGCCACCGCGGCGCCCAGCCCCTCCGGCCGGGCCGCGGGCACGCCGGTCCGTGCGGCGAGGGTGAGGGCGAGGCGGGCGGCGACGGCCGAGACGACGGTCGCGAGGGCGCCCCGGGTCCATGAGTCGTCGTACAGCCGCGACAGCGCGGCCACCTGGCCGAGCAGCACGAACACGAGCGTGATCACGCCGAACGGCCCGATGTCCGACTGCTTCATGATCCGCAGCGCGTCCTCGGCGGGCTTGCCGCTGCCGAGCCCGTCGGCGGTGTCCGCGAGCCCGTCGAGATGCAGGCCCCGGGTGAGTACGGCGGGGACGGCGGCGGCCGCGACGGCGGCGAGGAGGGAGCCGGTGCCGAGGTAGAGCAGTACCAGGGCGACGACGGCGGCACCGCAGCCCAGCACCACCCCGACGAGCGGCGCGGCCAGCATCCCGCCGCGCGCCGCCTCCCGGTCCCAGCGGCTCACCTTGACGGGGAGCACGCTCAGGGTGCCGAAGGCGAAACGGAGGCCGTGCAGCGGCGGCGGGGTCATGGACACGGCCGCAGACTAGCCCGGACGTCGTACCCGCCAGGCAGCCCACCCCTGTCACGGACACACTGAGAACATGGGTGACTGGTGGCAGCGCAACATCATCGAGCCGGGCAAACTCCCCCTGCTCCTGGCCCTGGCCGCCTTCGTGGTCACGTTCGTGGTCACCCGGGTCATCACCCGCCTCATCCGCGCGGGCAAAGGACCCTTCCGCAACATCGAGACCGGCGCCGTCCATATTCACCATGTCGTCCCCGGCATCGTCCTCACGATCATCGGCGGCTTCTGCGCGGTCGCCGGCGGGCAGCGCGGCTTCGGCTCGGCCGCGGCCGCCGTGATCTTCGGAATGGGCGCGGGGCTGGTCATGGACGAGTTCGCGCTGATCCTGCACCTCGACGACGTCTACTGGACCGAGGCCGGCCGCAAGAGCGTCGAGGTCGTCGTGCTCACCGCCGCCCTGGTCGGCCTGCTCCTCCTCGGCTACGCGCCGTTCGGGGTGAACGACCTGAACGAGGACGAGATGCAGAACCGCGGGTCGGTGCTCGTCACGATCGCCGGGAACTTCCTCCTGGCCCTGATCGCCCTCGCCAAGGGCAAGGCCCGCATCGCGATCTTCGGGGTGATCGTCCCCTTCGTCGCCCTGTTCGGCGCGATCCGCCTGGCCCGCCCCACCTCCCCCTGGGCAAAACGCTTCTACCGCAACCGCCCACGCGCCCGCGCCAAGTCCCAGCTACGCGCCTACCACCACGACCGCCGCTGGGCGGGCCCCAGCCGCAAACTCCAGGACTGGATCGGTGGCGCCCCCGACACGACCCCGGACCGGGCCCTGGAACACCGCTGACGCACCGCCGCCGCCAACACCCAGCTGCGCGCCTACCACCACGACCGCCGCTGGGCGGGCCCCAGCCGCAAACTCCAGGACTGAATCGGCGGCACCCCCGACGCAACCCCGGACCGGGCCCTGGAACGCCGTTGACGTACCGTCGCCAGCGCGCACAGCACCAGCACCGCCGCGATGGCCGCCAGGTGTTCCTTGGCGGCGAGGTTCCCCTTCAGGGCGACCTCGACCAGCATCGCCGCGATCACCACAGCGGCCGTGACTTACGCGCCGCAGCGCCATCCGAGGAAGACGGCGAGGCCCACCACCGCCGCGTCACCCACGCCCCTCGCACGGCGAGATACAACGCCCCCCACTCGGCACGAGCCCAGCGACCGAGGGTGTCAACGCTCACGGATGTCGATCTTATGGGCGTATGCCCTTGTTTTCCCGCCGTGAGAGCCCAGCCCGCGCCCCCTACTCGGCCTCGGCTGCCTCGGCTGCCTCGCTCGTCTCCGCCGTCTCCGTGTCCTTCGGCTTCTCCGGCAGTTCCGCGGCCAGTGCCGCGGCCGCCTGTACCAGCGGCAGGGCCAGCAGGCCCCCGGCGCCCTCGCCGACCTTCACGCCCTGGTCGAGCACCGGCTCCAGGGCCATCCGGTCCAGCGCCTTGGCCTGGCCCGGCTCCCCGCTGTCGTGTGCCGCCAGCCACCAGTCCGGTGCCCGGAACGCGATCCGCTGGCCCACCAGCGCACAGGCGGCGACCACGACCCCGTCCAGCACGACCGGCATCTTCCGCACCGCGCTCTGCAGCAGGAACCCGGTGATCGCGGCGAGGTCGGCACCGCCCACCGTCGCGAGCAGCTGCAGCTGATCCCCGAGCACGGGCCGGGCCCGGCGCAGCGCGTCCCGGATCGCCGCGCACTTGCGCATCCACGTCAGGTCGTCGATGGCGAGGCCACCCCGCCCGGTCACCACGGACGCGTCCGTCCCGCACAGCGCCGCGACCAGCACCCCGGCCGCCGTGGTCCCCCCGACGCTCACATCGCCGAGCACCACCAGATCCGTACCGGAGTCGGCCTCCTCGTCGGCCACCGCCATCCCGGTCCGGAAGGCGGCCTCCGCCTCCTCGGTCGTGAGCGCGTCCTCGACGTCGATGCGACCGCTGCCCCGCCGCACCCGATGCCGTACGACCGCCTCCGGCAGCGATGCCGGATCGCAGTCCAGCGCCATGTCGACCACCCGCACCGGGATCCCGAGCCGGCGCGCGAGCACGGACACGGGCCGGCCGCCCTCGAGGATCTCCCGCACCAACTCCCCGGCACCGCCCGCGGGCCGCCCCGACACGCCCAGCTCCGCGACGCCGTGGTCACCGGCGAACAGAACGACCCGCGGCTGTTCGATCGGCCGCACCGGCACCGCGGACTGCGCCGCCGCCAGCCACTCACCCAGTTCGTCGAGGCGCCCCAGCGCCCCGGGCGGCACGATCTGCCGCTCACGGCGCGCCTCGGCGTCACGGCGCACCCCACCGTCGGGGCGCTCGATCAGGTCGGAGAAGTCGTCGAGATTAAGCGAGCTCATTCGCCGAACAGTACCGGCACCGGTCGAACAGAGCGGCGCCACATGGCCACCACCGGCCCCGCCACGTCACCCCCGCTTCCACGCGACGTCGTTGCACCCAAGATCGCCATCCCTTACGTTCCGTTTTGCAGTGGATTGTCGGGGCATGCTCGCACCGTCTCGCACCGCCTTCGCCGTACGCCCCAGCCGTACGCCGCCACGCCCGGGAGCCGCCCATGACCGCGACCGCACCCTCCGAACGCCCCCACGCCGTCTGCGCGTTCACCCTCACCCCGTGCCGGGAGCACACCTACGTCCCCCGCCACCTGGGGCTCACCCGGCGAGGGCCACGCCGGCTCAGAGCCGCCGCCCGCCTGGCGCTCGCCTTCCCGGAGCCGGAGAGCTGGCTGGATGTGGGCACGGGATACGCCCGTTTCCCGGAGACCGCGAAGGAGCTCTTCCCGTACACGGCGTTCGACGGCCTGGACCCGACCTACCGCGTCCTGCACGCGCGCGTGGCCGAGCGCGTGGAGGAGGCCCATGTCGGCAGCCTCACCGACCGGCGCGTCACGGCCCGGCTGCGCGGCCGCTACGACATCGTCAGCATGTTCCGCCACCTGGAACACGCCCGCGACCCCCGCGAGGAACTCCGCGCCGCCCTCACGGTCCTGCGCCCGGGCGGCCACCTCCTGCTCGAACTGCCCAACCCCGGCTGCCTGTTCGCCGCGCTGCTCGGCAGGCTGTGGGTTCCGCACAGCCCGCCGGGCCATCTGCACCTGCTGCCCATGGACGCCCTGTGCGAGGAACTGCGGGCCCAGGGCTGCACGATCGTCGCGACGGACCGCCGCGCCGCGCACATCCCCTACGACATCGCGGCCGCGACATCGCTGGTGGTGTCACATCTGCTGCCGTCCCTGCTGTCGAGCGTGGGCGCGCCCCTGGTGGCCGTGGCCTGGGCCCTGGACCACCTCCTCGCCCCGTTCCTCCGCCACACCCGCTTCTCGAACGCGTACCGGATCATCGCCCGCAAGGAGCCGGCCTGAGTCCTGGCACGACGGTCACCGAAGCGCACGCCCGACGGCACACCGCGGCACCCTCATCCGCGAAGCACCAACGCCTGCCCCGCCACCACCAGAACCACCTGCTCACACTCACCCGCGAACGCCGCGTTCAGCCGCCCCAGCTCATCGCGATACCGCCGCCCCGAAGCCGTAGCCGGCACAATCCCCGACCCCACCTCATTGGACACGGCGACCACGGTCCGCCCAGTCGCCCGCACCGCAAGCGTCAGCTCCCGCACCCGCTCCCTGAGCGCCCGTTCCCCGCCGTCCGCCCACACCGCGTCGTCCCACGCCCCGACGGAGTCCATGGCGTCCGTCAGCCACAAGGACAGACAGTCGATCAGCAACGGCGCCCCACCCTCGGAGAGAAGCGGCACCAGGTCGCACGTCTCGGCCGTACGCCATGACCCCGGCCGCCGCTCCCGGTGCAGGGCGACCCGCGCCGCCCACTCGTTGTCCCCGCCCCGGGTGCCCCCGGTCGCGACGTACAGCACATCCGGAAAGGCCTCCAGCCGCCGCTCCGCCTCGACCGACTTCCCGGACCGGGCGCCGCCCAGCACCAGGGTCCGCCGCGGCACGTCCGGCACGTCCTCGTACGCCCCCACCACCAGCGTCGTCCCGTCCGGCACCGCCCGCGCGCCCGCCGCGGCAAGCCGCCGCCGCAACTCCGCCCCCGGCGGCACGTCATGGTCCAGATGTACGGCGATGACATCCGTCGTCGGCCCGACGGCCCCCACCGCCCGCAGCTTGGCCAGGGCGTCCGGCCGCCCCACGACATCGGCGACCACCATGTCGTACATCCCGACGGCCCCCTCCTCCAGCCCGGCCGGCGCACCCCCCGGCGGCAGATAGAGCAGCCGCTGCCCGTCCGGCCCGGTCACCGCGTACCCCGTGCCCGGCGAGTCCATCGCCACCGCCCGCACCCGATGCCCCGTCAGCACCGCCAACTCCCGCCCGTCCGGCACCCGCCCGGGCTGCGGGACCCCCGCCGGCACCTCCACGGCGGGCCCGTTGTGCGGATGCGACAGCAGCACCTGCCGTACGGCCCCCAGCGAACGCCCGGCCCGCGCCGCCGCGAACGCCGCCCCGGGCGTCAGATCGAGCAGCAGCGCCCCGTCCACGAGCAACGCGGTCGCCGCCCGCGCCTCGTCACCGAGCGCACTGGCACACGCCGCGCACGGACAGTCGGGGCGGGGAAGTCCCGCCGGGGCACCGGTGCCGAGAAGAGTGAGTTCCACGGGACCGATTTTCGCGTGTCCGCGCAGGTCTCGCGCTTCCGACTAGGCTCAGGAGAGGAGCCGGACCTCGATCCGGCTTTCACTCTGCATGTGCTGAGACCTTGGAGGCGTACATGGCGGCATGGACGTGGCGGTTCGAGAAGGCCGACGGGGCGGAGGTCCAGCCCGCGGTGCAGCCCGAGGAGTTCACCACCCAGGGCGACGCCGAGTCCTGGATCGGGGAGCACTGGAAGGCGCTGCTCGAGGGCGGTGTGGACCAGGTCCGGCTGTTCGAGGACGCCGCGGAGATCTATGGGCCGATGAGCCTGAGCGCCGCGGAGGCGTAGTCACCCGGGCGAGGGTCGCACGGCCCTCGCCCGCCCCCGTCACTGCTCACCCAGCGTCACGTCCGCCTTCTTCTCGCTGCCGTCACGGGTGTATGTCACCGTCGTCCGGTCTCCCGGCCTGTCGGCGGCCAGTGCCTCGGACAGCGAGGTGATGGTGGTGATGTCCGTGTCGCCCAGCCGGGTGATGATGTCCCCGGTCTCAAGACCGGCCTTGTCGGCCGCCCCGCCCGACTGCACCTCGACGACGGCCACGCCGGCGGCCTGGAGGTCGTCGTTCACGACCGTACGGCCGGTGATGCCGAGTGCCGCCCGGCCCGAGTCGGTCACTCTGCCGTCCTTGACGATCTGGTCGGCGATCGTCTTCACCGTCGACGCCGGGATCGCGAACCCGATGCCGGGCGCCGCGCCGCCCCCCAGGTCCGGGTCGGTGGCGGCGAGGGTCGGCACGCCGATCACCTCGCTGTCGAGGTTCACCAGTGCGCCGCCGCTGTTGCCCGGGTTGATGGCCGCCGAGGTCTGCACCATGTTGGCGATCGTCGCGCCCGTACCGCCGTCGTCGCCGCCCTCGGTGACGGTCCGTCCGGTCGCCGAGACGATGCCCTGCGTCACGCTGGACGACAGTCCGAGCGGTGAGCCCATCGCCAGCACGATCTGCCCGACCTCGACCTTCGAGGAGTCCCCGAACTTCGCCGCCCGCAGCCCGTCCGGCGGATCGTCGAGTTCGATGACGGCGAGATCCTGCTGCGGGTAGGAGGAGACGAGGTTCGCGGTGAACTGGTGCTCGCTGTTGGCGGTCGTCACGCGGAAGGTCTTCTCGTCCCCCACGACATGCGCGTTGGTGACGATGTGCCCCTCGTCGTCGTAGACCACTCCCGAACCCAGGTCGCGCCGGCCCTGGATCTGCACGACCGACGGCAGCACGTCCTTGATCACCTTCAGATAGCCGTCCTGAAGATCGTCGGCCGCCCGGACCGTCCTCGGCACGGCGGCCTGTGTCGTCGCGTCCTCCTCGTCGCGCGTGGACGAGGAGGACGAACAGGCGGAGAGCAGGCCGAGGCAGCAGACGAGGGCGATGGCCGTGACGGCCGAACACCGGGCACGGAAACGGCGGGCATCCATGCCCCGAGTCTCACCGCGGGGGCCGGGGTCCGGCGCGTACTGCTCACCCGAACGGGATCAGCCGCGCACTCCGCACAGATGCAGCAGCGCCGCCACACTGCGATAGGGATCCGTCTTCCCGGCCCGTTCCTCGACGGCCAGCAAGGCGTCGAGGTCCACCGGGATCTCCGCCTCGTCGGCCGCCGTGTCGGTGAACGCCCGCACCCCGTACCAGGCGTGCAGGGGCGCCCCGATCCCCGCGAGCGTCGCGGTCAGGTCGGACAGCCGGTCGGCCCGAACGTCCAGGCCCAGCCGGTTGTGATAGGTCGTCGTGTCGAAGGCCGACAACGCCCCCGCCCAGTCCCCGGACAGTCCGGGCCGCATGGCGAGCGCGTCCCCGTTGCGTACGAGGAGTGAGAGCAGTCCGCCCGGGGCGAGCATCCGGGCCAGCCCGGCCAGCATCGGATCGGGCTCGTCGATGTACATCAGCACGCCGTGGCACAGCACGAGGTCGAAGCTGCCCGGCAGAAAGTGGACGCCGGTGTCCCGCCCGTCGCTCTGGACCAGGCGCACCCGCTCCCGGATCCCCTCCGGCTCACCGGCCAGCTCCTCGCGGGCCGCCGCGATCATCGTGGGGTCCTGCTCGACGCCGGTCACCTGGTGCCCGGCGCGGGCCAGGCGCAGCGCCTGGGTGCCCTGGCCCATCCCCACGTCGAGCACCCGCAGCCGCTGCCCGACCGGGAACCGCCCGGCTATCTGCTCGTCGAGCTGGCGGGCCACCAGCTCCTGCCGTACGACATCACGCACCCCACCCAACTTGCTGAGCCACGCGTCGGCCGCACCCCCGGAGAAAGCCGCAGCGCTCAGGGCCGCTCTCCACGCTTGACCAGCGGCTTGGGCAGCCGGAGCCGGCGCATCTGCAGGGAGCGCATCAGCGCGTAGGCGACGGCGCCGCGCCTGTTGTCGTCGGGGAAGCGCTCGGCGAGCCGCTTCTTCAGCCGGAAGCCGGTGACGGCCGAGTCGAGCACGATGAGCACGATCACGACCAGCCACAGCAGCAGCGCGATGTTCTGCAACGCGGGCACCTGCACCATGCTGAGCACGAGGATGACCACGGCCATCGGCAGGAAGAACTCCGCGATGTTGAACCGCGAGTCGATGAAGTCACGCGCGAACTTGCGGACCGGACCCTTGTCACGGGCCGGCAGATACCGCTCGTCGCCTCCGGCCAGCGCCTTGCGCTGACGCTCCAGGGCGGCCCGGCGCTCCTCGCGCCCGCGCTTGGCGGCCTCCTTGCGCGTCGTCGACGTGTTGGCCACGCTGCGACGCTGCGACTGGGCCTCACTGCGCTTGGGCGTGGGGCGGCCCTTCGGGGCCTCGGGGTGACGGGTCTCGTTGGAGTCGGTCACCAGGGCCTTGTCGGCGGTCTGGGCCTTCTCATCCTTCGCACGGCTACGGAACACAAAACCCAAGGGTACGGGGTGCCCGGGGTTGGACCCCAGCCCCGTGGGGAACGATCCGGCAACACCAGTCGTCGTAGGGGGACAGAGGGGACGTTGCAGACGGTTCGTTCGGCGGCCACGGGGGAGGCACCCGGGCGGCACCGGGTGGTCACCCCTGGGTCCGCCCGGGAGTCACCTACTCCTTACGCCGGAGCGCAAGCGTCAGCAGTCGTCCTTGGGGATGAGCGCATCCGTCCCCGAACAGTGCGGTAATGGATGCAGGGCCCGTACTGTGGGTTCTGTCGCAGGTGCTGGAGTGGAGTCCGTCAGAAGGGGGCGCGCGAAGCCCATGAGCGGTGTCATGAAGCGTATGGGGATGATCTTCCGCGCGAAGGCGAACAAGGCCCTTGACCGGGCCGAGGACCCGCGCGAGACCCTCGATTACTCGTACCAGAAGCAGCTGGAGCTGCTCCAGAAGGTACGCCGGGGCGTGGCCGACGTCGCCACGTCGCGCAAGCGGCTGGAACTCCAGCTGAACCAACTGCAACAGCAGTCGTCGAAGCTGGAGGACCAGGGCCGCAAGGCGCTCGCGCTGGGTCGCGAGGACCTGGCCCGCGAGGCGCTGTCGCGCCGCGCCGCCCTCCAGCAGCAGGTGACCGACCTGGAGACACAGCACTCGACCCTGCAGGGCGAGGAGGAGAAGCTCACCCTCGCGGCGCAGCGCCTTCAGGCCAAGGTCGACGCCTTCCGCACCAAGAAGGAGACGATCAAGGCCACGTACACCGCGGCCCAGGCCCAGACCCGGATCGGCGAGGCCTTCTCCGGCATCTCGGAGGAGATGGGCGACGTCGGCATGGCGATCCAGCGCGCGGAGGACAAGACGGCCCAGCTCCAGGCCCGCGCGGGAGCCATCGACGAGCTCCTTGCCTCCGGTGCCCTGGACGACCAGTCCGGCATGCAGAAGGACGATCTCCAGGCCGAGCTGGACCGGCTCTCCGGTGGTACGGATGTAGAGCTGGAGTTGCAGCGCATGAAGGCGGAGCTGGCGGGCGGCCCGTCGGGCGGCCAGCAGGCCATCGAAGGCGGCTCGGGTCAGGCGCAGCAGTCCCAGCAGCAGCCGCAGGACACCCCGCGCTTCGACAAGCAGTAGCCGACGGCCGGGGCCCACGCCTAGGAGGGCGCGATGGGCGACATGATCGTCCGGATCATGGGTGAGGGGCAGGTGAAGCTGTCCGACAGCCACCTGCCCCAGCTGAACAAACTCGACGACGAGCTCCTCACGGAAATGGAGAACGGCGACGGGCCCGGCTTCCGCCGTACCCTCGCCGCACTCCTGTCCAAGGTCCGCGAACTGGGCGAGCCGCTGCCCGACGACTCCCTGGAACCGTCGGAACTGATCCTGCCGTCGCCGGACGCGACGCTGGAGGAGGTTCGGGGACTGCTGAGCGATGACGGCTTGATCCCGGGGTGAGCTCTCGGCCCGTCCGGCGTTCGCGTCAAAACGTGAGGAACCTCCGGTCGGCACCCGTTCCAAGCCCCGCAGGGACGCCGTACCGTAATCAGGCGTGAGCACCCTCGAACGAGCCCGGCAGCATCTCAAGGCGCACCCCTTGGCGCTGGACGCGGCGTTGGCGGTGGGGGTCCTCGCCTGCATGGTGGCCGGCTCGTTCGTGGACCCGCACGGGAAGAGCGAGGTCACCTGGGCCCTGCGCACCCCGGACGTGCTCAGCCTCCTGCTCATCACCCTCGGCTCCGCGGCCCTGGTCTTCCGCCGCCGCGCCCCCATGACGGTGCTCGCCCTCACCGGCGCGGTCTCCCTCGTGGAGTCCGTCACCGGCGACCCCCGCGCCCCCGTCGCCATGTCCGCGGTGATCGCCCTCTACACCGTCGCCTCCACCACCGACCGCACCACCACCTGGCGCGTCGGCCTGCTCACCATCACCGTCCTGACCGGCTCCGCGATGCTCGCCGGCCCCCTGCCCTGGTACGCCCAGGAGAACCTCGCCATCTTCGCCTGGACCGGCATCGGCGCCACCGCCGGCGACGCCGTCCGCAGCCGCCGTGCCGTCGTCGCCGCCATCCGCGAGCGGGCCGAGAAAGCCGAGCGCACCCGCGAGGAGGAGGCCCGCCGCCGCGTCGCCGAGGAGCGCCTGCGGATCGCCCGGGACCTGCACGACGTCGTCGCCCACCACATCGCCCTGGTCAATGTGCAGGCCGGTGTCGCGGCCCATGTCATGGACAAGCGACCCGACCAGGCCAAGGAGGCCCTCGCCCACGTACGCGAGGCCAGCCGCTCCGCGCTCAACGAACTGCGCGCCACCGTCGGCCTGCTCCGCCAGTCCGGCGACCCCGAGGCCCCCACCGAACCGGCCCCCGGCCTCGACCGCCTCGACGAACTCGCGGGCACCTTCCGCAGCGCCGGCCTCCAGGTCGAGGTCGCCCGCGCCGACCAGGGCACCACGCTCCCCGCCGCCGTCGACCTGGCCGCCTACCGGGTCATCCAGGAGGCCCTCACCAATGTGCAGAAGCACGCGGGCCCGGCGGCCAAGGCCGAGGTCAGCGTCGTCCGGGTGGGCCCGAACGTCGAGATCACCGTCCTCGACAACGGCGCCGGCGAGGACGACACGATCGACGGCGGCGGCCACGGTCTGCTCGGCATGCGCGAGCGTGTCACCGCCCTGCGCGGCACCCTCACCACCGGCCCCCGCTACGGAGGCGGCTTCCGCGTCCATGCGATCCTGCCGCTCCAGAGCCGTACGCGCGCCGCGGAAGAGGCCGTATGACGACCGCGGAGGAGGCCGTATGACGACCGAGGACGCGGCCGTATGACGACCGAGGACGCGGCACACCACATGACAGACGCGTTACGCCACCTGACAGACGAGGACCCCGCATGACCATCCGCGTCCTGCTCGCCGACGACCAGGCCCTCCTGCGCAGCGCCTTCCGGGTGCTGGTCGACTCCGAGCCCGACATGGAGGTCGTCGGCGAGGCGTCCGACGGGGCGCAGGCGGTGCGGCTGGCCAAGGAACAGCGGGCGGACGTCGTGCTGATGGACATCCGGATGCCCGGCACCGACGGCCTCTCCGCCACCCGCATGATCAGCGCCGACCCCGCCCTCGCCCAGGTCCGCGTCGTCATACTGACCACCTTCGAGGTCGACGACTACGTGGTGCAGTCGCTGCGCGCCGGCGCCTCCGGCTTCCTCGGCAAGGGCTCCGAACCCGACGAACTCCTCAGCGCCATCCGCATCGCGGCCGGCGGTGAGGCACTGCTGTCCCCGGCCGCCACCAAGGGCCTGATCGCCCGTTTCCTCGCCCAGGGCGACGGCGCGGACGACGACCGGGACCCCGCCCGCGCCGAGCGGCTCGACGCCCTCACCGGCCGGGAGCGCGAGGTCCTGGTCCAGGTCGCCGGCGGGCACTCCAACGACGAGATCGCCGAGCGCCTCCAGGTCAGCCCGCTGACCGTGAAGACGCACGTCAACCGGGCCATGTCCAAGCTCGGCGCCCGTGACCGGGCCCAGCTCGTGGTGATCGCGTACGAGTCCGGGCTGGTACGTCCAAGGGTGGAGTGAGCTCGACCGCGCATACTGCGCCGGGAGTATGCGCCGTATAAGGAAATGGTCCTGGGGCCTATGAAAAACGGCTCCCCGATGGCTCAGGGTGTAGGGGCGGGCGCTCACTTGTGCGCCAAGACGCCCCTGCCACGTCCGCTGCCCACTTCTGCCGCTCACAGAAGAGAGACCCTGACCCATGTCCTGGCTGTCCCGAATCAGCCTCGCCCAACGTGCCCTGATAGGCCTGATGTCGATCATCGCGATCGCCTTCGGTGCCATCGCGATACCCCAGCTCAAGCAGCAGCTGCTGCCCTCCATCGAACTGCCCATGGTGTCCGTGCTGGCGCCGTACCAGGGCGCCTCCCCGGACGTGGTCGAGAAGCAGGTCGTCGAGCCGATCGAGGACAGCCTCGAAGCCGTCGACGGCATCACCGGCGTCACCTCCACGGCCAGCGAGGGCAACGCCGTGATCATGGCGTCCTTCGACTACGGCCCCGACACCCAGCAGCTCGTCGCGGACGTCCAGCAGGCCGTCAACCGGGCCCGCGTCCAGCTGCCGGACGATGTGGACCCGCAGGTCATCGCCGGTTCCACGGACGACATCCCGACCGTCGTCCTCGCCGTCACCTCCGGCAAGGACCAGCAGGCCCTCGCCGACCGGATCGACCGGACCATCGTGCCGGACCTGAAGGACATCGACGGCGTCGGCCAGGTCACCGTCGACGGCGTACGCGACCTCCAGGTCACCGTCACCCCGAACGACGCGAAGCTGGCGGACGCGGGCCTGACCTCGGCGGCCATCTCCCAGGCCCTCCAGGCGGGCGGCGCCACCGTCCCGGCGGGCTCCTTCGACGAGGACGGCGACAACCGCACGGTCCAGGTCGGCGGCGGCTTCACCTCGATCCAGCAGATCGAGGACCTCATGATCACCGGCGAGGGCGCGTCCGCGAAGAAGCCGGTCCGCCTCGGTGCCGTCGCCACGGTCGAGCAGGAGCAGGCCCCGGCCGACTCCATCACCCGCACCGACGGCAAGCCGTCGCTCGCGGTCGCCGTCACGATGGACCGCGACGGCAGCGCGGTCGCCATCTCGGACGCCGTCGAGGACAAGCTCCCGGAGATGCGCAAGGACCTCGGCTCGGACGCCGCGGTCACCGTGGTCAGCGACCAGGGCCCGGCGGTGAAGAAGTCCATCGACGGTCTGACGACGGAGGGCGCGCTCGGGCTGCTCTTCGCGGTCCTCGTCATCCTGGTCTTCCTCGCGTCGATCCGCTCGACGCTGGTGACGGCGGTGAGCATCCCGCTCTCCGTCGTCCTGGCCCTGATCGTGCTGTGGACGCGGGACCTCTCGCTCAACATGCTGACGCTCGGCGCGCTCACCATCGCCATCGGCCGGGTCGTCGACGACTCGATCGTGGTCCTGGAGAACATCAAGCGGCACCTCGGCTACGGCGAGGAGCGCGAGGACGCCATCCTCAAGGCGGTCCGCGAGGTCGCCGGCGCGGTGACGTCGTCCACGCTCACCACGGTGGCCGTGTTCCTGCCGATCGGCCTGGTCGGCGGCATGGTGGGCCAGCTGTTCGGCTCGTTCAGCCTGACCGTGACGGCGGCCCTGTTGGCGTCGCTGATCGTGTCCCTGACGGTTGTACCGGTCCTGTCGTACTGGTTCCTGCGCGCGCCGAAGGGCACGCCAGAGGACGCCGAGGAGGCACGCCGCCTGGCGGAGGAGAAGGAGGCGAAGAGCAGGCTCCAGCGCTTCTACGTCCCCGTCCTGCGCTTCGCGACCCGCCGCCGCCTCACCAGCGTGCTGCTCGCGATCGTCATCCTCATCGGCACGTTCGGCATGGCGCCGCTGCTGAAGACGAACTTCTTCGACCAGGGCGAGCAGGAAGTCCTCACCGTCAAGCAGGAGTTGAAGCCGGGCACCAGCCTCGCGGCGACCGACGAGCAGGCGAAGAAGGTCGAGCAACTGCTCGCCGACACCAAGGGCGTCAAGGACTACCAGGTCACGATCGGCTCGTCCGGCTTCATGGCGGCCTTCGGCGGCGGCACCGACACCAACCAGGCGTCGTACCAGGTGATGCTGGAGGACTCGGCGTCCTACGACGACGTACAGGGCCGTATCGAGTCCGGCCTGAAGAAGCTGGACGGCATCGGCACCACCACGATCGCCGCCGGTGACGGCTTCGGCGCCCAGGACCTGAGCGTCGTCGTGAAGGCGGCCGACGGGGACGTGCTGCGCAAGGCGTCCGAGCAGGTCCGTGAGGCGGTGGCCGGACTGGACGACGTCACGGACGTCACCAGCGACCTGGCGCAGAGCGTGCCGCGGATCTCGGTCAAGGCCAACGACAAGGCGGCCGCGGCGGGCTTCAACGACCAGACCCTCGGCCTGGCGGTGGCCCAGGCGGTCCGTGGCAACACGGCGGCCCAGGCGACCCTCGACGACACCGAGCGGGACGTCGTCATCAAGTCGGCCAAGCCGGCGACGACGCTGAAGCAGCTTCAGGACCTGCGCCTGGGCCCGGTGAAGCTGGGCGACATCGCGGATGTGAAGCTGGTGGACGGCCCGGTCTCGATGACCCGGATCGACGGTCAGCGCGCCGCCACGATCACCGCGAAGCCGACCGGTGACAACACGGGCGCGGTGAGCGCGGACCTCCAGTCCAAGATCAACCAGCTGACCCTCCCGGCGGGCGCGACGGCCTCGATCGGCGGTGTCTCCGAGGACCAGGACGAGGCGTTCGTCAACCTGGGCCTGGCGATGCTGGCGGCCATCGCGATCGTCTTCATGCTGCTGGTCGCAACGTTCCGTTCGCTGGTCCAGCCGCTGATCCTGCTGGTCTCGATCCCGTTCGCCGCGACCGGCGCGATCGGCCTCCTGATCGCCACCGGCACCCCGATGGGCGTCCCCGCGATGATCGGCATGCTGATGCTGATCGGCATCGTGGTGACGAACGCGATCGTGCTGATCGACCTGATCAACCAGTACCGCAAGCAGGGTTACGGCGTCGTGGAAGCGGTGATCGAGGGCGGCCGCCACCGTCTGCGCCCCATCCTGATGACCGCACTGGCGACGATCTTCGCCCTGCTCCCCATGGCCCTGGGCGTCACCGGCGAGGGCGGCTTCATCGCCCAGCCGCTGGCGGTGGTGGTGATCGGCGGCCTGATCACCTCGACCCTGCTGACCCTGCTCCTCGTCCCGACCCTCTACGCGATGCTGGAGCTCCGCAAGGAGCGCCGGGCGAAGAAGCGGGCGGCGAAGCGGGCGAAGCGGGCGGGGCTGACCGGGCAGTCGGAGACCGAGGCCCAGGCGGCCTCCTCGGACGAGACGGAGCCCGCGTCGGTCTGATCGCACGACCCGAGGTGGCCGGGTCCCGAACCGCGAAGTACGGTTCGGGACCCGGCCACCGCCGTTTTCCCGTTATCCAGAACGCCCAGAACGCCCAGAACGCCCAGAACGCCCAGAACGCCCAGAACGCCCAGAACGCCCAGAACGCCCAGAGCGCCGTACGGCCTACGGCAGCGCCAGCATCCGCTCCAGCGCCAGCTTCGCGAACGCCTCGGTCTCCTTGTCGACCTCGATCCGGTTGACCAGGTTGCCCTCGGCCAGCGACTCCAGGGTCCAGACCAGGTGGGGGAGGTCGATGCGGTTCATGGTCGAGCAGAAGCAGACCGTCTTGTCGAGGAAGACGATCTCCTTGCCCTCCGGCGCGAAACGGTTCGCCAGCCGGCGGACCAGGTTCAGCTCCGTGCCGATGGCCCACTTGGAGCCGGCCGGCGCGGCCTCCAGGGCCTTGATGATGTACTCCGTCGAGCCGACGTAGTCCGCCGCGGCCACGACCTCGTGCTTGCACTCGGGGTGCACCAGGACGTTCACGCCCGGGATGCGCTCACGCACGTCGTTCACCGAGTCGAGGCTGAAGCGGCCGTGCACCGAGCAGTGGCCGCGCCACAGGATCATCTTCGCGGCACGCAGCTCGTCGGCGGTCAGCCCGCCGTTCGGCTTGTGCGGGTTGTAGACGACGCAGTCCTCCAGGGACATGCCCATGTCGCGGACGGCGGTGTTGCGGCCGAGGTGCTGGTCGGGCAGGAAGAGCACCTTCTCGCCCTGCTCGAAGGCCCAGTCCAGCGCCCGCTTGGCGTTGGAGGAGGTGCAGATCGTGCCGCCGTGCTTGCCCGTGAACGCCTTGATGTCCGCGGAGGAGTTCATGTACGAGACGGGGACGACCTGCTCGGCTATGCCCGCCTCGGTCAGCACGTCCCAGCACTCGGCGACCTGCTCGGCCGTCGCCATGTCGGCCATCGAGCAGCCGGCGGCGAGATCGGGCAGGACCACCTTCTGGTCGTCGGACGTCAGGATGTCCGCCGACTCGGCCATGAAGTGCACACCGCAGAACACGATGTACTCGGCCTCCGGGCGCGCCGCCGCGTCCCGGGCCAGCTTGAACGAGTCACCGGTCACGTCCGCGAACTGGATGACCTCGTCGCGCTGGTAGTGGTGGCCGAGTACGAAGACCTTGCTGCCGAGCTTCTCCTTGGCCGCGCGGGCGCGCTCGACCAGGTCCGGGTCGGACGGCGAGGGAAGGTCGCCGGGACACTCGACGCCGCGCTCGCTCCTCGGGTCGGCCTCGCGGCCGAGGAGCAGCAGGGCGAGGGGCGTCGGCTGTACGTCGAGCTCCTGGGTCTGGGCGGTGGTCACGACACGCACCCTTTCTGTTCTGCGGCTCGCCGGGACCGGAGGATCCGGACCCGGCGGGTCAAGCGGGACACCTTCATCGACTTCTCGTCGAATTGACGTTATCTATCATAACCGGTTCACGTCAGTTTGACGACGGCCATCATGTCGATGTGACGTGAATCCCGGTGCGGGCTCGGGTATTCCCGAATGAGGCGTTTTCCGCTGAGCGCACCGTGTGCGAGCATGAAGAGAACCGAAAGACAAGCGCCCGGCCCGGAATGAATCCGCGGCCCCGCCGGTTGCAACCGTCGGCAAGCAGTCTCCGTACAACCCGGGAGAGATGTAGATGTCCGTATCGGACGAGACCAGCACCGCCACCGACGGCATCATCCTCAGTGACGCCGCCGCGGCCAAGGTCAAGGCCCTGCTCGACCAGGAAGGCCGCGACGACCTCGCGCTGCGTGTCGCCGTTCAGCCCGGTGGCTGCTCCGGCCTGCGCTACCAGCTCTTCTTCGACGAGCGCTCGCTCGACGGCGACGTCGTCAAGGACTTCGGCGGGGTCAAGGTCGTCACCGACCGTATGAGCGCCCCGTACCTGGGCGGCGCGTCCATCGACTTCGTGGACACGATCGAGAAGCAGGGCTTCACGATCGACAACCCGAACGCGACGGGTTCCTGCGCCTGCGGCGACTCCTTCAGCTGAGCCCCGCCCCCACGCAGAAAGGCGGCGACCCCCTCCGACGGGGCCGCCGCCTTCCCGTGTCCGTGGGCCGTTACCGGGCCCCGGACGTCTCCGGAAGCCGATCTCCCGGCTTCTCCAGCGGGACCTTCCGGCCGTCCGAGCCCACGACCTCGCGGTCACCGAGCGGCTGGTCCAGCCGCACGGTCTTGTGGAACACCTTGGCGATCATGATGCAGATCTCCTTCGGCTGCGTGGTCGACGTCACCTTGACCGTCACCTGGTCGCCGCTCTCGCGCGCCGTCACCTCGTACTCGGAGCACACACCGCCCGTGAAGGCCACGGTCAGCTCCTTGCCGTCGACGGTGTAGCCGTCCACCGGCACGTTCTGCGTGACCGGCGCCGAGGTCGGCTCGTCCTTCGGATGGCTCGGCCGCGGGCTCGGCCGCCCCGACGGCTCCTCCGAGGGCGTGGAGGAGGCCAGGTACTTCGGGTCGATCGCCGGATGCGTCACCGTGAAACTGTCCTGCGCGCCTGGCGTCCGCACCTCGAACAGCCAGGACGGCACCAGCGTCTGCCGTGCGTCCACATAGTGCGCGGCCAGCCCGAACACCGCCTTCTCGACCTTGATGGTCTCCTTGGCCGGCGTGCTCGCCGAGGCCTCCGCACCGCAGGGGGCCTCAAGACGGTCCTTCAGCGGTACGGGACTGGCGCAGCCGCCGATGCCCATGCGGTGGTCGGTCCCGGGCGCCGCGTTCATCATCCCGAGCGTCTTCTCGGCGTCCAGCACGGGGTACGTGTCCCCCTTCACCGGCGCCTTCAACTGGCCGCTTCCGCCCACCACTTCACCCTGGGCGTTCACGGTCACCCCGGTCGTCCAGCCGTACGTGGGCAGTCCGCCGACCACGGGGTTCGCGTTGACCGCCCGCTGGGCGCCCATGACCTGGCTAGCGTCGAGCTTCGCGTCGTCCTGACCCACCGCCTTGAGCACGGGCGCGGCGGCCTTCTTGGCGACGGCCTCGCTCACCGGGTCGCCGCCCGCCTGGTCGGTGGGGGCCTTGGCGCAGACGGTGGTGCTCTGGCAGTTGTCCGGGCCCGGGGCGTACCGATAGAAGGTCCAGGTCCCCGGCGCCTGCTTGTTCACCTGCAGACTGGGCCCAGCCCCGTCCGTCGACCCGACCCGCCAGGTCTGTCCCTGCGCCACCGGCTTCCCGTCCACCCCGAGCGCCGCGGCCAGCCGGGCCACCTCGTCCGCGCCGACCTGGCCCCCGGCCCGGTACACCGGCGCCGATCCGGGCCCGTCCGGCAGCTCGCCGTCGGCCTTGTAGGTGACGCCGTAGGGGTTGGGCTCCCCGGGGGCGATGCCGTTGCCGCCGCCCTCGGTGTAGCCGTCGAGGTGGAGCGGCGGGGGAGTGTCGTCGCCGGATGCCCCGGACGACGTACCGCCGTCCGACCCGCTGGACGCGTTGGCGGCGAGATAGGCCCCGCCGCCCCCGACGAGCAGCACGGCCGCCGCGACGGAGGCGATGATCGCGGGGGAGCGGCGACGGGAGCCGTCGTGGGTGTCGTCGTGTTCGGCGTCCGGAGCGGGGGCGGAGTCCTCGGCATCCGGGGCGGGGGCGGTCCCGGAGTCCGCGGCGGCGGAAGCGACGGGTGCGTCGGGAGCCTCCGAGGGCCCCTCGGTCTCCGCCCCGCCCTCAGCGGCCTCCTGCGCCGCCGGGGCTTCGTCGCTCTCGCGCGCCGCTTCGGCCTTCTCGTCCCCGGTGTCAGGAGCTCCGCCTGCCTCCCCGTCCTTGGCGGCGAGCCCCTCAGCACCGACGGCACCCTGCTGCGCCCGTGCTTCCTCCGCGTCCTTGCCGGAGGCGCCCGCGTCGTCGTTGTCGGGTCGCTCGGTGTTCACCGCATCGCTCCTTCGGCTGCGCACATGTCCCATGACCCTGACCCGGCCCTGTCAAAGAGGTCGGTCCGTCGGGTCGTATCCCGCATCCCCTTTACGGGGGACAGCGATGGGACGCAGCGGGGGAGCGCACGGTTCCCTGAACTCGCGCCTGAGCTCGCGCCGAAGCGGCCGAACCGCGCCGATTCGGCCGCCGCACGCCGACCGGTCGCCCGATCGGCCCAGTCCGGTCAGTCCCCGTAGTCGGACATCGCGTCCAGCAGCCGCGCGGACTTCGGCGGCACGCTCACCCCGTGGATGCGTGACGGGGAGACCGGACGGGAAAGGACACGGTCGGGAACGGCCCAGTGCGGAGCCATCCGCGCGCAGTCACCCAGCAGTGACGCCAGGTCGACCTCCGGGTCGGCCGGAGCAGGGGCACGGACCTCGAATTTCGTCATAGCGGCACCGTATGCACGCTTGAGCCCGCGAAGAAAGATCTACTATCGGGTAGTTTTGCCTGCTTCTGTGTCCCGGTCACGAACGGTAGCGTGGAATGTCAACCTCACCTCTCCGCAGGAGACTCCACGCCGTGCGTATCGCAGTCACCGGCTCCATCGCCACCGACCACCTCATGACCTTCCCCGGCCGGTTCGCCGACCAGTTCGTAGCGGACCAGCTGCACACGGTCTCGCTCTCCTTCCTGGTCGACAACCTGGACGTACGCCGGGGCGGCGTAGGCGCGAACATCGCCTTCGGCATGGGCCAACTGGGTACGAAGCCGATCCTGGTCGGCGCCGCGGGCTCCGACTTCGACGAGTACCGGGCCTGGCTGGACCGGCACGGCGTCGACACCGGCTCGGTCCGCATCTCCGAGACCCTGCACACCGCCCGCTTCGTCTGCACCACCGACGCCGATCACAACCAGATCGGCTCCTTCTACACGGGCGCGATGAGCGAGGCCCGGCTGATCGAGCTGAAGACCGTGGCGGACCGCGTGGGCGGCCTCGACCTGGTCCTCATCGGCGCCGACGACCCCGAGGGCATGCTCCGCCACACGGAGGAGTGCCGCTCCCGCGCGATCCCCTTCGCGGCCGACTTCTCCCAGCAGATCGCCCGTATGAACGGCGACGAGATCCGGATACTGCTGGACGGGGCGACCTACCTCTTCTCGAACGAGTACGAGAAGGGGCTCATCGAGTCCAAGACCGGCTGGACGGACGAGGAGATCCTGGCCAGGGTCGGCCACCGGGTCACCACCCTCGGCTCGCGAGGCGTACGCATCGAGCGCAAGGGCGAGGACCCGATCGAGGTCGGCTGCCCCGAGGAGGAGCGCAAGGCCGACCCCACGGGTGTCGGCGACGCCTTCCGCGCCGGGTTCCTGTCGGCGCTGGCGTGGGGCGTGTCCCTGGAGCGGGCCGCGCAGGTCGGCTGCATGCTGGCGACGCTCGTCATCGAGACGGTGGGCACGCAGGAGTACCAGTTGCGGCGCGCGCACTTCATGGACCGGTTCACCAAGGCGTACGGGCATGACGCGGGAGAAGAGGTTCGGACGCACCTGAGCTGATTCCGCGCGCCCTGCGGGGGTCAGATCACCCGGCGGACAAGATATGCCGTTCCCTTCTCCGCCGGTTCCTCGCCCACGTACTGCTGTCCTCGCATCTCGCACCACGCCGGGATGTCCAGTCGCGCCGCCTCGTCGTTCGCGAGGACCCGGACCGTGCCGCCCACCGGGACCTCGCCGATGACCTTGGCGAGCTCGATGACGGGGATCGGGCACAGCTTGTCCACGGCATCAACGACGAGGACGTCGTCCTCCCGCACGACCGCCCGGGTGACCGGCGCTCCGAGCTTCTCCCGCACCCCCGCCACCGCCCCCGGCAGCACCTCCAGGAACCGCTCGACATCCTCCGCCGCCGTCCCGGACGGCAGGGACACACGCACGTTCCCCTCGCTCAGTACCCCCATCGCCCTGAGCACATGGCTGGGCGTCAGTGTGCTGCTCGTACAGGATGAACCGGACGAAACCGAGAACCCCGAACGATCCAGCTCGTGCAGCAGTGTCTCCCCGTCGACATAGAGACAGGAGAAGGTGACGATGCCGGGGAGCCGGCGCACCGGATCGCCGACCACCTCCACATCCGGCACCAGCTGCGGCACCCGCGCCCGGATCCGCTCCGTCAACTCCCGCAGCCGTGCCGCCTCTTGAACCGCCTCGGCCTGTACGGCCCGCAGTGAGGCCGCCGCGGCGACGATCGCCGGGATGTTCTCGAACCCGGCCGCCCGCCCCGACTCCCGCTCGTCCGAGGGCCCTTGCGCGGCGAACCGCACGCCCTTGCGCACCACGAGCAACCCGACCCCCGACGGACCGCCCCACTTGTGGGCACTCCCGGTCACCACCGACCAGTCGCCCTCGACGCGCCCCCACCCGAGTGACTGCGCCGCGTCGACCAGCAACGGCACCCCGGCCTCCCGGCACAGGGCGGCCACGTCGGCCACCGGCTGCTCGGTCCCCACCTCGTGGTTGGCCGACTGGAGACACGCGAGCGCGGTGTCCGGGCGCAGGGCGTCCGCGTAGCCCTGCACGCTCACCGTCCCCGCACGGTCCACCGCGACCTGGGTGACCGACCCCCCGTCGGCCTCGTGCGCGTCGGCCGCATGGAGCACCGAGGAGTGTTCGACCGCGGACACGATCAGGTGACGCCCGACGCGACGGCGCCCGGCCAACACCCCGGCGATCCCTGAGTGCACGGCCCGAGTGCCGGACGACGCGAAGACCAGCTCGTCCGGTCGGCAGCCCACAGCCTCAGCGGCTGCTTCCCGAGCCGCATCGAGCAACAACCGCGCCCGCCGCCCTTCCCGATAGAGACGGGCGGGATCAGCCCACCCCTCATCGAGGGAGGCCAGCAGTGCCTGCCGTGCAACAGGATGAAGCGGAGCGCTGGAAGCAGCGTCGAAGTAAGCCACACAGCAACGCTAGAACGTCCGGCTCCCGGGCGCCCCCAAAGGGGCGCGGGCGGTGACATCAGCGGCTCCGCCGCGGGGCGCGATCAGCCACAACGAGCCCGCACCCGCCAATCCAGCGAACCACCCGAGCTAGTAGGCACCCCTCCTCGCGCGACCCCAAATAGCGTCCAGTAGGGTTTGGTCCGCATAAACATCCAAACCCCTGCCCGACGCAGGGCGGCGACCGACCAGCGAGAAGGCCAGGCCGCAGCCGATCCGCGCGGGCGAGACTCTCGGGAAGGCGCTACGTGAGTCCCAACGGCTCCGACCGCTCGCCGCGGCGCCCGATGCGGCGGAAGCTGCTGCAGGCAATGACCGCGGGCCTGGTCCTGGCGACAGCCACCGGTTGCTCGTACAACTGGGAAGACTTCCCCCGCCTTGGTATGCCCACCCCGACCACGGAAGAGGCTCCGCGGATCCTCTCCCTGTGGCAGGGTTCCTGGGCGGCTGCGCTCGCCGTTGGCGTGCTGGTGTGGGGGCTGATCCTGTGGAGCGCCATGTTCCACCGGCGCAGCCGCACCAAGGTCGAGGTACCTCCGCAGACCCGGTACAACATGCCGATCGAGGCGCTGTACACGGTGGTCCCGCTCATCATCGTCTCGGTCCTGTTCTACTTCACGGCCCGCGACGAGTCGAAGATCCTCAGCCTCAAGGACAAGCCCGACGTCACCGTCAACGTCGTCGGCTTCCAGTGGAGCTGGTGCTTCAACATGGTCGCGGACGTCGAAGGCTCGACCGGCGACGCCAAGACGGCCAAGGAACTGGACGCGATCCCGACCCGGTTCAAGGAAGACTTCCCGGCGAACGCCGGCGGTGTCTACGACTGCGGTACCCCCGGTACCCGGAACCCGCAGACGGGCAACCCGGGTCCCACCCTGTGGCTGCCCAAGGGCAAGACGGTCCGCTTCGTCCTCACCTCGCGTGACGTCATCCACTCCTTCTGGGTGGTGCCGTTCCTGATGAAGCAGGACGTCATCCCGGGCCACACCAACGCCTTCGAGGTGACCCCCAACAAGGAGGGCACCTTCCTGGGCAAGTGCGCCGAACTCTGCGGCGTCGACCACTCCCGGATGCTGTTCAACGTGAAGGTCGTCTCCCCCGAGCGCTACGAGCAGCACCTCAAGGACCTCGCCAAGAAGGGGCAGACCGGTTACGTTCCCGCCGGCATCGCGCAGACGAGCCACGAGAAGAACCGGGAGACGAACAACCTGTGAGCATCCTCAACGAACCCCAGGGTGCCGCGGCAGCTGAGGACTCGTACGAGAACGAGCTGCCGGTCCGGCGCAGGCAACCCGGCAACGTCGTGGTCAAGTGGCTCACCACCACCGACCACAAGACGATCGGAACGCTGTACCTCGTCACGTCGTTCGCGTTCTTCGTGATCGGCGGCGTGATGGCGCTGCTCATGCGCGCCGAGCTCGCCCGGCCCGGTCTGCAGCTCATGTCGAACGAGCAGTTCAACCAGGCGTTCACGATGCACGGCACGATCATGCTGCTGATGTTCGCGACGCCGCTGTTCGCCGGCTTCGCGAACTGGATCATGCCGCTGCAGATCGGCGCGCCGGACGTGGCGTTCCCCCGGCTGAACATGTTCGCCTACTGGCTGTACCTGTTCGGCTCGCTCATCGCGGTCGGCGGCTTCCTCACCCCGCAGGGTGCGGCCGACTTCGGCTG